>VBEY01000138.1 GCA_005889295.1 Chloroflexota bacterium | reverse complement strand
GAGCTCGGTCGCCGCCTCCGCCGTCATCAGGCTCACGAGGCGATGCGGACCAGCCTGGACCTCGACGACCGCCGCGACACGGTCTTTTTCGACCCGCATCACGATGCCCGGGAATCGGTTTCGGGCGGACTGCGCGACGACCGGCCGCTCACGTTGCCGCCGGCGTTGGCCCTGCAGGCGGCGAATGTCGGCGAGGGCGACGAGGCGTTGGCCGCCGGCGGATCGGCGGACGCCGAGGCGTCCAGCGGCCGTCCAGCGGCGAAGGGTGTCGACGGATATCCCTAGGAGCTCGGCTGCGTCACCAACACGGACTACGCTTTTGCTAGGTTGCGAGGGCTTATTTGGCATAAATGTCTAGGTATCGTACCGCGAGTGCCGTTAGGCGGCATCCTGGCGGTCACCGTCGGTGGCGAGCGCCTCTTCGGCCCGCCGGAGCAACACCGTGGTCGTCGCGAGCTCTTCGCTCCACGTCGACGCGCCCGCGCGTACGTTCCAGCGAGCACTGCCGAACGCGCGGACGGTCGAGGTCATCGTGCGCATGAGCTCGTCCAGTCGCGCGCGCACGAGGGTGCACAGACGCTCCCCGCGCGCCGGATCGCGTCCGACCGGAGCGACCGCGGCGACGCCCGAGTCGCCGTAGCGGTAGGCGCTGACGTCGCCTCCGAACAGGGTCGCGGTCGCTCCGAGGGTGGCGCGGATCGCTCGGTGCACCATGGCCCGCCGTGTGGCCTCGCCGACTCCATCGACATCGAGCTGTGCGAGCACGACCGCGAATGTGGGTCCACCGTCGCGCGTCGCCGCGATCCGCTCCCGCACCGACGCGACCAGCACCCGGTCGAGATACGCCTCCGCGACCGGACGGGCCCGCGGCGGGGCCACCTCGGCGACGACAGGGAGCGGACGCGGTTCGGAATTTCCCAAGAGGCGAACGAGGGTGGGCAGCATGTCGGACCAGCGCTCGCGCTCAGCCATCCGCTCCGCCGCGCCGAGCGATGTGAGACACACCGCCGCCGCCGCCGGCGCGACGTAGCCGCCTTCAACGAGTGACTGAAGCGCACGGCCGAACGCGCCCGCCGCAAAGGGCAGCCGCTCGGCTGCGATCGCAGCCAGAAGCGCGGCCGGGCGGGCCGGGCCCGCGGCGAGGCTCTCCAAAAGATAGAGTCGGAAGAACGCGGTCGCGAGGCCGGTCGCGCTTGGACGGACCATCTCCCCTCCGATGGCAGAAGAAAAAGCGACCGCGCCTTGAGGTGGCCCGCGACGTGCCATACGTCGCGCGACGATGGGCATGAGGGAACGGGCGCTTCTGATCGTGAATCCCGCGGCCGGACAGCGGCACGCGCAGGAAGGCGACCTCGCGGAATGCGTGCGCCTCCTCACCGCGGCGGACTTCGACATCGATCTCCGCGAGACCGGCGCCGATGGCCCAACCTCTGCGGACCTCGCGAAGATCGCGGTGGCCAAAGGTTTTCCGGTCGTGATCGTTGCCGGCGGCGACGGGACGGTCGCGCCCGCCGCGGCTGTGCTCCTAGAGACCAACGTGACCCTCGGGATCCTTCCGTTCGGCAGTTTCATGAACATCGCGAACGGCCTCGGGATCCCACTCGAGCCGATCGAAGCCGCGCGTGTGATCGCGCGGCGCAAGGTAAAACGGTCGGACGCCGGCGAGGTCGCGGGAAGGGTCTTCTTCGAGACCTGCGGTGTGGGTCTGGACGCCGACGCGTTCGGCGCTGCGCGCCTCGCGGAACGTCGTCGCTGGGGGCCAGCGTTCCGGCGGGTCTGGCGGTGGGCGACCGCGAGCCCACATCGCGTCGAGATCAGCGTCGACGGCAAGGCCGAGCGCTACCGCTTGCTCCAGGTCCTGATCGTGAATAGCCCTTACTACGCGTGGGCTTTCCCGATCGTGCCCAATGCCGACATGACCGACGGCCTGCTCGAGGTCGCGATCTTTCCGCGCAAGGGGCGGCTCGATCTCTTCCGCTGGACGCTTGGGATCTGGCGCACGGGACGGCCCGGGAGACCGCCACGGCTGCTCCGAGGCAAAGTCATCGAGATCGCATCGTCGGAGGCCCTTCCGGTCCACGCCGATGGTCAGATCGCGGGCCGGCTCCCGGTCACCGTACGCTGCCGCGAAGGCGCGCTACGCGTGTTCGCATGAACTTGCGGCCGATGTCGACCCATGTGCGCATGTGGATCCCGATCCCCGAGAGGGTCCCGGTTACGGCGCCCTCGCGTAGGGCAACGAGGAGCTCCCGCGGGGTCGCGAATGACGCGAGGTCCACGTAGGCGCGCCCGATCTCGATCGCGCGGTGCGAATCGCTGCCGACTCCGCCGGGAAGGTCGTGGGCACGGGCGAATTCGAGTGCGCGGACGTTGCTCGATGACGCGACCTCCCGAGCGTTGAACACTTCGACCACGTCGAGCTTCGGTGCGACGCGCTCGAGCACGGACCGGTTCAGGTGCCGGCGGCGGTTCCGGCTGAAGGGATGCGGGACATAGGCGAGCCCGCCCTGCTCGTGGATGAGACCTATCGTGTGCTCGGCGCTCAGGCCCGGCGCGACCTTCTTCTCGAGGTAGAGGCCGACGAGCTCGCCGTCGGCGGTCGTGATCTCTTCGCCGACGATCACCTGAAGACCACTGTCCATCTCGCGCAGCCGCAGACCACCCTCGATG
Source organism: Chloroflexota bacterium (assembly GCA_005889295.1). Lineage (GTDB taxonomy): Bacteria > Chloroflexota > Limnocylindria > P2-11E > P2-11E > 3-1-20CM-2-70-9. The sequence continues at coordinate 6,490 of VBEY01000138.1, read as the reverse complement.
GTGTCGTGATCGGTGATGCAGACGGCACCGAGCTGCGCCTTTCGGGCAAGGTCCGCGAAGTCAGTCAGGCCGACGCGGCTGTCGCGCGAGTACTCGGTGTGCATGTGCATGTCGAGCCGGATCCGGTCCACGAGTGCGAGTCTGCGGCAGTTCGCGTGCCGCCAGCCTAGGCTGGCGTCGGGACGCGCACTCGGTCGTCGCCCTCCGCGAAAACGAGGACGTCGATGACCCTACGGATCTCCGGGCCTGGCGTGCGACCTATCTCGGCATCGCCCAACACCAGGGCCGCGGCTGCGGCGGCGCTCGCGTCGAGGGCGGGCCGACTACCGCGCGCCTCGCGGATGCGCGCCAGGGCTGCCCCAAGGCGTTCCTGCGTCTTTGTCCGCAAACCGCGTCCGAAGTCGCGCAGCTGCGGGTCGATCCCACAGGCTTCGATCATCGCCCGCAGCAGCGCCGGATCCGATCCCGCGAGAACTCGGGCGATCTCCCCGGCGACGTTGTCTTTGCGGTCGGCCGCGATGGCGTCGAAAGCGCGCACGCGGAAGTCGTTCTCCTCGCTCATCAGGTGCCGCATCAGATCGGCCTTGTCCGCGAACTGGTGGTAGAAGGTGCCGATCCCGACGCCCGCCGCGCGGCAGATCTGGTGAACGCTCGCGCCATAGCCAATCTGGCCAAAGAGGGTCCGCGCCGCGGCCAAGAGCCGTGCGCGCTTCTCGGCCGGGTGTCGCTGAGCGGGCTCGGTCGTTTTGTGCGTCAGATCACACAATGTGCCCTCACCGAGCGCACCCCGCAACCTTCGGTTTGTCCGCACACTGTCGGCGTGCGGACGAACCGCCTTGAGGCTTTCAGCGACGGCGTCTTCGCCATCGCGGCGACGCTGCTGGTGCTCGAGCTCCGAGTTCCGCCAGAGAGCCCGGACCTGGTGGGCGAACTCCTCCATCTCTGGCCCGCCTACGCCGCCTACTTCGTGAGCTTCCTGACCATCGGCATCATCTGGGTGAACCATCACACGCTGCTGGAGCACTGCAAACGCGTCGATCGGCGGTTCCTCTACCTGAACCTGCTGCTCTTGATCGCGGTCGGGATCGTCCCCTTTCCGACGTCTCTCGTGGACCAGTACATCCTTTCAGAGCGAGGAGCCACCGCGGCACTGGTCGTGTACGGACTCGGCGCGGTCCTCATCGCGATCGCCTTCACCGCGGTCTTCCTATACGCGACGCACGACCACCGGCTCGTCGGCGACCGCCCCGCGGCCCGACGCATCCGAGCGGAGGGTCGGCTCTTCCCGATCGGGCTTGTCGCATACAGCCTCGGGATCGTCCTGGCGTTCATCGAGCCGAAGGCGAGCCTCGCGGTCTATGGCCTCACCGCGATTTTCTATGCCCTTCCGCTGCTTCCGCTGCCGAGCCGCTAGAGCTTCGGAAGTCCATCCAACGCGTGGCCGACGTAGCCAAAAGCGATGAAACCAAGAACCGCGAGGCAGACGAGGAAGGCGAAGATCCAGAGCAGGAACGCGCTGTTCCGGACGTGGGTGCTGTCGTCCCTAACCCGCTTCGCGGATTACTTCTCCTCCATCGACTTCGCGATGGCGGCGAGGAACTCCTTGTTCGTCTTGGTCTTGCCGAGGCGTTGCAGCAGGAGCTCTGTGCCTTCGATCTGACCGACGGCCGAGAGCATCTTTCGCAGCAGGATGACCTGCCGCATGACCTCTGGCGCGAGCAACATCTCCTCGCGGCGCGTGCCCGAGGCCGGGATGTTGATGGCGGGGAAGGTGCGTCGTTCCTGGAGCTTGCGGTCCAGGATCATCTCGGAGTTGCCGGTCCCCTTGAACTCCTCGTAGATCACGTCGTCCATTCGGGACCCCGTGTCGACGAGGCAGGTCGCGAAGATCGACAGCGAGCCACCGCCTTCGATGTTTCGTGCCGCACCGAAGAACCGCTTCGGCGGGTACAGCGCGACCGGGTCCATACCACCGGACAGTGTCCGGCCGGACGGTGGGACCGCGAGGTTGTACGCGCGAGCGAGTCGGGTGATCGAGTCGAGAAGGATGACGACGTCTCTTCCGGTCTCAACGAGACGCTTCGCGCGCTCGAGCGCGAGCTCCGCGACGCGGGTGTGGTTTTCAGTGGGCTCGTCGAACGTGGACGAGAAGACCTCGCCCTTGATCGACCGGCGGATGTCTGTGACTTCCTCGGGTCGCTCGCCGACGAGGACGACCATGATGTGGACGTCCTGATGATTTCCGGAGATGCCGTTCGCGATGTCCTTCAGAAGCTGCGTCTTGCCGGCCTTGGGCGGAGACACGATGAGTGCCCGCTGGCCATAACCGAGGGGATTCACGAGGTTGATCAGGCGCTGGCTGAGGTTCGCGCTGTCGACCTCGAGGTCGAACATCTCGTCGGGGAAGACCGGCACGAGGTTCTCGAAGACCGGGCGGCGCTTGGCCTGCTCGGGGTCGATGCCGTTGACGGCCTCGACGCGCAGCAGGCTGAAGTACTTCTCGCTGTCCTTCGGAGGCCGGGTCTGGCCGGTCACGAAGTCGCCCGTCCGAAGACCGAGGCGGCGGACCTGGCTCGAGCCGACGTACACGTCCTCCGGTGACGGCAGGAGCGAGCGGCGCCGGAGGAAACCGAAGCCGTCCTCGACGATCTCGAGGATGCCCTGCGCGAAAATGTTGCCCTGCGCTTCGGTCTGCGCCTGCAGGACGCGGGTGATGAGGTCCTGCTGCCCGAGGCCGCTGGCGCCTTCGACGTTGAATTCCTTGGCGATCTCAGCGAGCTCTTTCGGCTTCTTCTCGTTCAGCTCGGTGATCGTGTAGTACTTGCGACTCGGTGTGGGGGGTGCTGGCTCTCGGCGGGTGGCCGTCGCGGTGGCGGTGCCGCCGTTTGTTGCGGGACCGTTCGTGGCGGGGCCGTTCGACGCGCTCGCGGTAGGGGTTTCTTTGTTCGTAGGGTTCTGCTCTGGTGTGGTTTCTGGATTGTCCAAGCGGTGTGTTCGCTCCTTAGTTTGCCTGCGGTCTTGTTTGCCGAGGTCTCTGACATTCGTGGGTCCGGCGGGCGCATAGGGTGCGCACGCATCCGGCTGGTGAGAAAGGGGAAAGGTTGTGTGAGCCAGTATACAGCGACATGCCGAGCCTGACCACAGCCCAGACCGCCGACCTCGTCCTGCTCTCGCGCGACATCCACAAGCACCCCGAGCTCGCATATCAGGAGCGTCACGCGGCCGCGGCGATCACCGCATTCCTTGAGCGTGCCGGCCACCGCGTCGAGCGTGGCACGGGCGGGCTCGAGACCGCATTCCGCGCCCGCGTCGGGCCACCTCTCGGCCCCGCGATAGCACTTCTCGCGGAGTACGACGCGCTGCCTGAGGTCGGCCACGGCTGCGGTCACAACCTGATAGCGATCAGCAACATCGGCGCCTTTCTGTTCGCCGCGGCTGGCGCCGCTCAGCTCGAGGTGGCGGTCGAGCTCATCGGCACGCCGGCTGAAGAGAACGGCGGCGGCAAGATCGACCTGTTACGCAAGGGCGTCTTCGATCGGACCATCGCGGTGCTTTCGTCACACCCCGCCGGGCAGGGTGGATGGGCGGTGAGCGGCACGGGCCTCGGCGTCGTGGGAAAGCGCGTCACCTTCACGGGCGTCGCCGCGCATGCCGGGTCCGCGCCCGAGAAAGGACGCAACGCGCTCAACGCGGTGATCCGCTTCTTCGTCGGCATCGACGGGTGGCGCCAGCAACTCGAGGTGGACTCGCGCGTCCACGGGTACATCAACGACGGCGGAAAAGCGATGAATGTCGTGCCCGCGCGGGCCGAGGCCATCTTCGGCCTTCGCGCGAAAGAGCGCGAGACACTTGATGGGATGGTCGAACGGTTCGGCGAGATCGCGAAAGGCGCTGCTCTTCTCACCGGTACAAACGTCGAGATCGCCGAATATCTTCCCTACTACGAGCCGGTGAAGGCGAATCGCGCGCTCGGCGACGTGATCGCGGCCGAGCTGGAGCGCCGCGGCGTGACGCCCGTGCGCGGGATCCTCGTCACCGCGTCGACCGATCTTGGCAACGTGTCGACAAAGGTGCCGACGGACTGGGTTCGTTTCCCTGTGAGCGAGAGGCCCGTACCGGGACACTCCGACGAGATGCGCGAGGCGAGTGTGAGCGATCTCGCCCACCGCAACGCGATGATCACGGCCGAGGCCCTCGGCGCGACCGCGGTGCGCCTCGCTACCGAGAGGACCATCCGCGAGCGGATCGCCAAGTGACCGCGGACGGGTTCCGCGACGACCTCATCAGGCTCTCCCGCGAGATCAACGCCGATCCCGAGCTTGCGTACGAGGAACACCGCGCGGTCGGTCGCATCGCCACGCTGCTCGAGAAGCACGGCCACAAGGTCGAGCGCAACGTCGGCGGCCTCGCGACCGCTTTCCGCGCGCGCGTTGGCCCGCCCGGTCCGGCGGTGGCCCTCCTCGCCGAGTACGACGCCCTGCCCGAGGTCGGGCACGGCTGCGGCCACAACCTGATCTCGATGACGATCGTCGGCGCCTTCCTCACCGCGGCGGCGACAGCGAAAGATCTCCAGGTGGGGATCGAGCTCGTGGGCACACCCGCGGAGGAGAAGGGCGGCGGGAAGATCGACCTCCTCGACAAGGGTGTCTTCAAGGACACCGTCGCCGCGCTCTTCTCGCACCCCGGGGCCGCAGGGCAGTGGAGCGTGAGCGAAAAACTCCTCGGGATCATGGCGAAGCGGGTCACGTACCAGGGCCTTGCCGCGCACGCCGCGGTGTCGCCGGAGAAGGGCCGCAACGCGCTGACCGCGCTCATCGCGCTGTTCGTCGCGGTCGACGGCTGGCGCCAGCACCTTCCGTCTACGGCTCGAGTGCACGGGATCATCCGCGAGGGTGGCGTCGCCTCGAACATCATCCCGTCCCGGGCCGTCGGCGACTTTGGCATCCGCGCCGCCGACATGGAGGCGCTGAGGGAGATGGTCGCGACCTTCGCGGAGATGGCGAAGGGCGCCGCGCTGCAGACGGGCACGACGGTCACGATCGAGGACGCGATGCGCCCGTACCTGCCGGTCGAGGCGAATCCGGCTCTCGGTGACGCGCTGGCGCAGGAGCTCGTCCGCCGCGGCAAGTCACCGTCCCGCGGCCACCTCGTCACCGCGTCCGGGGACATCGGGAACGTGTCCCAGAAGGTGCCGACCGACTACATCGGCTTCCCCGTGAGCGCCGAGCCGGTTCCGGGCCACTCGCACCGGATGCGGGAGGCGTCGGTGAGCGACTACGCGCACGAGAGCGCGTTCGTCGTCATCGACACGCTCGCCGCGACGGCGCTCAGGGTCGCGACGGACAAGGCCTTCCGCCAGTCTCTCTCGCGGCGCGACCGGCGTGCTTGAGTGAGCGGACAAATCACCAACGACCTCGTCCGCCTCGTCCCGCGGACCGAGTTCCCGGGTGGACGCGTCCTCGAGTTCGATTTCCCGGGACTTGAGATCGGGGTCGCCGAGTACGACGAGGGACCGACCGGCTGCACCGTCTTCTCCTTCGGGACACGCGCGTCCGTCTCGATCGACGTGCGTGGCGGATCGCCCGATGTCAGCGCCGCGAATCGCGACGTGATCGAGGTGGTCTGCTTCGCCGGCGGCTCGCTGTACGGGCTCGAGGCTTCCGCGGGCGTTGCCGCGGAGTTGTTCGCGAAGCGCGACTACTCGACCAAGTGGATGGACGTCGCGCTCGTATCCGGCGCGATCCTGTTCGACTACGGCCGGCGCGAGAACGCGATCTATCCGGACAAGAACCTCGGCCGGGCCGCCGTCCGCGCGATGCGGCCAGGTCGCTTTCCGCTGGGCGCACGCGGGGCGGGACGATCGGCGACGGCGAGCCACGGCACCGGCGCGGAGCTCGCGGGAGAAGGTGGCGCGTACCGCGCGTCAGGGGTGACGAAAATCCTCGCGTTCGTCGTCGTGAACGCCTATGGGTGCATCGTCGACCGAGCCGGCAAGATCGTGCGCGGCAAGCCGACGGGTCCTGTCCCGCGATCGGCCAACACCACGCTCTCGCTCGTGGTCACGAATCAGAAGCTCGATCAGCTGCAGCTTCGCTCCGTCGGCCGCCAGGTGCACGCCTCCATGGCACGGGGAATACACCCCTTCCATGCGCGCTGGGATGGCGACGTGAATTACATGGTCTCGACGCAGGAGATCGCGAACGACAACCTCGACGAGGTCACGCTCGGCGAGCTCGCCTCAGACGCGATGTGGGACGCGATTCTTGCGAGCTACGACCCCTGACCTACTGGTCCATCTTTACGGCGCCGCAGGAGATTCCCCAGTAGCGAGCGGTATCGGGCGGCATGGCGTAAGGAACGCTCACCGGGATCACCGATCTCGACGTTGACCACAGCACGAGGTGCGATTTCGTGGACCAGTGGTGAACATCCTCGACCGTATCCCATTGCAGCTCGGTGGTGTAGTCGGACACCGCTCGCACCACGATCT
>VBEY01000305.1 GCA_005889295.1 Chloroflexota bacterium | reverse complement strand
GTCCGCATCTCGCCGAAGATGCGGTCGCCGATCACGCCGCCCATCTCTGGAAGGAAGCCCGGCTCGACTCCATCGAGCCGACCGGCCATGAGCTGCGCACTCTCTTTCGCGCGGGGCAGCGGACTCGAGAGAACCAGAGCGAACTTGGGTGCGCGCTTCGCGAGAGACTGCGCCATCGCGCGACCCGCGGGCGAGAGGGCGCTCTCTTCCTTTCCGCGATCGGTGCGCTCGGCGTGACGGCGGATTTCAAGGATCGGCACCGCCTGAGCGTAGGCGTGTACTGGCGGAAGGGCGGCCTGATCGGCCGCCCTTCCTTACCCCTTATTCGATGGAGAGGATGCCGTTCACCAGAGCGCCGGTGAACGTCCGACCGTCAGTGAGAGTCAGAGTGAACACGCTTGGCGTGAGGCCACCGTAATCCACGGCGACCATCGTGAAGCCTACGGGAACTCCGTCATCGAGACCCGTACCGATCATGGTCAGCGTGTTGCTGCCTACATCGGACGTGAATGTCGCGGAGCTGACGGAGCTTGACTGGAAGTGCTTACCTGAATCGCGGTCGTCTTCTTCGACATCTCCGTTCCCGTCTTCACATGAATTCTTGTGCATGTGCGCGCGGTGCTTGTGACCATCCTTGTCGTCGAAGTCGCCGTCGCCGTCGCCTTTTCGGCAGACCCCCGCAGGTTCGAAGTCATAGGTCGTCGTGCCCTTGCCAGCAACGCCGATGGTTAATGCATCCGTGTTCCCGATGAAGTTGTTCCAGGAGGGCGCACCCTCTCCGGAGGAAAGACGAACGCCGCCCTGGCCGGTTGAACTGTTGACGATCGTGGCGTTCGGATGCGCTAACTCGTAGGCTGCCAGCGGCGCGCCTGGCGGCGCGAACACCGGATCAGACGCTGACCACCACTTCGACGTTGGGGCCAGCGTGTCCCAGGAATTCCACGTATCGCAGCTAAAGGGCGCGGTATACGTCGGCTCGAAGAAGATGAAGTCATCAGCGATGCCGTCGTTGTCGTTGTCAATATTCAAGAGGACGTACACAGCCTGCTCACCACCGAAGGCGGTCAGCGGGTCACAATGGTTCGGGCCGGGTACCGCCGGAGTTGAGTGAACGTACGTCGAATAACTCAATGCGGTCAGGTCTGTAAGCTTGGTCCCGCTGTAAAGTCTGTTGCGAAGCGATGCGTGATCATCGCCGTTTGCTCCGATAGTAAGTTGAGCACTCCCTTTCCCGACCGGCGGCGTGCCTGGTCCGGTCACGAACGTGACGTTTCCGGTCCCAATGGCGTCAACCGTCCAGCCGTCCATGTGGTTCGGAGTCACGACCACGACTCCGCTCGCCGCGACGGCCTGTCCGAGCAGGGCCATCGCTGCCAGTGCAGCAACGAATGCCTTCGCTTGTCGGTTCATCGCTAACCTCCGCGTCGACAGCCGACGCGCTGATGTACGTCGTCGAGACCGCCGGGCCGCCCCTCCGAGCTCCGTTGCCCTCGGCTACGCCGGGCCGAGAGGCCGCAGATCGTGTGCCGGTTTCGCGTCGAATTGGTGAACGTTCGGTAACGCCGCTGAGCGATCGGG
>VBEY01000304.1 GCA_005889295.1 Chloroflexota bacterium | reverse complement strand
CGCGCCGCGCGCGCCGCCGGTGCGGCTTTTGTCGAGACGCCGCTCGTCCATCCCGGCCAGCGCTTCTCGGGCACGTCCGTCGCCGAGATCGCGCGCTACCGCCGCGACGATGCGGTCATCGCCCTGACGAAGTGGGAGTCGGAGTGGTACGCCTCGCGTCGCGTACGCCACGTCCACGTCACCGGGACCGGCCCGATCATCGAATGGCTCCCCGAGGTTCCGATGGACCCCGCGACGGTCCTCTTCGTCGGACGCAAGGAGCGGTACAAGGGGTATCACGCGCTACGCGATGCTGCGAGGATCGTGTGGCGATCACGCCCGGAGGCACGGTTCGTCGCGATCGGCCAGAACGCGTGGACCGCGCGCTTCGAGCGACGCTGGAAGGACCCGCGCTGGGTCGACCGCGGGATCGTGAGCGAGGCGGACAAGGCCGAGGCTTACGCGCGGGCGACAATCTTCGCGATGCCTTCGGTGCACGAGACGTTCGGGCACACGTACCTCGAAGCCTGGTTCGCGTGGCGACCGGTCATCGCGGGCGACATCCCGCCGCTTCGTGAGGTGGTGCGGGACGGGGTCGACGGCCTCATCGTTCCGCAGGACCCTCACGCGATAGCCCGCGCCATCCTGACGCTGCTCGGGGACACCCAGCGTGCGCGGCGCATGGGAGAGTCCGGCCGCTTCCGGCTTCAGGAGAAATGGACATGGGAGCTGGTGGCCGATCGGACCGAGCGCGCGTACGAGGCCGCGCGGGAGCGGGCAGCTAGCCGATAGCGTTCAGGATCCGTCGGGTGGCGGCAGGAAGGTCCGGCGCGAGCCGGTAGAAAGACCAGATTCCTCGCTTGGTGACATCAACCAGCCCGGCTTCGCGGAGCCTCGACATATGGTGCGAAACGGTCGGCTGCGAGATATCGAAGGTCGCGGTGAAGTCGCAGATACACACGGGCTCCTTGGCGTCGCGGAGGGAGAGCATCATCTGGAGACGGGTCGGGTCGGCCAGCGCTTTCAGGATCTCGCTCGTCTGTTCGATCTTCTCCGGGCGTGCTCTCAGCGTCGGCGGGCAGCAGACGCCGCGCTCGCGCTCCGGCAGCACTGCGATTCTCTCCACCGTTCGAGTCTCCCAGACCCATTGACGGACGTCAATGGATTCGTTAGCGTCCCATCGACGCTTGTCTATGCGTCGGAGGGTCCGGTGTGAGTGACATACGGGAAGCGATTCGGACACGCTACGCCGCGAAGGCCTTGCAGATGGCCCCGGCGGGCGTCACCGGGCGGCTCGGTCTGGCGTGCAACCTCGGCACGGCCGACCTCGCGACACGCCGCGCCGAGTGGAACAGCATCGATGGGGCGGCCCTCATCGGCCGAGACGAGGCCGGGGGGGTCGTGACGTCGACGTACCGCGCGTCGCCGGAGACACGCGCCGAGCTGGCGCGGCTCCTCGACGCAGAGCGGGTCTGCTGCGGGACCGCTGATTGGAAGCTCCATGACGACGGTGACAGGCTCCGGGTAACAGTCGGCGCATCAAACGGCGCTTGCTGCGACGACGATTGCTCCGACATCAGGACGGAGTACTCGGCTAAGGCGCTCGCCTCGGTCGGCATCGACCCGACCGCGAGTCTCGGTTGCGGAAATCCGACGCTCCTGGCCGACCTGCGACCGGGCGAGCTCGTTCTCGACCTCGGGAGCGGCGCGGGTCTCGACGTCCTCCTTTCGGCACGACGGGTCGCGCCAGGCGGTCATGCGTACGGCGTGGACATGACCGATGAGATGCTCGCGGTCGCTCAAGGCAATCAGACCAGGGCGGCCGTCCCGAACGCGACGTTCCTGAAAGGCACCATCGAGCAGATTCCACTCCCCGACGCCAGCGTGGATGTCGTTATCTCGAATTGCGTAATCAATCTCGCGGCAGACAAGCGAGCCGTGCTGCGCGAGGCGCACCGGGTTCTCCGGCCAGGCGGCCGGCTCGCCGTGGCGGATATGGTCGCGCTCGCGGAGCTTCCCGCCGAGGTGAAGCACTCGCTCGATCAATGGGCCGGCTGCGTGGCGGGAACGATCTCCATCGAGGAATACACGACGGCGCTCTCCGAGGCTGGTTTCACGGGCGTCGACGTCGAAGTCACACGCGAGGTTCGGCTCGACGGAGTCGATGGCGCGATCGCGAG
>VBEY01000310.1 GCA_005889295.1 Chloroflexota bacterium | reverse complement strand
TACCAGCGGTGAATCCGAGAACGTCGCCCGTCATGGCCAAAGTGGGAGCGCCTCGAGACCCATCGTCTCGGGGTAGCCGAAGCGAGCGTTGAAGTTCTGAAGAGCGGATCCGGCCGCGCCCTTCACGAGGTTGTCGAGCGCGGCGAACGCGACGAGACGCGCGTTCTCATCGTCGACGAGGGCATGTACGAGGCACCAGTTGCTGCCGAGCGTGGCTTTCGTCGCGGGATACGTGTCGATGACGCGGACGAACGGCTCCTCGGCGTACTCCCGTGCGTACGCGGTCACGACGTCCTTGGCGGTCTTTCCTGCGCGAAGCGGCGCGTAGCAGGACGCGATGAGGCCGCGGTTCATCGGGACCAGATGCGGCGTGAACGTGAGGCGCGGCGCCTTGCCTAGGAGCGAGGCGGCCTCCTGCGCGATCTCGGGTGTGTGGCGGTGCTTGGGCACGCCATACGGACGAACGCTCTCATCGATCGTCCCGAAGAGGTAGGCGTCCTCGACGGCGTGGCCGGCGCCGCTCACCCCCGACTTCGCATCGACGACGATGTCCTCTGTGATGAGGCCAGCCTTGAGCGCAGGGATCAGCGCGAGGAGGGCCGCGGTCGGATAGCAGCCGGGGTTTGCGATGAGACGCGCGCCACGAAGGCGGTCGCGGGCCAGCTCGGTCAGGCCGTAGACGGCTTCCTTTAGCAGCTCCGCCGCGGGATGGCTGTATCCGTACCACCGCTCGTAGAGCTTTGGATCTCGAAGGCGGAAGTCGCTGCCGATGTCGATGACCGTGCGACCCTCGTCGAGCCAGCCGCGCGCCTGCTTCGCGGCTTCCCCCGCCGGCAGCGCCGTGAAGATTACCTCGGCGTCGCCGACCTCTTGGCCGATGACGAGCGAGTCCGGCGCCGCGTACAGATGCGGCTGCGCGGCGCGGAGCGGCTCGCCGCGATGGGACCGTGCCACGGCGGCGACGAGCCGCGCCTCCGGGTGCCGGAGCAGGAGGCGTGCGACCTCGCCGCCCGCATAACCGGTAACGCCAACGATGGCGACGCGAGTCGGCATAGGCGGAGGATTATGCGGCCGGCTGGATAATTATTCAACCGGCCGCATTCTGTTCCCGGCTACTCGGAATCGATTACCCGATCAGCGGAGCCCGGCAGGTCGGGCACATTGCCAGCGACATCGGTAATGCCGCCGAGTCCTGCGATAGTCGCCGGCAGTTGGATGCCCGGGGTCGTCCCGCCGGAGCCCGCGACCGGCTGCGTGAAGACGACCAACGTGGTGGTTACCGCGGAGTCCCACGTGCATGTCGCATTTACGTTGCACAAGACCGTCGCGGTCGAGCCGTCTGGATCGGTGAGCGGGATCAGCCCGACAACGCTTCCGTTCATCTTCTCGCTGAAGGTCACCGTGAACGCGTCGCCCGGATCGCCGAAGTCCGTGCTGGCGATGTTGTTCGCGACCCGTGCGTCGGTGATCGTCGGCGGAGTGAAGTCGGGCGCGCCGGTGTTGAAGGTCGCGCTCGAAGGATTGGGGAGATTGTTCGCCGATGTGTCCATGATCTCGCCCGGCTGCGGGACCAGGGTCACGGTGAAGGCAGTGGTTCCCGGAAGCGGTGCGTTCAGAAGGACCGCGAATGTCTTATGTGCCGTGACCTGAGTGTTGCCGCACGGGTCGGTGAAGCCCTGCCCAACCACAATTGGATCGGTCGTCGACGGGTTGTTGTCCGTCAGGAAGTAGTGGAACGGAAGGAACACCGTGCAGAAGACGGGCTCGGAGAAGGTGAGCTTCACCGTGATCGACCCTACCTCGCCAGCGGCAGATACGAGCGCCGGCGGAATCGTCTCGGGAGGCGTCGCGGTAGCCGACCGAGTCTGGGGGCCGGCGGCGATATCGCCGGCGGCGTCCCGCAGCTCTAGGTGGCCCGATGCGGTCAGCGTCACCGCCACGAGTGAACCCACTGGCGGGGGTCCCTGGACGAACAGGCTCGCGCTTGCGACACCGTTGTCCGCCGCTACGTTGCAAATTGGAATGGTGTCGCCGAAAACAGGATCGTTGATTGCATTGAAGCTGACCTGCCACGTCGCCTGGTTGAAGAGCGCGACGCGGCACACCGGCTTGTTGAACGTGACGGTGACCACGTTTCCGGCA
>VBEY01000309.1 GCA_005889295.1 Chloroflexota bacterium | reverse complement strand
TGATGCCGATCTCGCGCTCGAATCCATCTAAGACCCGATCTTCTTGGACCCGGTGTGGTCGCATGACCTTCACCGCGACCTGGCAGAACAGCTCTCGGTCCCAGGCGCGGAAGACCTCGTAGCGGGAGCCGCCGCCGAGCCCATCGATCACCACGAGGGATCGATCGATCTCCTGGCCGATGTCGAGGTCCCAGCTCTCGCGGGGTGGTCGGGCGACTACTTGTGCCACTCGCTCACTCTCCGACCGACCGACGGGTGCACGCGGTATGCCTCGGGCACCAAAAAGAGGGCTCCCGGTTTGGGAGCCCTCTTCGTCGAACGAGGTTGGTTGCTACTTCCGTGACTTAGTCGGCAGGCGAACGAGGAACGCCCCGAACGCCATCAGCGCCGCGCCAAGCCCGAGAAGACCCGTTGTGTCGCCTGTGTTCGTGGACGGAAGGTTGGAGACGCCCGCCACGGCCGAGCCGCTTTGCGGAGCCGTCTGAACTCCGGCCACCGCGGTGTTATTGCTCGATGCACCGGTGCTTGCGCTGGTGCTTGCGGCGGTGACCGCGCTGGTGTTTGCGCTGGTCGTCGGCGCGGTCTGCACCGAGACCACCACGCCGTTCGGTCCGAATCCCGGGGCCCAGGTGATCGCGCCGGCCGGAATCACGGTGGTGGTCGTGGTCACCGTTGTCGCCGTTGTCTCCGTTGGCGGAGTCTGGGTCTGAGGTGTTGGAGCGCCCGGAGTGTTGGCGAGGATCGCCGCGTTGAGGTTGGCGTTCGCCGTGACCTCGGCGGCGGCCTTCGCGTTCAGGTTCGCTGCCGCTGTCTGTGCCGCGGTGAGTGCCGCTGCGATCTCAGCTTCGGTGCCGGAGTGCAGTGCGGCGTTCAGGGCTGCGAGGGCCTTCTCTGCCTCGTGCAGCAACGAAGTGAGCTCTAGCTGGAAGGTGGCGGCGGTGTTGATAGCCGCCGTCAGCGCGAAGGTCTGCGCGGGTGTGATATTCGGTGATGCCAAGACGTGCGTAGCGGTCGTGATCGTCCCGGCGAGCTGAGCGCTGGCGGTCGTACCGCCGCCGATAGCGGTGGTGATGAAGCCGGTGTCGCCCTCGTGGCTGGTTCCGCCGGTCGAGACTGTCTTCGAGCCAGTGCCGGTACCCGACTTCGTCGCTGCCTTGCTCGCCGAGTTTGTCCCGGTGTTGTTCGAACCCTTGGCGCTCTGCGAGCCGGTGCCGGTCGCAGATCCACCGGCGCCCTTGCTCTTCTCGTTCGTGCCGGCCTTGCTCGCCGAGTTCGTCCCGGTGTTGTTCGAGCCGTTTCCGCTCTGCGATCCAGTACCCGTCGCGGAGCCCTTGCCCTTGCTCTTTGAACCGGTGCCGGACTTCGAGCCACCGTTCTTCGACTTGGAGCCCGTCTGGTTCGAGTTCATGTCCGGGCCCGACTGAGAGCTGTTGCCGCCGCCGTTCGAGAGATGTGAACCGCTCGATTCCCCAACGCTCACATCCACATCGGCGTTGCCCTTCGCTTCGTCCTTCGCCTGTGCCTTCGCTTTTACGTCGGCATCCGTTCGAGCCTTGGCCTTCGCGTCGGCGTTCTCTTGCGCCTTGGCCGCCGCGTCCGCCTTTGCCTTTGCGGCTGCCTCGGCGTTCGCGTTCGCTTCGGCGTCGGCTCTCACCTTCGCCGCGACGCTGGCCCTCAGCTCTGCATCGGCCTTGGTCTTAGCGGCTGCGTCGGCCTTCGCCTTCGCGGCTGCATCTGCGTTGGCTTTTGCATCGGCCTCGGCTTTCGCCTTCGCTGCTGCGTCGGCTTTCGCCTTCGCGTCGGCCGAAGCCTTTGCTTTCGCAGCCGCATCTGCCTTCGCCTTGCCGTCGCCCTTGTTGTTGTCCTGGTGGTTCCCACCCGAGTTGGCGACCTGAGTCGCGTCGATCTGCCCGTAATACGCGTTCGCCATCTCAACGCGCGCGAATACAACCGCTGTCGCGAACGCCGAGATGAGGACGAGCTTGAGCGCTCGCATTCTTCAGCCTCCCGTTTGTTTTAGGCCCGGTTGTCCCGGTCCCTCGCAACAGGGCGCAAAGGGAGCACGGCCCAAACCATCGATGAGAGCTACCGGTAACGGCGCCGCCACGGTTGGCGCATGAGTCCGTAACGCGTTACGGAAAAGTTAGCGGCCGGTAAACAACGGCGCCAAGTGGGCCGACCACTCTGCGATGCGTGAAACGGCTTTGTCGAGATTTGGCAACGAGTTCGCATACGAGAGCCGCAGGTAGCCCTCGCCGGCCGCACCGAAGCATGTTCCGGCGAGGGTCGCGACGCCGGCCTCGTTGAGCAGCCGATCCGCGACTTCCGCGCTAGACCGAAGCCCGAGACCGCGAACGTTCGGAAACGCGTAGAACGCGCCCTGAGGCGTGCGGCACTTCATCCCGGGGACGGCGTTCAAGCCCTTCACGACGGCGTCCCGTCGCCGCCGGAACTCGGCGATCATGCGATCGATCTCCGGC
>VBEY01000303.1 GCA_005889295.1 Chloroflexota bacterium | reverse complement strand
CAGGTCTGGCGCGAGTCGTGCCCTCCGGCGGGACCTACCTGCTCTACGCGTTCGCGCCGGGCGGCCCCGCCTTCGGGCTCACGGCCGACGATGTGCGCGCCACATTCGCGGATGCGTTCAAGGTCGTCAGTGTGGAGGAGGGCAAGGGCCGGCCGTCCGCGTGGTACACGCTCGTGAGGCGCTAGCCTTTTCTCGACCGGCCCCGTAGCTCAGTGGATAGAGCAGCAGCCTTCGAAGCTGTTGGTCGGGAGTCCGAATCTCCCCGGGGTCGCAGCGCCTGTACTCGACTACCGACCGGCGGTCCTATTCGCGCGAGCTTGAGCCGACGGCACGCTCGCCTTCATGCGAGCGTGCACGAAATGCGGCGAAGTGAAGCCGCTCGACGCGTTTCCTCCGGTGCGACGTGGCGAGCCGAAACTGCAGACGTGGTGTCGGGACTGTTTCGCGGCCTACGGGAAGGACTACTACCGAAGAAATCGTGAGGTCCAGAAGGCGAGGCTGCTGCGCAATGTGGCAGCCACCCGAGCCGAAAATCGTCGCCGAATCATCGAGTACCTCGCGGCCCACCCCTGCGTGGACTGCGGCGAGACCGACATCGTCGTGCTTGAGTTCGATCATCTGGGCGACAAAATCGCCGATGTTTCGGCCTACGCGAGCGGTGGACGTACTTGGGCTCGCATCCGGGCGGAGATCGAGAAATGCGAGGTCCGCTGCGCGAACTGTCACCGGCGGAAAACACGAGCCACTCTGTTCCCGCGCCGACCGGTCGACCTGCCGGCCGCGGCGTCAAGGTCGCCACGATCGACACCGGGCCAGCTCGCTTTCGAGGCTGTTCTTGGAGTGCGCGCCTGTCGCGTGTGTGGAGAGACGAAGGCGCTGACCGAATTCCCGTTCCGATCTCTCGCCCTTCAAACGCGACAATGGATCTGCCTCTCGTGCCAACGTGCGTACACGAAGGATTGGTACAACCGCAACAGGAAAAAGCACATCGCGGCCGCTCGCGTGCGACGAGATCGCGAAGCGAAGAATCTCGGACGTAAGATCCGCGACTATCTGCGCGATCACCCGTGCGTCGACTGCGGAGAATCAGATCCCGAGGTACTCGACTTCGACCACCTTCGCGACAAGCGGGCCGATGTGAGTCGGCTCGTGCATGGCGCGGTCTCGTGGGACATCGTCTTTGCAGAAATCGCGAAATGCGAGGTCCGGTGCGCGAATTGCCATCGCCGCCGGACCGCTAACGCCCTCGGACACTATCGGGCGATCGAAGCTAGAATAAGAGCAGACGCCTTGACCCCGTAGCTCAGTGGATAGAGCGCTTCCCTACGAAGGAAGAAGTCGGGAGTCCGAGTCTCCCCGGGGTCGCAGTAGTCGTCAACTAGGAAGCAACGCAACAACGCGATCGAGTCCGCGCACATCTCCATCAAATTCGGCCGGCAAGATAAACACGCGCATCCCCGCGCGCTCAGCGCCACGATCGACCGCGTGATCCCCGACCATCAGCGTCTCGCTCGCCTTTACACCAAGCGACTTCGCCGCGGCGAGAAAGATCGTGGGGCTCGGTTTCTCCGCGCCGACCTCGAACGAATGCGTGTACGAGTCCACGAGCCGGTCGAGGCCGTGCTTGGCGAACACCGGTCGCAGATCCGCGGGCACGTTGCTGACCACGCCCACCTTCAAGGCACGCCGTCGCACCGCCTCGAGCGCGGAGCGCGTATCCGTGTACGGCACCCACGAGTGCGGGTCCATCACTCGCTCATACAGGACGCTCGATAACCCCGGCACGACCCGGTCGAGCCGCGCGAAGAGATCCATCCACACGCGCCGGTGCGCTTCGATCGAAAGGTCGCGTCCCTTCGCGATCTCCTCGGGCGTCTTTCCAGCGGTCCAGATCTCGTCCCACATCTCGCGCGCTCGCGCCTCGGAGATCTCGACCCCAGACGAGCGCGCAAAGGAGACGATCACCTCCGGCGCGTGCGGCGCGTGAAAGAGCGTGTCGCCCCAGTCAAAGAGCACCGCGCGCAGTGGCGCGCTCAGCGGAGCCACTCGTGCTCGGGGTCGAACGTGACGCACCAGCGCCGGACCGGCCCGGCCATGACGTTCAGGTAGTAGAGCTCGTACCCCGGCGCAGCCGACACGGTGTGAAA
>VBEY01000301.1 GCA_005889295.1 Chloroflexota bacterium | reverse complement strand
CGGGTTAGGCGGCGTCAAGGTAGTCCTCGAACAGGTCCAGATACACGCTGTCGCGTGCGGCAACCTGCGGACCCCAGAGCTCGCGCGCCCCAAAGCGCACGCTGTAGCAGTGCTGCGGCTTGGGGTCGCGGCGCATTGCGTTCGTGTCGGGAAACGTGAAGACGCCGTGGTCGATGTGGACGGTGCCGCGGCGTCCACGGACGTAGCGCGGTAGGCGGGTGTGACCAACGGGGTTTATCCGGCGCGCGACCACCGGGTCGCCGGACTTGAACCTCGGCGGCACCTCGGCGGCGACGCGCGCGCTCGACCGACCGCGCATCCGCGCCGCCACGTCCGACGCGCGCAGCGCGGTCTCGCCGGCTGTCGTCGCGGCGCGCCCCGTTGCCAGCTCCTGCGCCGTGACGAGGCCCGTCTCAACGAGCAGCGTCTGGAGCCCGAAGAGCCAGCGCTCGTAATAGGTCGCGGCGAGATAGTCCGCGGGAGGCATCCGCTCGCGCGAGAAGCGCGCCATGTCGGTGTTCCACCTCCTGTGGAAGCTCGTCGCTCTCTGCAACGCGTATACGCGTGCCTCCCACTCCGCGTGGAACACCGGCTCGTCCTTCTCGATCAGTACGGGACCCATGCCGTGCATGCCGCCCATGTCGTGGACGCCGTTCACCGGTTTACCTTCGGTGGCGGAACGGTCGCCACGCCCACCATCGCGTCGCGGGTGACGAGAGCAGCTAGCTGCTCCTCGGTCCAGCCTTCGGTTCCCGCAGGGCGCTCCGGCAGGACGAGGTACCGCAGCTCGGCCGTCGAGTCCCACACGCGGACCTCGACGTCATCGTTCAGCTCGAGCCCGAGCTCCCTCAGCACCCCGCGCGGCTCGATGACCGCACGTGCCCGGTACGCTGACGACTTGTACCAGACGGGCGGCAGCCCCAGGACGGGCCACGGGTAGCACGAGCAGAGCGTGCAGACGACCATGTTGTGGACCTTCGGC
>VBEY01000302.1 GCA_005889295.1 Chloroflexota bacterium | reverse complement strand
CCGATCGTCCCTACGGCGTCGAGGCGGTCTTTCGCGACGACTCCGGCAATTGGTACAGCCTGACCCAGCGCAAACCCTAGTTACGCCGTCGCGCGCTCCTCCGTCGCCTCGGGACGAGCCCGCTGGGAGACCGCCACGATGCGCCGCGATGTGAGCTCGGCGTTGAATCGCTCCCGCCGCGCACTTTCACGACCCCGTTCGTACGAGCCGAGGGCGACGAAACCTGTGACGATCAAGCCGAGGGCGAGACCCGCGACAAACCAGACCACTCCCACCAGCATGCGGACGTTCCTTTCGTGCGGAGCACGTTTCCTGTGCTGCTGGTTGAACGGACAAGCGCTCTGGTTTGTTCCCGTCGTTGGACGTCCGTGGTCACACTTGTCGAGTCCCGGCGCGCGCGAGCTCCTACGGGCGCTTGAGCTCGATCGGCTTCCCGTGCGGCGTCGCGCGCGCCGCAGCGTCCCATTCATCGACTCGCTGCTCGAGCTCGTCCTCGGCGACGACCTTCTTGTCGGCGACAAGCCGCTCGAGCGCGGCGAGCCAGTGCTCGTAGTAGTGCGTGCCGTCATCGGGCTTGCCGCGCGCCGCTGCGTCCGCCAGCTCCCGCGCGAGCGCCCGCGACCACTCCGGCCACGTGAAGATCCCGCGCTCGTGGAGCGATAG
>VBEY01000300.1 GCA_005889295.1 Chloroflexota bacterium | reverse complement strand
CGCCTTGACGCGAAGCGCCGGACCGGAGAGCGGCTTGTCGTGCTCCCTGACGTGTTCCTCGTGGTCGTGGCTCATCGGACCGGCACAGGGTACGCGTGTTCGTATCCGCACCAGAGACCGGACTGACCGGTCGGAAGTAAGCACTGTCACACTGCCGGCGTGCGGCGAGCCACTTCCAGAGTCGTGCCGACCCGCGAGGCTCGCTGAATGCGGATCGCCTTGATAGCCATGAGCGGTGTACGCGCGCATAACCAAGAACTTCTGGAGGTCGGGCTCACTCTTCCCGGCTT
>VBEY01000299.1 GCA_005889295.1 Chloroflexota bacterium | reverse complement strand
AGCCTGTGGCACCTGTCGGGCCCGCGGGGCCGGGAGGACCTTGTGCGCCCGGATCGCCGTTCAGGCCAACCGGGCCCGCCGGTCCGAGATCGCCCTGCGGACCGCGCGAGATAACGGTGAGCGGATTGAATGGAGTGGGCGACGGCGGCGTGGTCGCGAGGATCGGCGCCGGTGCGCCCTTAGCAGCTGAGTCGCTCAGAACAACGATCGTCGTGCCCGCGACGGTGACGCCACCCTTGGCCATCCCGTTCTCGACCGGCCGGGTCTCGGAGACAGTGGTCGACTTCCCACCCTGCGTGAGCTCAGTCGCGATGCGGACCTGCGCGGCCTCGCTCTTCGGCGCAACGACAGAGCTGAATCGTCCGGCCTCGGAGCCGGGGATCGTCACCGCGACGCGTCCCTTGTCCTGCGCGACGGACGACCCTGGGATGTAGCGGAGGACAGAGCCCTCCTTCGTGCCCGCGGCCTGTCCTGCCGCGTTGACAACGAAGGCCTGATTCGCGTCCTCGAACGTGAACGTGAGAGTCGGTCGGTTGATGGGCTCGGCCACGGAGGGGCCGGTCTGTGTGACGGTGCTCTGCGTTCCGGCGGTGACGAGAACCGGCGGAACCGCGGTGTCTGCGCCGAGGGTACGAACCGTACCGTCGGTCGCGCTGACGACCGTTCGTCCGACCCCGTCGATGTGGATCTGGAACGCGGTGCCCTGCACGGTGTTCGTCGATGTCGGGGTGACCACGGCGTACCGGCCGCCGTCGCCGATCGAGTGTCCGACGACGTGCCAGGTCTCACCGGTCTGTTGACGAAGAACAAGGTCGATGTCGCGACCGCCGGCCACCGTGCGAAGTTGCTCGAGGACGACCTGGGTGTCGGGCTCGAGAACGACGAGTGACCGCTCGAAGAACGTGAGTGCGGCGTGCGCGCCCCCCGTCGTGCGGATCGTATCGCCCTCCTCGACGAGGTCGTTCGTCGATGCGGCGGCGAACCTGCCCGAGCCGTGACGCACTTCGACAGAACCCTGGAAGATCGTGAGGCTCGCTCGTGCCGTAACGACCGCGCTTCGGTTCACAAGAACGCCGGCTCCCGTCACGATCAAGAGGAGCGCCGCGGCAAGCGCGGCGGCGAACGCGAGCGGACGGCGGCTGCGACGCTTCGGCGCCGGAGGGACCGCAACAAGCGGGACGAGCGCGGGCGCATGCGCGTGCTGGAGAGCGTCGCGAACTTCGGTGAGGGTCGTCGTGACGACCTTGAGCTCGATGCCGCCGAGCATGTCGGCGGCTTCACGCGTGGTGGATTCGTCAAGGGGATCGGCCATAGCGAGGGTCGCGCTGGCGCGACCGAACTCGATGAGGGCGACGGCGCGGAGCTCGCAGAACCGTCGCGGCAGCTGACGTACGACGGCGGCCTCGGGCGGGACGCGGAGCGAAGTGACCGGGTGGCCGCTCACCCCAGCGACCGCATTCGCGAACGATTCCTCGTTGACGAGACCGGAGCGGAGGACCGCGTTCGACAGCGTCTGCCGCCCGGTGCGCATGCGGTCGAGGTCCTGGACCTGCCGCAAGGTGAGAAGCTTTTCCGACGTGAGGGTCTCCGCGAACCTGGCCTGCGTGCTCAGGGCCGGGCTGGCAGTGGTCCTCGTCGCAGTGAAGCCCGCGGCCTCGCGGACGATCCGCATGATCTCTTGCGGCGGCTGATCCTTCGAGACGTGCGCTGCGGCGCCCGTCGCGAGGGCAAGGTCGCGGATCCCCGGATCCAGCGTCAGGAAGACGATCTTCGTTGCGGGGAGGTTGTCCCGGAGCATGCGCGCGACCTCGAGACCGGTCATGCCCGGCATCGAGTTGTCGAGAACGATCAGGTCCGGGCGAAGCTCGAGCGCCTTGCGGGCGGCTTCATCTCCGTCCGCCGCCTCACCGACGACCTCGAAGTCGGGGTCCGGGTCGATGAGCGAGCGGAGGCCCTCGCGTACCGCGAGGTGATCGTCTGCAATCAGAATTCGCTTTCCCACCGCCGAATAGAGTCGTTTTCTTGGCGTTGTGAAAGATCGGACCTCTGGGGGAGGTCTCTGGGACCAACGGGGGAGTTTCGGCCGAGCCGATGGGTGCAACCCGTGACAAGGCGTATCGTCCGGCCCATTCGCCGACCGCGGGTGCTCCTGGTCGTGTTCCATCCGACCGTGGCGGCCGGGATCGAGACGATCCTCCGGCTGGAGCGACGCTACGAGGTACGCCGCGCGGCGAAGCTCGCCGAGGCTGTGACGATTGCCCGGAGCTGGCCAGCGGACCTCGCTCTGGTCGACGCATCGGTGCTCCGTGGCAACGCCCGCGCGGACCTGGGCGTTCCCGCGCTGGTCCTCGCGGCGAGCGCGGCCGAGGCGGCCCCCGCGGAGCGGGCGCTGGACGCGCCGCGCGGCTGGGTGGCGAAGGATGCGGCCTCCGCGGATCTGGTAAGCGCTGTAGAACGCTTGTTGACACGAACTGTGGAGACGCCGGCTGGCCCGTTGGCTCTCTTCGGCATTGGCGTCCTCGTGGTCGTGCTCGCGGGTCTTCTTCTTTATCTCATCTGGACCGCGGTGGTGTGATCGACCCTA
>VBEY01000137.1 GCA_005889295.1 Chloroflexota bacterium | reverse complement strand
GGAGGCTAAGTACATCGTGATGAATGTTCGAACGGGCGAGGTAATCCTGAGCGCGAAACCTCCCGCGCCGATCGACCCACTAGAGATCGCTGACCCGGACAACTACGTGCTCGGTGCAAACGGCGGCTACTTCGATAGCGAGCATCCGTTCCTTGCGAATAGCTCGATCGCGCAGCGGCTCTTGCGGCGATTTGGCATCAGCATCGGCAGAGCGATCAAAGGTCTCGAGTCATCGTGGGAGAGTGCCCCGTACCAGCTGTCTGTCGACTGGCCCGGAAAACAGCCGCCCGTCATCGAGGACAGCAGCGTGTGTGAGTACGTGGTGAGCGAGCGGATGTTTCGGGTTGGCGTCCGCGGCGAACATGAGCCACCGCGCTACCAAGACGGCAGTCGCGGACGCTTCGCGTCTGCGCTCAAGCTCCCGGTGCGCCCCGGTCGAGCGTCGTTAACAGAGCCTGGACCGGACCAGCAAGAACCGAGACGCTTTCCGACCGAGCTGCCCTGGCTCGACCCCTGGGGAGTCGCGAGGGAACTCGCGTTGTACGACGCGCTCTCGAAAGTCGAGCGATGGGCGGAGCGGAACCTTCGCGAGTTGACCCTTCGGCCGAACTGAAGTCACTCAGCCCCTGCTTCCTCATCTGTTCAAGGCGAACTTCTCGAGTCAGCCAGCCGACGTCAATTGCACGCAGGGCGTCAGCAGTACAACGGCCAGCCGCACCACGCAGGTAGTTTGATCGAATGGAAAGGCGACCTATTCAGCCGCAGGCGTTGGCCACGCCCGATCTGTTGCTCGAGTTCACGCGCTCAGTCTGCTATCTGAGCGTAAGAAGCGTGAGCTCCGGCTCAGGTCGTCAGCTGGAAGGGATGCGGACCGGACTGACCGCCGTCTTCGCCGCCGACGGAGTGGCAACGGTCGAGCCGTTGTAGCCGACCGCCGGAACGGACGCGATCGTGCCGGGAGCCGCGCCGCCGACCTCGAGCTTGTGACGCAGATGGCTGATGTGCGAGCGCAGCGCGTTCGCGTCGCCGCCGTCCGCGCCCCACACGTACGTGTAGAGGCGATTCGCGGACACGACGTGGCCGGAGTTGGTGACGAGCAGGTAAAGGATCCGAAACTCGGTCGGCGTAAGCCGGCAGAAGCGGTCACGCCAGGTAACCTCATATGCCTCCGGGTCGAGGAGCAGCCCATTCGCGTCGACTTTCGGCTCGCGAACGTCCTGCTGGGCGGCCTTCGCGCGGCGCAGGATCGCGCGGATGCGGGCGATGAGCTCGCGGAACTCGAAGGGCTTCGGTATGAAGTCGTCAGTCCCCAGGTTGAACGCACGCAAGGTGTCCTGCGCGTCGTTCCGGGCCGTGAGGACGAGGACCGGTGTCTCACCTTCATCGCGGATCCGTCGCAGCACCTCGAACCCGTCCAGGCTGGGCAGGCCGATGTCGAGCACGACGACGTCGGGCCGGTCGATTTTCCACCGCCGGAGCGCGGCCGCGCCATCGGAAGCCTCGATCACGACGAAACGTTCTCGCCGCAGTACGTAGGCCGTGAGGTCGAGCATGTCAGGGTCGTCCTCGACCAAGAGGATCCTGATCATGGCCCGCGCTCCGTACATTCATCGCGCCCACCAGGGCGGCAGCATCCACCCGCCACGGAGATAACTAGACCGCAAGGAGGGGACCTCTGTCCGTTAAACGTTAGGGAACAAGAGCGTTACAGCGACCCCGCGGGTCGAACATTCTCGTTACGCCGAGCGAGGGGTCCCTTGGCTGCTTGCGCCTGGCCGGAGCTTCAAGCCGACGCCCGGAACGGTATGGATCAGCCGGCGGTCCGAATCGTCGTCCTTGAGCTTGCGGCGGAGCCGGTGGACGGTCACCCGGACGACGTCGCGAGCGGGCGCGTCGTCGTATCCCCAGACGTGCTTGGCGAGCGCGGCGGTCGGAACGACCGAGTCGCTGTGACGCATCAGGTATTCGAGAAGCCGAAACTCCGTGCCGGTCAATCGCAGGACGTCGCCCTCAAGCAGGAGGGTGCGCTCGGTCAGGTCGAGCCGCAGTGACCCGACTTCGAGCGTGGTGGCCGTGGAGGAGGCTCCGGGTTCGACCTCCGCGCGGCGAGCATGTGCGCGGATCCGCGCGACGAGCTCGCGGTGCCCGAATGGCTTCACCACGTAGTCGTCCGCGCCCATATCCAGCGCGCGGACCTTGTCATCCTCGCTGCCGCGAGCCGTGAGCACGAGGATCGGCATGGTGGCGCTCCGGTGTCGGAGCTCCCTGAGCAGCTCGAAGCCATCCCAGGGTTTGAGGTTCAGGTCTACGACCGCCACGCTCGGGTGCTCTCTCTCGAAGATCGCGAGCGCCTCGACGGGCTCCGGGGCAACGAGAGGAACGAGACCTGCCTGCTCGACGAGAAATGCCAGCAGCTCGAGCAAGTCTCGCTCGTCATCGACGATCAGTACGCCCGCGCGCTGGCCGCCGTTAACGCTCACACCCACCTGCGCCTTCGTGTGGGATCAAGGATACAAGCCAGCCGGGCGCGATTCACGCGGAGCCGCTTGAGGAGCGCCGGGCGGGTCACCGGTCAGCCAAGCGCCATCTGCAAGACCTCGGCCTCGAAGATCAGCGCATCTACGGTCCGCCGATAACGATGTCCCAGCGGCTATACAGCGCAAGCCGCGTTCCGAGAAAGTGATAGATCGGCCGGTCCAGCGACGGCGCGAGCTGGTTCAGGAACGCGTAGACGCCCGGGGAATTCGTGTATCCGTACCAGACGATGGATCCTAACTCGGAGAGCAGGCTAAAGGCGGCGTCTGTATCCGAGCGGATCGACCCCGGCCGACGGCTGGCGTCGATGTGCACGAGATCGATAAGACCGCTGTACGGCGAGAAGTCGAACGTCGCGGAGTCGCCGCGCAGCTCGGTGATGCGGCTTGCCTCGATCGTGTCGTCGAAACGCCGCCGGCCGCCGGCAGGGGATGACGATTCGCCGTCGAACGCGTAGATCCTGACCTTCGGATGATTGTGCGCGAGGAGCCATGACGTCTCTCCCTCGGACGTCCCAAAGTCGAAGATCTGCTCGGATTCCAAGAGCATCGAAAGTGCGCTGACGATCAGCGCGCCGTGTCGCACGACGGGGCCTTCCACGCGCACGCTTTGGATGTCGCGGATGCGACTCAGCTCGATGTTCCGGACATTCGGCGCGCCGTAACGCTTGAGCTCGATCCACAGGTTGTCGAGCAGGCGGCGACGGACGCCTTTCGGCTCGGCGAACGAATTGCGGATCACGCCGGCGACCACCGTCGGAACGACCGGTCGGATGTGCCTCGAGCGGCTATCGGGCCCGCGGTTCTCTCGTCGCGCCGAGCTCATCGCGCGTCCCGATCCCTGGCCCTCGTGTCAGGCCGCCGTTCGCAAGGTCCCCGCGAGCTGCGCCTTGAACCAACCGATCTCCTCGGTGAGGCCTTCCGGCAGCGAGTGACGGGGGGTGAAACCCAGGTCAGAACGAGCGCGCTCCGTGTCGAGTACCAAGCTCGTGCGATCGTTCGCGGATTCTCGAGCCGAGCTGCGCGCCGGCGCGGTCTTCGCGCCCGTGAGCCAGACCACGAGACTCGCCAGCTCGATCGTTGTCGTGCCGATGCCCGTTCCCACGTTGTAGACGCCGTCGGCGCGCCGTCGCAGGGCCGCCACGGTCGCTTCGACGGCGTCCGCGACGTGGATGTAGTCCCTCTCTTCGAGACCGTCATCGACCAATGGCGGATGTCCAGCGAGGGCGGCTCGGATGAAGTCGGGGACCGGACGCGCGGCGGTCTCGCCCGGCCCGTAAACCGCCGCGTACCTGAGGATGCTCGCCGTGGCCCCAAGCGCGGAGCAGGAGATTCGTACCGCTTGCTCACAGGCGAGCTTCGCGACGGCGAAAGGCGTCCGTGGAATCGTGGCGTCGCTCTCGCGCACCGGGTTTCGCAGCGGGGCGCCGTAGACGGAATCCGAGCTCGCGAAGATGACGTGACGACCCTCGGCGAGCGCCGCGCGCAGAAGCCGCGCGACCGGCGTCAGGTTCACATCGATCTCGTCTAGGAGACGCTCGACGGCTGAGGACGACGTCGGCGTCATGCAGCCGAGCATGATGAGGGCGTCCGTCTCCTCGAACGTCCGACGCAACGCGTCCCCCTCAGCGAAGCGAGCGTCGCATCGTGCGAAGCGCACCGCGCCCGCCGTCACGAGTGAGGCGGTGTAGCGCGACCGTCCGATCTCTGGTCCTACGAGGGTCACGTCGATGCCGAGGCCGACCAACCGCGCCAGAAGATGGGAGCCGATGAATCCGCCGCCCCCCGTCATCGCGACGCGCATCGGTTTCAGATCACCGTGTCAGTTCTCGCGACTCACGCCGCCCCGTCGCGACCGAGGACCACCGGCACCGTGTGCCAGATGATCCGCAGGTCGAGGAGCAGCGATGCATTGGCGACGTAGCGCTGGTCGAGGCGGTACATCTCGAGAAGGCTGAGCCGACTGCGGCCGCTCACCTGCCAGAGACCGGTGATGCCTGGCTTCACCTCAAGCCGCGAGCGGATCCACTCGGCGTATTCGGCGACCGCATAAGGCACATCGGGTCGGGGTCCGACCAGCGTCATCTCACCGCGGAGAACGTTCCAAAGCTGAGGGAGCTCGTCGAGGCTGCTCCGACGCAGGAACGCGCCTACACGGGTGATGCGCCGATCATCGGTGACCTTGTAGAGCGCGCAGGGGGTCTCTCCGCGCATCAGGCCCCGCACGAACGCAACGTGGGGGGTCTGATCGCAGCCAGCGCGCATCGAGCGGAACTTCAGGACCGTGAACCGGCTTCCGTGACGGCCCACGCGCGTGCCGCGGTAGAAGACCGGCCACCCACTCTCGAGAACGATCGCCGCTCCGATCAGCGCAAGGGCCGGCAGGAGCACGAGCATGAGACCGGCCGCGGCGATCACGTCGAGCAGACGTTTCGCGATCGCGTAGGTGGTGGCGGTGGCGGACCGGCGTGTGTCGGGCGCCGCCGTCCGCTCCGCCTCCACCGACGGCCAGCCGATAGCCCGCGTCTCCGCGCCGATCGCGATCGCCGTGGAAATGGCCATCGGCTCCGCCGTCATGACGCCGATGTAACTCCCGCCGGATTGAGGAGCGGTGCGGGGTCCACATGACGTTGTGGCCGGGCGGGCGGTCAGTTCGCCCCTGGGCGCGCTCCAGCTTCAATTCCCCGTCAACAGGCGCTCAATCGCGGGTAGGGGGAGGGGGTCAGGCGGAGGAGCCGACCTCACTTGGCCTTAGGGCCATTTGGTTGAGCGCAGGCTGGGCGACCGCGTGACGGAAGATGTACCCGACCGCCGGGACCGACTCGATCGTGCCCGGGGTCTCACCGCCTGCCTCGAGCTTCCGCCTCAGGTGACTCATGTGCGAGCGGAGGGCGTTCGCGTCCCCACCTTCGCTTCCCCAGACGTACGTGTAGAGCCGGCTGGCGGGAACGACGTGCCCTGCGTTCGTGGCGAGCAGATAGAGGATCCGGAACTCGGTCGGCGTCAAGCGCACGTACGCGTCGCGCCAGTGGACCTCGTATGTCTCCGGATCGAGGCTGAGCTGCCCGAGCTGCACCCGCGGCTCGGTCTCCTCGCGCGTCCCGGCAGCCGTCCGGCGCAGGATCGCCCGGATGCGCGCCGCCAGCTCACGGTACTCGAATGGCTTCGCGAGAAAGTCGTCGGTGCCTAGGTTGAAGGCACGAAGGAGGACCTGCGCGTCCCGCCTGCCGGTGAGCACCAGGACCGGGGTCTGGTCGTTCTCTCGGATCCGACGGAGGACCTCAAAGCCATCGAGGTTTGGCAGCCCGAGGTCCAGGACGACGATGTCCGGCCGGTCCGCTCTCCAGCGCCGTAGCGCCTGCGCGCCGTCGGCCGCCTCGATTACGACGAAACGCTCCCGCCGCAGGACATACGAGGTAAGGTCCAGCATCTCGGCGTCATCTTCGACGATAAGGATCTTGCTCATTTAGAGACCTCCCGACACGCGATCGATGAGAACACGACGCGATGGCCTCCGTCCGTTAAAGGCGCCGCGACAAACGTGTGACAGGCCGAAGGGCTCCGAGCACATTCCCGTTACAGGGAACGCTTGCTCCTACTGCCGCTAACCGGCCAGAAGCTTCAAGCCCACGCCCGGTACGGTGTGGATGAGCCGTCGATGCTCTCCGGCGCGCCCGAGCTTGCGGCGCAGGCGGTACGCCGTGACACGGAGGACCTCTCGCGCCGGCGCGTCGTCGTATCCCCAGACGTGCTTCGCGACGGCCGCTGTCGGGACGACCGTGTTGCTATTCGCCATGAGGTATTGCAAGAGCCGAAGCTCGGTGGCGGTGAGCCGCAGGATCTCACCGTCGATTTCCAGGGTTTGCGCGACGGCATCGAGTCGGAGCCGTCCGACTTCGAGCACGGGCGGCATGGTCTCGGCGGCCTTCCCGTTCTCGGCGCGACGAACACGCGCGCGCACCCGGGCGACGAGCTCCCGATGGCCGAAGGGCTTCACCACGTAGTCATCCGCCCCCATGTCCAGCGCCCGAACCTTGTCGTCTTCGTGGTTGCGGGCCGTGAGGACGATGATCGGAAGAGTCGCGCTGCGCCGCCGGAGCTCCGCCAGAAGCTCGAAGCCATCCCAGGGCCGGAGACTCAGGTCGAGGACCGCGACGGCCGGCTCGCGCTTCTCGAAGAGATCGAGGGCGGTGACCGGGTCGCTCGCTCCGAGTGGTTCGAGACCTGCCTGCTCTACGAGGAAACCAAGCAGGGCGAGGAGGTCCCGATCATCGTCGACGAGAAGGACCCTCGCGCGCTGCCCACCGTCGCCACTCATCTGCACTGCATGTTCGCTTGCGAACGCAGAGCATACAGTCGCGCGACTCGTCAGTTAGAGCGCGCGTTCCCTACTTTTCTGGCAACGATGAGAACGAATGACGCGGCCCACGGTTGTGTGGCGAGCGGACGACGGACACGCGCCGGGATCCACTCGGGAAGGCCTGGAGCCTGACGTTCGCATCCGTAGTACATAAACATTTGCTGCTCCCAACCCGAGCGCTCAAGCAATCGTGCGATTTCCCACTTCCAATACGCCCACCGGGGAACCAGCTGGAAGTACCGGCTTCGTCGACGAAGGACCGAATACGCCATACGAAAAGCGCTGAAGGCATTCGGCAAGTTGAAGACGAGGTGTCCGCCCGTTCGCACAACGCGGTGAAACTCGGTGAGGGCGAGCTCGAGGTCGGCGACGTACTCGAGGACGCTTGACGAATACACCCCGTCGAACTGCTCGTCGTCGTACGGGGTCCGCTCGACCGGGGCACGGTACAGATGCTCGTCGCGCGGCGGCCGCCGCCCAGGGGCGACCAGCTCGAGGCCGGTCACCCGTTGCGCCTCATCGAGCAACGCCGCTGACATGTCGATGCCGCAGACGCGTAGACCTGACTCGCGGAATTGACGGGCGATCATGCCGATGCCGCAGCCCGCGTCAAGCCACACACCCCTCGCGTTCACAGACGCGAGGGCATCCCGAAACACGCCGAGCCGCTCGGCTCCGATGGGTTCGGCGCCGGTCGGGTCGCCGGCGTAATAGCCTCGCCAGTAGTTGACGCTCGGGTCGTACGCAATGCCGAGCTTCTCCGGATGGGTGAGCGCCCGCGGGACGGGGTTATCCATGCGCTCGCTACTCACCGAGGCTCGCAAGACCTTGATAGCGGAATCCCGCGGCTACCGCCCGGTTCGGCGAGATGAGATCCCGACCGTCGAATAGCAGATCTCCGCGGGTAACGGCGCGGACCGCCTCGAGGTCCATATCCGCGAACTCCGGCCACTCCGTCGCGACGACGACGGCATCCGCGCCGGCGCAGGCCTCAACGACCGCCGAGTGGACCATGACACCCAGATCCGCCGGAAGCGCGCGGACCGCAGGGTCGTAGGCGCTTACTCGGAGCCCACTTTGAATGAGGAGTCCGGCGAGCGCGATTGCCGGCGATTCCCGGATATCCGGTGTGCCAGCCTTGAATGCGAGGCCGAGCAGACCAACGCGGCTCTGTGCCGGTAGGGCGCGCTTGACGGCGTTGGCGAAGCGGGAGAGCTGCCGGGTGTTCTGGTCGATCGCGGCGCGCAGAACGACGAAGTCGTAGCCCGCACCGTCGGCGATCGCCTGCAGCGCCCTCGTGTCCTTCGGGAAGCATGAGCCGCCCCAGCCCAGACCCGGATGCAGGTATTGCGGTCCGATCCGCGGATCCAAGCCCATCGAGCCGAGGACCGCCCCGGCGTCGGCTCCGATCGCCTGAGCGAGGTTGGCTATCTCGTTCACGAAGCTAAGCTTCGTGGCGAGGAATCCGTTGGCGGCGTACTTAGCGAGCTCGGCGCTGCGGGGGCTCATCCAAACCACCGGCACGACCCGCGGTGCGGTCCCGTCGCCGCCGAAGAGATTTTCGCCCTTGATGATGCGGCCGTAGAGCCGCTCAACGAGATCGCGGGCCTCCTGCGGTCCGCCGACGACGATGCGGTCTGGGAACAATGCGTCGTGCACGGCACGTCCCTCACGCAAGAACTCAGGGTTGGAGACGACCCGCTGATGCCGCAGGGGACCGTTCTGAAGACGGTCGCACGTACCGACCGGAACGGTAGAGCGCATGAGTACGACCGCGCCTTCCCTGGCGAGCGAGCCTATCTGGATCGCCGCGTCGTCGACCTGGGAGAGGTCGGGACGTCCATCGTCGCCCATCGGCGTGCCGACGGCAACGACTATGACGTCGGCGAACGCGATATCGCTGGCATCGCCGACGAACCGGATCCGCACCTCTTTCAGCAGCTCTGCGAGTCCCGGTTCCTTCAGCGGATCCTCGCCGTCGCGCCAGCGCTCGAGTCGCGGAGCATCACGCTCCACGCAGGTGACGCGATGACCCAGGTGGGCGAGCACGACCGCCGAGACGGCTCCGACGTATCCCGCTCCCACGACTGTGACACGCAGCGCTTGCCTGTCCGAGGGTCGTGCCGCGTGACCCGCCGGCTTTGCACGCCCGAGGTGGTCGTGGATCGTCGGCTGAACTGCCATAGACCCGATCAAACAGTCCGCGAATTGAGAAGCCCTGCGGCCACGCGTGACGTTCTCGCGGCTCCCTCAATCCGGATCCCCGCGCCTCTGCCTGGGGCGGCGGTCATCACAGCGGGTTGACCGTGATCGGCGCGCTGGTCGCGCGGAGGCTGCCGTTCACGGTGTCCGCCACCGTGATCGTCTGCTTCTGTAGCAGCGGCAGGACCGTAGGGGTCGCGAGGGTGACGGAGAAGGTCTTGACCCCCGCGTTGCCACTGGTGAAGGTGTAGTCGTCGGGCAACGTCGCCAGCGGGTCGGTGCTGGTGAAGCGGACGGTGCCGGCGTAACCGGTCGCGATGTTACCGAAGCTGTCCGTGAGGGTGACCGTGACGTTGAAGGGCGTGCCCATGGTCGCGGTGGTCGGAACGCCGCTCAAGCTGAGGCTCGCCGCGGCAGCCGCGCGCACCGTGACGCTGAGCGTCCCGTTCACGCCGCCCGATGTCGCGGTGATCGTCTGCGAGCCTGCCTTCACGAGCGTCGCGGAGAAGGCGCGCGTGCCGTTCGTCAGCGTCGCGTCGCCCGGCATGACGGCACCCGGCCACGTGTCGCTGCTGGTGAAGTGGATCGTGCCTGCGTAGGCGGTGTCGGTGTTGCCGAACTGATCGAGCGCGGTCACGTTAAAGGAGAAGCTCACGCCAGCGGTCGGGGTGCCGGTGCCAGTGGTCAGGTTGAACCGAGTCGCGCTCGCGGCGCGGACGCTGACCGATAGTGAGCCGTTGATACCGCCGCCGGTCCCGGTGATCGTCTGCGAGCCGGCCTTCACGAGCGTCGCGGAGAACGCGCGCGTGCCGTTCGTCAACGTCGAGTCACCCGGCAGCACGACGCCCGGCGAGGTGTCGCTGCTCGTGAAGTGGACGGTACCGGCGTATGCGGTATCCGTGTTCCCGTACGGGTCCTGCGCCGTCACGGTGAAGGAGAAGCTCACACCGGCGGTCGGCGTGCCGGTACCCGTCGAAAGCAGGAGCTTCGTCGCGCTCGCCGCGCGGATCGTGACCGAGAGCGAACCGGTGACGCTGGAGTTCGCCGTGTCGGTACCCGTGACCGTCTGCGATCCGGCCCTGACGAGCGTCGCTGAGAACGTTCGGGTGCCATTCGTGAGCGTCGCATCAGCCGGCAGGAGGACACCGGGCGCGGTGTCGCTGCTCCTGAAGTGCACGCGTCCGGCGTAACCCGTGTCGGTGTTCCCGAATTGATCGAGCGCCGTGACGCTGAAGCTGAAGCT
>VBEY01000136.1 GCA_005889295.1 Chloroflexota bacterium | reverse complement strand
CCGAAGCGCATGACCGCGTCGTAGACCTTCGTCGCCTCGTGAATTCGGTCCGTGAACTTCGTCGCGCTCCCGACGAGCACCGGCAGCAAGCCCGACGCCTGAGGGTCGAGTGTTCCGCCGTGGCCAACGCGCCGTGTGCCGAGCACGCCACGAACGACCGCCACGACATCGTGGGAGGTCCATCCCTCAGGCTTGTCGATCGCGATGACGCCGGACGGCGCCGCTGTGTTGATCAGGCGCTTACGGCGGTACGCGCTCGGGCTCGTTGGAGAGCAGCAAGGGCGTTCTGCAGCACCAGGTTGCGGACCGCCTCGAGGTCTCCGGGCACGACCGCGCCGGCCGCACGGACGTGACCTCCACCGCCGAAATTTGCCATCAGCGCCGCGGCGTCCACCGACGGCTCCCACTGCGAGGTGCGGCAGGACACTTTGATGACACCCTCCTGCTCGTTGAAGAGGAGGGCTACCCGCATTCCGCTCGACCGCGCGATCTGCTCGACGAGGCCGGAGACGTCTTCGTCGCGGGCGCCCGCGCGCTCGATGTCTCCCGCGCGAAGCTCGGTCCACACAAGCTGTCCGTCCTCGTCACGCACCAGGCGCGAGAACGCGAAACCCCAGAGCTTCAGAGCCTCGAAGCGCTTGTTGCGGAAGATGTTGTAGGTGATCGCCTGCAGATCGGCGCCCGCCTCCCGCAACCGGGCCGCGCGATCCAGAGCGCGCGCGTCGGTGCTCGGGAACTGGAACGACCCGGTGTCGGTCATGATCCCAACGAGCGCCGCCGTGGCCATCTCCGGCGTCCACTTGACCCCGAGCGCGTCGACGACGCGCGAGACGAGCTCGGCGCTCGCGGCGGCCGTCACGTCGACGAGGTTGGTGGTACCGAAGTTGTCGTTCGAGGCATGGTGATCGATGTTCACGAGCTTCGGACCAGCGGGGAGCGCGAACTTCGCCCGATCGACCGAACCGAAGTCCACCGTCACTACGAGGTCGACGGCTGCGGGCGGTGGATCCTGCGTGAAGCGTTCGCTCCCGTGGAGAAAGCGCTGCTGCTCCGGCACGGGGTCGGCGCAGTGCCATGAGACCCGCTTCCCCATCGACTCTAGGCCGAGCCCTAGGGCGAGCGCCGAACCGATCGTGTCGGGATCGGGGTCGCGATGCGATACGAGGGCGATCCGTCGCGCGGCGCGAAGCGCCGCGGTGACTTCCTTCATCGTCCCTCGCGTTCCCGCGCCTCGCGAAGGAGGGCCGAGATCCGGACCGCCTGCTCGGCCGAGCGGTCATGAACGAACGTCAGCTCGGGAACGAAACGGAGATCCGTGCGCGCGCCGAGCTCGCGGCGGAGGAACGGCTTCGCGTCCTCGAGGGCCTTCATCGTCTTGCCGGAAGCCTCCTCGTCGCCGAGGACACTCACGTGGACCTTGGCGCTGCGGAGGTCATCGGTGATCTCGACCGCGGTCACCGTCGGAAAGGCGATGCGCGGGTCGCGGAGCTCCTCGCTGATGAGCGTGCCCAGCTCGCGCTGGAGCAAGGCATTGACTCGGTCCGCCCTCTTATACGCGGCCATGACTCAGCGAGGCTTCGGCTGAACGACGTAGCACTCGATGATGTCGCCGACCAGGACGTCGTTGTGGTTCTCGAGCACGATGCCGCATTCGAGACCCGCGGTGACCTCACGAGCATCGTCCTTCATCCGCCGGAGCGTTCCGATCCTGCCGTCGTAGACGGCGGTGGCGCCGCGGAGGAGCCGCGCCTGCGCGCCGCGGCGGACCAGACCGTCGACGACGCGCGAGCCGGCGATGGTCGTCTTCCCTGAGGTGAAGATCTGGATCACCTCGGCGTGTCCGAGGAGCGACTCGACCATCTCGGGCTCGAGCATTCCGGTGAGCGCCTTCTCCACATCTTCCAGCAGCTCATAGATGACCTTGTACTGGCGTACGTCGACCTTCGTGGAATCCGCGACGCGGCGGGCCGGCGCTTCCATCTTGGTGTTGAACCCGATGACGACCGCGTTCGACGCGGCCGCCAGGGTGAGGTCCGACTCAGTGATGTCGCCGACGGCGTCGTGGATGATCGAGAGAGCGACCTCTGGTTGCGGGACCTTCGCGAGCGCGCCTTTGATGGCTTCGAGCGAGCCCTGGACGTCGGCCTTCAGGACGATCTTGAGCTCTTTGGCCTGACCTTCCTTGACCTGCGCGAACATCTCGTCGAGCGTGGCTGGGCGCTCGGTCGCGGCGCCCGCGGCGCGCTCTCGCGCGTTCTGGGCGACCACGGCTCGGGCGGCCTTCTCGTCCGCCACGACCCGCATGACGTCACCGGCCTCGGGGACTTCAGGGAGACCGAGGATCTCGACCGGGCGCGATGGCTCGGCGCGTCCGACGTTCTTGCCTTTGTCGTCGACCATCGCGCGCACCTTGCCGAACGTCGTGCCGGCCACGACGAGGTCACCGCGCTCGAGCGTCCCGGTCTGGACGAGAACGGTGGCGACCGGGCCGCGGCCCTTGTCGAGGTGTGCTTCGATGACCCGACCGATCGCCGGGCGGCCGGGGTCGGCCTTGAGCTCGGCGACGTCCGCGACGAGAAGGACCGTCTCCACGAGGTCGTCGATACCCTGCTTGGTCTTGGCCGACACCGGGACGAGCGGAGTGTCGCCGCCGTACTCCTCGATCGTGACGCCGTGCTCGGCGAGCTGCGCCTTGACCTGGTCGAGGTTGGCGTCCGGCCGGTCGATCTTGTTGAGCGCGACGACGATGGGGACCTGCGCGGCTTTGATATGCGAGATGGCTTCGATGGTCTGCGGCTGAACGCCGTCGTCCGCGGCGACGACGAGCACGGCGACGTCCGTCACCTGCGCGCCGCGGGCGCGCATGGCGGTGAACGCCTCGTGCCCGGGCGTGTCGAGGAAGGTGACCTTCCGTCCGCTGTGCTCGATCTGGTACGCGCCGATGTGCTGGGTGATCCCGCCGGCTTCTCGCGCGGTTACGTTCGTCGCGCGGATCGCGTCGAGCAGGCTCGTCTTGCCGTGGTCGACGTGGCCGAGGACGGTCACGACCGGCGGCCGCTCCTTGAGCTTCGCCGGATCGACGTCCTCCCACAGGACCTGCTTGGTGGAGGTGGGCTCCGGAGCGGCTTCTTCCTCGACCGGCTCGGGCGTTTCCTCTTCGGCCCGCGTTTCGATGCCGAGCTCGTTCGCGACGAGCGTGGCTGTGTCGAAATCGACGGACTCGTTGATCGAGACCATAAGTCCGATGTTCACCAGGCCCCGGATGACATCGACCACGCTGACGTCGAGCGCGCGCGCCAGGTCGCCGACGACCATCGCTTTCGGGAGGGTCACGACGGTGGACGTCTCGGCGACGGCGACGGGCGCAACCGGCTCCGGGATGGGCTGGGGCAGCGGGGCACGCTGCGGCCGGCGCCCTCTCGGACGCGGCCCGCGCTGGGGTGGCATTCGCCGGGGTCTTGCTTTAGGCACTCGGTCTCCGTTCCTTCGCCGCCGTGGCGAGCTCGCCTCGCAGCCGGTCGGCCGTCATTCCGTCGATATCAATTTCGAGCGCTCGGGCCAACACACCCTCCGCGAGGCCGCGCTCGAGACACCCTGCGTCGGGGTCCAGGTAGGCCCCTCGTCCGGGCGCCTTGCCGCGAAGGTCCACGGAGAGCTCCCCCGTGGGTGAGCGTACGACGCGCACGAGCTCGCGTTTGGAGCGGGCCGTTCGGCAGGCGACGCAGGTCCGCTGCGGAAGGCTCCGCATCGGCCGCGACGCCGGCTTAGCGGCGCTCGGCTCGCTTTTTCTTGGCTCCGAGGAGCGCGCGGTCCTCTTCATCCAGGTCCTCCTCATCCGCCTGTGCGGATTCGGCTTCGACCTCTGCCACCAGATCGTGGCGGATCTCCGATTCCTCCTCCGCGGGTACCGGCTCGGCGACGGCGACCGGCTCCGGCTCGGGCTCTGGCTCGACCTCGGCCCGCACCTCGGACTCGCTCCGGATGTCGATCCGCCAGCCTGTGAGCTTCGCGGCGAGGCGTGCGTTCTGACCTTCCTTGCCGATGGCGAGCGAAAGCTGCCGGTCGGGAACGATCACGTACGCCGTCTTCTCCTCCGGCACGATGTCCACACGGACGACGTGCGCCGGCTCGAGGGCGTTCGCGACGTACCGCTCTGGGCTTTCGGCCCACTCGATGATGTCGATCTTCTCCCCACCGAGCTCGTTCACGATCGCCTGAACGCGGAGCCCGCGCTGGCCGATGCAGGCGCCGCGCGCATCGAGGCCAGGCTGCCGGGCGCGGACGGCGATCTTCGTGCGCGAGCCGGGCTCGCGGGCGATACCGACGATCTCCACCTGGCCGTGGAAGATCTCCGGAACTTCGAGCTCGAAGAGACGCTTGACGAGCGCCTTGTGCGCGCGGCTCACGATGATCTGAGGACCGCGGAGCGTGCGGCGCACCTCGAGTACCACGACCTTGCGGGCCTGGCCGGCGAAGTAGCGCTCGTGCGGCGCCTGCTCTGAACGGGGCAGGATCGCCGTCGCGCCGCGGTCGAGCTCCATGATCGCGGAGCCCGCGTCGAAGTGGCTGATCTTGGCGTTGATGATGTCGCCCTCGCGGTCGGCGTACTCCGCGAAGACCTGCTCTCGCTCGGCCTCCCGCAGCGACTGCTGGATGACCTGCTTCGCGGTCTGCGCCCCGATCCGACCGAGCGCGGCCGCCGACTCCTCGAACGGGATCACGTCGCCGAGCTGGGCGTCGGGCTTGATCTTCTTTGCGGTGTCGAGCTGGACCTGGATTTTCGGATCCTCGACCTTCTCCACGACCGTCTTGAGGAGGAAGACCTTGAAGGCCCCGGTCTGCACGTCGACCTTGACGTCGATGTGCTCCTCATCGCCGTAGGCGCGCTTGATCGCGCGCGCGATGATGTCGCTGACGACCTCTTTGGGAAGGCCCTTCTCGGCGGAGAGTTGCGCGAGACCGGTTACGAGCTCTCGGTTCACTTCGGCAACTCCCCTTCTCATTCAATTCGCAACGCCAGGCGTCCCAGGGCTGCCGCCTTCGGGCGACAAAAAAAGTGGGGTCGACCCACTTTCAGTGCCCGACGCGGCGTCCGGCCAGGCCGGGCGCCAAGTCATAACTATATCAAATGGTGGGAATCGCCTGGGCCGCTAGGAGCGGCTGGCCGCCGCGCCGCTCCTACGTGAGGTTATTGCCGATGTTCGAAAAGTAGTTTATGAGCTGATCGCGGAAAAAGACCATCGCGACGATGACTGCGATCGCGATGACCGCGATGATGAGTGCGTATTCGACTAGTCCTTGCGCTTCCTCGCTCTTCAGAAACTGGACCATTCACGCTCCTTCCACGGCGCGGCGGCCGCCGCAATGGTCGCAAATAGTGCGCTCGCCTGCTAGGCCGCCGGCACTTTCGTCACCTCCCTGCCACAAGCGTCCGTCCGGTGGCACGCAAGGCCGCGGCGAGGCGTTCTTCGGTTGTGGCGCTCCCTTCTGCGGGCGCGTTACGAAGCGCCGTGGCCGCTTCGGACGTCGTGTAGCCAAGCGCGACAAGCGCGGCCTGCGCGTCGTCCTCTGCCGTCAGGGTGGCTCCCGTTACCGGCAGTCCTGCGACGCGACCGATCTTGCCTTTCAGATCGACGATGAGCCGCTCCGCGGTCTTCTTCCCCACCCCCGGCGCGCGCGCGAGCACGGCGGTGTCACCCGAGGCGATCGCCCCGGCAATCTCCGCGGGACGCGCGACGGAGAGGATCGCGAGCCCAGCTTTAGGCCCGACGCCCGAGACGCTGATGAGCATCTCGAAGAGCGCGAGCTCCTCCCGCGTCTCAAAGCCGTAGAGTGCCTCGTCGTCCTCGCGCACCACCTGATGTGTGTGCAACAGCACGTCGTCGCGACCTGGAGGGCGTGGCACGAAGACCTTGTAGCCGACGCCGCTCGTCTCGACCACGACGTGATCCGTCCCACGCGCGATTACCCTGCCCCGGATTGCGGCGATCACAAGACTGCGGCTCGCCTCATGTCGCGGCAGCCACCGCGTCGGCGAGTCGCGCGCGTTGGGCATGGGTCAGCGCGATCGCCACTGCGTCGGCGACGTTGTCTTGCGTTATCGGCGTATCAAGCGCGACGAGGTGCGGGAGCATCCGTTGGATCGCGTGCTTGTCGGCGCGGCCGGATCCGGCGATGGAGCTCTTCACCTCTTGCGGGGTGTATTCCGCGATCTCAAGGCCGGCGCGCGCTCCGCAGAGCAATGCAATGCCGCGCGCTTCCGAGACGCGCATCGCGGTCTGCACGTTCTTGTTGAAGTAGAGGCGCTCCACCGCGAGCGCGAACGGCCGATGGCGTCGGATCAGCTCGTCCAGCGCTTTGGAGATGGCGAGGAGCCGCTCCGCCGCGGTCGTGCTGGCTCGCACGTCGACGATCCCGCATTCGATAAGGAGCGCGCGCTCGGGAGCGACGGCGAGGAACGCGTATCCCATTCCGGTCGTCCCGGGATCGATCCCGAGGATCACCCGGCTACGCGTGCTGCAGGACCTCTTCGGGAACGTCGAAGTTCGCGTGCACCTTGATCACGTCGTCCAGATCCTCGAGCGTCTCGACGAGTCCGAGGAGCTTTCGAGCGGCATCCCCCTCCACCCGGACGGTCGTCGTCGGCCGCATCGAGAGCTCGGCCGAGGCGGTCTTGACGCCCGCCGACTCGAGCGCTTTCTTCACTCGCTCGAACGAGGTCGGCGTGGTGTAGACGGTGGCCAGACCTGGCTCGACCTCGACATCTTCGGCCCCCGCGTCGATGGCGGCGAGCTGGATCGCGTCGGGGTCCTTCCCTTTGGTGTCGATCTCGATCACGCCCTTCTGCTCGAAGAGCCACTGCACGGACCCGGACTCGCCGAGCTTGCCGCCGCCCCGCGTGAACGCCGCGCGGATCTCGGACACGGTGCGGTTCCGGTTGTCGGTCGCCGCCTCGATCATCACCGACACGCCGCCGGGCGCGTAGCCCTCGTAGACGATGCTCTCGAGGGCGGCGCCTTCGCCGCCACCGGTGGCGCGGTCGATCGCCCGCTGGATGTTGTCGCGTGGCATGTTCACCGCACGGGCGCGGTCCATCGCGAGCCGGAGCCGGAAGTTCGCGTCCGGATCGCCGCCGCCTTCCTTCGCGGCGAGCATGATCTCCTTGGTCATTTTGGTGAAAATAACGCCGCGTTTGACGTCGGCGGCCCCCTTTTGGCGTTTGATCTGACTCCACTTTGAGTGCCCCGACATCGCGCGTGATACTACCAACGCATCACGCGCTGGGGAGAGTCTTGATGGCATCACCGGAGCCCACGAAGATCAGAAATGTGGCCGTCGTCGGCCATGGAGGATCGGGTAAGACGAGCCTCGTCGAGTCCCTCCTCCACTCGGTCGGGGCGACGACTCGCCTCGGCAAGGTCGATGACGGCACCAGCATCCTGGACACGGATCCCGAGGAGCAGAAGCGGCACATCACCATCAACATGGCCCTCGCCTCGTTCACGCACGAGGGCACGAAGATCAATCTCATCGACACCCCTGGCTATGCGGACTTCGCTGGCGACCAGCAC
Source organism: Chloroflexota bacterium (assembly GCA_005889295.1). Taxonomy (GTDB): domain Bacteria; phylum Chloroflexota; class Limnocylindria; order P2-11E; family P2-11E; genus 3-1-20CM-2-70-9. The sequence continues at coordinate 1,747 of VBEY01000136.1, read as the reverse complement.
GCTGCCCTTCGCGTCGCCGACGCCGCGATCGTGTTTGTGGACGCCTCGGCCGGCGTTCAGGTCGGGACGCAGACGGTCTGGTCGGAGCTCGAAAAAGCTGGAACCCCGCGGATCCTGGTAATCGGCCGCCTCGATCGCGAGAACGCCGACTTTGACCGGGTCCTGGAGCAGCTCCGAGAGGCCTACGGCATCCGGGTCGTCCCGCTCCATGTTCCCGTCGGAGAGCACCAGGAGCTCAAAGCGACGATCGATCTCCTGCACGGCCAGGTCCTCCGAGGGCCGAAGGACCCCGTGGCTGACGTCGCGAAGGAAGAGGCTGACCGCGTCGGTGGGTACCGGCAGCAGCTCGTCGAGGCGATTGTCGAAACCGACGAAGATCTTCTGACGCGGTATCTCGACGGGAAGGAGCTCTCCTACGACGAGCTCCGCGACGCGCTGCACAGCGCGGTGCGCGAAGGCAAAGTCATCCCGGTCGCGGCGTCGTCGGCGCACAAGCACGTGGGATTTGCCGCGCTCCTGAACACCGTCCGCGAGATGCTCCCCTCGCCTGCCGAGGCCGGGTCGGTGATCGGCAAGTCCGCAGCTGGCGACGAGATCGCCCGAAAGCCAGACCCCTCCGACAAGCTGTCGGCGTTCGTGTTCAAAACACTCGCCGACCCCTTCGTTGGGAAGCTCAGCTACGTGCGCGTCTACTCGGGGACCCTGCACCACAATGCGCAGGTCTTCGACGCGACGAAGAAGGAAGCCGAGCGGGTCGGCCAGATCTTCTTCCTACGCGGAAAGGAACAGGAGACGACCGATGCGGTCGGCGCGGGCGACGTCTGCGCGATCCCGAAGCTGACCGCCACCACGACCAACGGGACCCTCTGCGACAAGGATGCGGTCATCCTCTACGACCCGATCGAGTTCCCGCCGCCGTCTTTCGCCGTGGCCATCGAGCCATCGAGCAAGGCCGACCTGGACAAGCTCGCGACAGCCCTGCACAAGCTCACCGATGAGGACCCGACCCTGCACGTTCGCCGCGAAGACGCGACGCACGAGACGATCCTCTCAGCCATTGGCGAGTCGGCGATCGAGGTGGCGGTGCATCACCTCAAGGACAAGTTCGGCGTGCAGGTCGACATGCGGACCCCGCGCGTGCCCTATCGCGAGTCGATCCGCGCAAAGGCCCAGGCGCAGGGTCGCTACAAGCGGCAGACCGGCGGTCACGGCCAGTTCGGCGACGTGTTCCTCGAGATCGAGCCCCAGCCTGCGGGGTCGGGGGTGGTCTACGCCACCCGGATCGTGGGCGGTTCGGTCCCGCGCAACTTCTGGCCCGCCGTGGAGAAGGGCGTCCGCGAGACCGCACTGCGAGGCGTGATTGCCGGGTATCCGCTGTCGGACTTCAAGGCGACGCTGTACGACGGGAGCTTCCATGCCGTCGACTCGAGCGAGATGAGCTTCAAGATCGCGGGGTCCCTCGCGCTCCAGAACTGCGTACGCGATGCGCAGCCCTTCCTGCTCGAGCCGATCATGGACGTCGAGGTCCTGGTGCCCGAAGAGCAGATGGGCGACGTGCTCGCCGATCTCAACTCGCGGCGCGGACGCGTGCTCGGCATGGAGGCGACCGGCGCCGGGCTGCAGCGGATCAAGGCGCACGTGCCGATGGCCGAGACCTTCCGTTACGCGACGGACCTCCGCTCGATGACCGGCGGGCGCGGAACGTTCAGCGCGGAGCTGCTCGGCTACGAGGAGTGCCCATCACACA
>VBEY01000313.1 GCA_005889295.1 Chloroflexota bacterium | reverse complement strand
CGCTTCGGACCGCCCGACTCGTAGCGATCGCGCGCTTGCGTCCCCGAGTACGCTCGGCGAGGAAGTCTGGCCAGTCGTTCTCGAGCGTTAAAGGGGAGGACAAAATGGGGACGGACAAGGTTCGGTTGGCGAAAGAGGGCATCGAGGCGTTCAACGCGGGAGATTGGGAGCGATTCAAGGCGCCGCTCAGCTCGGACGCGATATACGAGGAGCTCGCGACGCAACGCAAAGTCCAAGGTCCGGATCAGATCGTCGAGGCGAGCAAGGGATGGAAAGAGGCGTTTCCCGACACGAAGGGAACGATCACGAAGGTGACTGAAGGCACCGACACAGTTGTGCTCGAGATCACGTGGCAGGGGACGCAGACGGGTGACCTCGTCTCGCCGATGGGCACCATCCCTGCCAGCCAGAAACGCGTGACGGTGCAGGCGGTCCAGCTCGTCCGATTCAAAGGGGACAAGGTCGCCGAGACCAGACATTTCTTCGACCTGATGACGTTGCTTGAGCAGATCGGCGCGCTTCCGATGCCCGCGAGGGCGTAAGCCGGCCGTCGGACGGCCCGGCAGCGTCGGCTGCCGGGCCGGTATTGGCTGTCGTAGCGACCCGCCGCGTGCTTCCTTGCTTGGTCACCCGAGTAAGGTGAAGATGCGCCCGACGGGATCGGCGCTATGGGGGTTCTCGTGATCGCATCTACCCAACCGACGTTCATGGCGTCTATTCGCGCGACAATCGCGAAGCATCCCGGCGGGGCATTCCTGGCCTTCTTCTACGTCACGAGCTGGATTCTGTTTCTTCCCGCCCTGCTAGGGACCTTGGGTTTCGGCCTCATACCGGTCGAAATCCCGGCGCAGCCGTCGATCCTTCTCTTGTCGCTCATAGCCCTCGCCGGCGGGGCGTTCCTGATCACGCGGATCGCCGACGGCAAGGACGGAGTCCGCGACCTTCGCCGGCGCTACTTCACGTGGCGCACCGGTCCGCAGTGGTACCTCCTGGCGCTGTTCGGGGCTCCACTCCTCCTCCTCATTGGGGGCGCCGTGGTCCAGGGTCCGGCCAGTCTGAGCGCATTTGGCGCAAAGCTTCCGCAGTTCCTTCCGACCTACCTGTTCAACCTCGTTCTCATCGCTCTCCTCATCTCGATCTGGGAGGAGACAGGTTGGATGGCGTTCCTGACCGCGCGCTGGCAGAAACGATTTGGTCCGGTATTCGCCAGCTTGATGGTCGCGCCGCTCTTCGGGCTGGGACACTTTCCGCTGCTCTTCATCAGTGGCGGGATAACCGACTCAGGTCGCCTCGCAGCGGCGGAAGTCCCGGAGTATGTGTTCTACCTGCTGATCCTCTTCTCCGTCCCGGTGAGGTTCATCGTCACCTGGCTCTTCAACTCGACCGGCGGATCTCTCCCCGTCGTGGCGCTTCTGCACGCGTCCTTCGACACGACCGCCTCCGCCGCGATCCTGACCGGCTTCTATCCGGGCGTCGACGGACGCCTCCTCTACTTCGGCCTAGCGATCGTGGCTATAGCGGTCCTAGTGATCACGCGGGGCAGGCTCGGTTATCACGAAGCGATCCCGGGAGCTCAGCCCGTCGCGATCCCGGTGCCCGCACCCGTGCCGCTGTCCTGATCGCGCAGTCGCTCAGGATGCGTTGCCGTACAGGTTCGGATGCAGGAACGGCGCGCAGGCCATCGCGACGAGATATGCAAACGCATCGGTTCGTGACATCGCGCCCCCGGTGAGGATGCCGATCGCGCCGGCCTGACGCTTGGAGTCTCGGCGCTTGAAGACATCGTCGATGATGTCTCCGAGCTCCTCACCGCCACGAAGACGTTCCGCGGCGACACGCGGCAGGAGCATCCGTCCCCACGCCGCCTCGCCAAGCCTTCCGTCCCGCGTGATGGCGACGACGTAACCGGTGAGCCACGCGTTGTCACCGTCGAGGATCGCGCCACCCTCGAGCCCGAACGCGACGTCGGCGCCGGAGCGTTCGAGCGCGGCCCGGGCACGGGCGTTCGCTCCCGCCCGGACGGCCGCCTCGCCAAGTGGCATCGCGCCGACTCCGCTAGGAACGTCGATCGGCTCGACGGCGCACGCCGGCGCGAGCTGCCCAAGGATCCGGCGCACCGCCTCGACTTTGGCGGGATTCGTCGAGCCGATCGCCGCGGTCCGGAAAGGAAGAGGCACCCCGCGATTGTCCCCGATTACTTGACTACGACCGTCCCGTGCATCGACGTATGGATGCTGCAGAAATAATCGAAGCTCCCCGCTTCATCGAACTTCACGGTGAACGTCTTCCCGGCCTCCAACGCATGGTTGAACTTGTTAGAGGGTTTGTCGGGCGCCCCGCTCGTCACG
>VBEY01000312.1 GCA_005889295.1 Chloroflexota bacterium | reverse complement strand
GAGCGCTTCACTCGGGTGAACGAGGCGATGGTGTGGGCGAGCGACAGCTCGGCGATCGTCGTCTCCACGACCGCGGACGACACGGCGAACACGGCCGGGACAATCCGTGCGAACCTGCGCGCGATCGATCGCTCGACCGGAACCGTCCGGTCCCTGCTGACATACAGCGCTTTCACCTTCGCGCCGCTCGGATGGGACCGCGTCAAGGGCTCCGTTCTAGCGCGTGCGAACACCGCCTCGAGTGGAGGGAAGAGCCTCTATCTCCGCGTGTCTGACGACGGGAGCGGAGCGACGTCGGTCCAAGAAGTGGATGACATGCCGGTCATCGCCAACGATGCGGCGACGTACGTGGCCTCCTTTCCCACGTGCATCCCTGGTCCGTGCCGCCGGTTCATCATCCACGAGGCCTCGACGTATTCGGTCGTCGCGCAGATCGACCTCGGCTCGCGGGGCGATCCTCTGACAAACACCTCCGCGAACTGGGCTGTCCTGTTCCGCCCGCGGTCGTCGGACGTACTCGTGTACTTCAGCCGTACAGGAAAGAAGGGGGTCTTTGGGATCGAGCTCTATCCCAATGGCGGGCGCGGCGCCCGGCGCGACCTTGGCGACCTGACCGTCGCTCCCCGCGGCGACGGCACGATCACCAGTCCGAACGCGTACTTCCGCGCCGACGGATCGGCTGTCTTCTATGTGGACCCGAACGATGCAAGCGGGAAGAGCTGGTCCGGTGATGTCATCGATCTAGCGACGGGCACACACCTACCGGCGAGTGTCGGTCTAATTCGCGCGACCGTGCTTGTCGACGCTGCGGCATCCGGGGGGAGTCCTGGACCGACACCCACCGAGGTCATGGCGTGCGCGCAGGCGTCGGCGGTCTACGGGGGTACGCTCGTCGGGGCGTTCACGCTGACCGCTGGCGATCTCGCACTACAGGACGAGACGCGTAGCGGACCAAACGGACCGCGACCGCTGCGATCCCGATTTCGGGACTATCCAGCAGACACACCGATCGTCCTGTGCTACTTGGACGGTCCGATCGCGGCGCCAGGAGGCCCGCCCCCCATTTCGCCAGCGACGTTCCGCCCGTACGATCGGTTCGTCGTTGCCGTCGATCCGTCGGACCGAGTCAACCTTCTGGTCGCGGGTCACCGCGATCGGATCGCGGTCGCGCCGCGGATGCCCTGACAAGAAAGAACGTGATCGCATAGAGCCGCGACGCGGTCTCGAGAAAACCCCCTGAGTCAGACGCCCCTCCTTAGCGCTACTCGAGTTCTTTATCGCCATACGGGCTCAGCCTCACTGCGCTGAGTACTCCAACAAACAGGCCGGCTAAAACGGCGAAAAAGAGCCATCTCGCCGAGGCCCCCCAGACGACCTCAAGCAGGTTGTCGGCGAAGATAGCGAAGACTGCGCCGACCGCATAAAGGGTCGTCATCTGCCCCGCGGATCGGGGCTTACCTCCCCACAGGTGACGCTTGATCACAAACCACATCAGGGCCGCGCCGCAGGCGGCGGACAGGCCCAGAGTAGAGACGGCGACCGCCGGATTTGTCTGAGATCCTGCGTAGAGGCTTGCAACCGCGAGGAGCGCCGCGGCCACGATTCTCCGGGTGCCGAGCGACATCAACGCCGAACAATGTCCACCTGGGCAGCGTAGGTAGCGCGCAGCGGGACCTCGTGTCGCGAACGTTTCGGACTGACCGATTTAGGCAGAACTTCAGTCGAGCCGATCCGGATCGATTTGTCACCGCGCAGGCCTTACGTCCCAGGCGTCGTGATGTGGGTCCAGTGCACGCCGCCATCGGTCGTGCGCTGGATCGAGCCGCGTACGGTCGCATATCCCGTCTTCGCATCGCCGAACACGAACCGAGCAGGCACGCCTGCAGCCTGGTCGTAGTCGGACAGGAACGAGTGCCAGGACGCGCCCGCGTCCGTCGTCTCGGATGACGAGTTCGCGAGCACGATCTGCAGCCAGAGCGTCGGCGTCAGGAATACCAGGTCGGTCGACGTCGGTGCGGTGACCACGTATGACCACGTGGCGCCGCGATCGGTCGACCGGAACACGTGGCGGTGCAAATCGCCACTCACCTCGGACAGCGCCGAGACAAGGAGGACGGACCCGAAATCGGCCACCCCGCCAGGCTCAAGCGTGGAGACCGACGGCTCGAATCGGAAGCCCGGCGGATCGGGAAGGCGCTGCGACAGCGACCAAGTTCGCCCACCATCCACGGAGCGGAGGACCGCGGGCGCGACGTCACGACCGGAGACCATTACGTATCCGCGCTGTGGGTCGACGAACGCCAGACCCGACTTGCAGCCGCCGTCGGTCGCAAAGGCGCTTTCGTACGCCCTCTGCCAAGTATCTGCGCCATCGGTAGTGCGCCACACCGCGAAGTACTGCGCCATGCAACCTGTCGCGGGCGATCCTGTGATCAGGATCCAGCCGTTGCGATCATCGACGAACGAGATTTTTCCGATCCGCTGCACTGACGGGATCGTGCGCTCTTGCCATGTCACGCCGCGATCGAGAGAGCGGAAGAGGCGGTCCTCCCCAACAAGCACCCACACCACGCCATTGCCTGCAGCGGCGACATCGGCGAACGAGGGCAGTGGGATGGGCGTCGACGATGCGCTCACGGGCGTCCGCAGTGAAGGAGACGCTGTCGCAGTTACAGCCGTTTCTTTGGCCGACGGAGCTGGCGACGGCACCGTGATCGACGAAGTCGCGTTCTGGCTGGGGCTTGGCGCGCCGGCGTTGCTGCACGAGGCAAGGACTACGGCCCCGCAAACGATCAGTCTCCACATGCCCCAAGCATGCGTGTCCTCTTTGGCAGGGACGTCCGGACTGGGCGACCGAAACGCGTACGTCCGAGGTAGCAGTTACGCGCGCGCACCGCGGCCCCCGAGCGACTCTGGCAACCTCGCCAACGACACCCTGGTCCGGCGGGAGCCCTCCCCAGGGCCGCGAGCACCACCGCTTGAAAGAGCCGGCGTATGTCCGGCGGCCGTTGGCGACGGAACCTTTCGGCGCTCGCATTCGTTACTCATGATGGTGTCTGTGATTCGAGCTTTACTCGCTCTCGCATCGCTCGTGATTACCCTCTCTTGCCAAGCTCAGCCAACGCCAGAGACCCGGACCACCGAGACCCCGCTCTCGACCGGAGCACCCGTCGCCCTTGCGTCGCCCTCGTTTACGGCGGATCAGGCGCTGCGGGCGGTCGTGTCATCCTCCGATGCCCAAGCGATCGGCGTCCCGACCCTGTTCCCGGCGTCCATCGGATCGAAGGCATGCGAACTCCCCGGGAGCCTCGCACTCGTCGTTCCAGCGACCTGCCGCACGGAGGTCCGAGCTAACGGGCCCTCCTACACGGTGACGTTCACGCAGGCTTGGGATGCCGCACGCTTCCACTACGCGGACGATCCTGCGACCGGGCAACTCGAGCACAGCTGGTCATTCACCGTGGTCGCGGGAGCGCCTCTCGCCGGGGTGATGGCGATCATGCCCCTGAAGCAATCCGGCGCCTTCCCACCGCAGTTCGCGAAGTAGCGTTACAGCGCCACCAGACCCTGGAGACTGGCGCCGAGTTCGGAGCGTAAACAAATGGTTCGCATACTTCGTTGCACGCCGTCCCCGAAACGCGCGGGTTCACGAGGCGGGACCAGTACGACAGCGCTAGTAAGACATGTTCGCCGGGCCCGGTCATCATCGTGTCGACGGCAAGGACGAGAATTGCGGGCCGGGACGCTCTCACCGGGGTCTTGAGAACTCCAGGCAGACCGTAGTACGCGAATGACCCGCTCGTTATTTGCGCTTGTAGTGCTCGGTCTCTCGGCGGGACACGCGGCACTCGTCCGTCGCCACGCCCGGTACTACTTCGTGCTTGGCGATCGCGCTCGCGTCGTCGCCGGCCGCGTCTTCGCGAGATTGTGCCCGACGGCGGCCTTCACGATCGCCTTGAGCGCCTGTTCATCGAGCTTCTCGTTCTGAGAGACATCGATCGCCCGCGACTTGCCCAAGAGCTGCGCGTTGAAGAGCTTCTTCGGATCCGGAAGCCTTGAGCCCGCGGAGAACGCGAGCCTCACCCGCTCCTTGAG
>VBEY01000311.1:1697-4332 GCA_005889295.1 Chloroflexota bacterium | reverse complement strand
CGTTCGAGAAGCGCGAACCGCTGTCCGTGACGAGGACATCGTCATCCGTCGTGTAGGGCGTTCCTTGCGTGTCCCAGAGTCGGTATGTCGTCGTCACCGGTGCGCCACCGGGACCGATCCAGTGGTCTCCAGTGCCCAGATAGCTCCCCGATGGTCCATGTCCGACGGCGCAGAACGTGGCGTCGAAGAGCCACACCTCGCCCATCGAGGAGCCGCTTGGGATCTCGATCGTGTAGCTGTAGCCGTTGGGGTCGTACTGCGCGTTGGGGTTCGTGCCTCCGTCGTACTGCGGCGAGTACGCATCGCCGTTGCTGTGCTGGCCGCCGCGGGTGAGCACGCCGGCCCAGAAGCCCTGCGACGCAAGCGGCGGCCCATTGGAAGCGTCCGGCGCTTGGTGCACGGTCTTGGTCGTGCCGTCGCTCTGGAAGAGCTTGTAGATACCGAGATAGTCCTGCGGGCTTCCCATAGGCACCGGCAGGATGAACTCGGCACGCCCGTTCCGGCGCGCCGTGAACGATGTGACACCGAAGAGGCGCGCGAACCACGTTGGCACAGGCGCGCGCACAGTCACGCCCAGGACCTTGTTGTTGACCATGTCCGGCGCGGCGGTGACGGTGACGCCGCCGACACCGTCCGTGAAACCGTTCTTCGCGGCCTCGTTCTTAGCCGCGGTCACCGCGCCGCCTACGTTGGTGGGGAGGAACACCACGCCGGCGAGCGCGGCGGCATCGGCGGCGCGCTGCACGCGGATGAGGCTCAGCTCGTACCAGCCGATGTCTGCCACGAGACCGGCGAAGCCCAAGAGCAGCGAGAGCATGAGCGCGACGATGATGAGGGTCTGGCCGCCGTCCTCACGGCGGGCATCACTTCGAGACATTCATCGCCATCACGGTGCGATCTGAGATCGCGATCGAGGTGAAGTACGGAACGAGGAAGCTGATCGGCGTGCGCGCGCGATAGGTGTAGCGCACGGTGACACCGACCGAGTCGACCGGCTGGATGTTGGTGCGCGAGCACGGCTGCCACGTCTGGCTCTGCTGGCGGAAGTCGAGCGCTTGACCATCGATCACCGGGCCACCATTGAGCTGATATGTCCAAACGTTCACCTGCCCGGCGGTCTCCTGCCCGCTGGCGGTCGCCTTCCATATCCGGATCTCGGTGACATCGGCCAGCGTGACCCTGGCGCCCGCTCCCATGAGCACCCGTTCGACCGCGGCGACGATGTTCGCATCGACGGTCGCGGCGTTCGGAGATTGGCCTGCCGAGCAGCCCAGAGTGCCGCCTCCGTTGACGAGCGCTCCGCCGAGCCGTGCGCCTTCGCGTGTCGCGGATGACATGGTCATCGCCGAGCTAAGAAGGTTCGCGAGCTCGACCAGACCGAACACCAGGAGGATGAGGATCGGCGCCAGGACCAGCGCGAACTCGACCGTTCCCTGGCCTGCCTCCTTGTCGACGAATCGCCGCCTCACAGCTGTGGCTCCGCGCGGTTGATGGTGCTTTCCGTGAACGTGACGCCAGTCCCCGTCATGCGAGCGAAGGACGTCAGCCAGCGGTGCTGGTAGGTCACGCGGACCCCGATCGTGTCGACGCTGGTGTGGGAGCCGCCACAGCCGGCGAGAACGTCGCAGCGCGCGCTTTCCGGGTATCCCGCGCTCGTCAAGCTGTAGGGCACCGTGATCGTCGTGCCGTCGCCGTAATCGCACGTCGTCGAGCCGGCCCGGTCATACACGTTCACGTTCGCGCCGATCTGGTCCCCGTTCCGGTCGGACCAGTAGATCTGGACCTGTTGCAGCTTGACGGCGGCGGCCGGCGACACGATGTCGCTCTCGATTCGACTGAGGACGACGCAGTCCGTGCCCTGCAGGCTGCCGCCTTCGGCAGCCAGCATCGAGGCGTCCCGGCTGGCGAACAGCACGGTATTCCTCGAGTTCCACACGAATGAGAACTCGATGATGCCGAGCACGAGCAAGAGAAGCAGCGGAAGCAGCAGCGCGAATTCGACAAGGGCCTGTCCCTGCTCCTCTCTCCTGGGAGACACGCTGTGGAGTTTTGCGCGACGGTGTCCGCGCCGGGAAGCGGACCGGCCGCCCGACCTTTTGGTCAGGACCATTGGGGCAAGCGGACCAGTACCAAACCCGCGCCGACGACGTCGCGATCGGCCTCGCAAGCTCGTTCTGCCTGGGCGGTGACGGCTCTCCGGACAAGGGGATCGATCCAGGACAAGCGGTCTACTCGATTCGGGAGCCGGCGGGGAGTCATCACCGGCGCAAACCCATGGCGTCGGCGATCGACGGGGCTGATCCGGCGGACACAGGCAGGGCGGTCTTCTTTTTCGCGTTAAGGCGGCGAGCCTGGATCTCATTTCTGGAACGCATCCTGCAGCGCCCAGGCAGGAGCACGCTCGGTAGGAGTGGAGACAAACGCCCTCCCGCCGAACGCGCCTACAAATCCGGAGGAGCCACATGAGACGCACCGTGCTCGCGCTCGCGATTGCGGCTGGACTGGCGATCGGCACCGTAGTGCCGGTGTCCGCCCTCGGAGAAACAGCCATAACGCTGAACTGCAGCGACGGCACCAGCACCAACCTCACCTTGGACGCGGACGCGCTCGCCAGCCTTACCCAGGCGGTGCAGGC
>VBEY01000311.1:0-1602 GCA_005889295.1 Chloroflexota bacterium | reverse complement strand
GGGGGCCTGGTATTCGTTGAGCAGCATCAGATCCTCGTCGACATTGCAAGTCGTCGACGAATTCTTCTGGGTGAACATCGCCGTAAATGTCCACCAGAAAGACGGCGCCTTTTTCGGTTCGCTGAACGAGACGATCCCCGAACACCAGTCCTGCTTCAACAAGCCGGTAGGTCAGAGCCACTTCAGCTCGGAGGGGCCGGGTCAGGTCATTTGTATGACCCCGCCGATGTCAGCGGGCGGGATCTTGACCACGTACGTGGCGGCGAGAGTCACAAAGACTGATGGCCAGGTGGACTTTCTGAACGTGACCAAAGATCAATTCGTGCACTTCGGATTCCTGGACAGCGGGAGTCCTCCGGGGCAGAACACGACCTACGCCACCCCCGGCAAGACCACCGACAAACTCAATGGTCCGCCGGTGTTTCCCTCGGAAGTCTTGCCCGACGCCTGCACCGAGACGAACGGCGATCCCATCGGCGCGCCCACTCCTAGCTTCAACCTCGGCACGAATGACCCTACCCCCGTCACAGAGCCGATCAAGCAATACGGAAATATCAATATCCATCTGTGATGCTTGCGTCCAACGATCTGGAGATACGAGAGAGCGGCCTTCAGAGGCCGCTCTCTCTCTTTGTTGAGGGGGCTCTTAGGACGGCGTGATGAGATGCACCGGATTGCCGCGGACGTTGACCTCCCAGGTCGTGACGTCTGCACCCGAGCCAAGCGTGTTGTATTCGACCTTCCACCAGCCCGGGCCTGGCTCGCCTGGGGGCGTCGGTGCCGTGTAGCTCGATGGGATCGCGACAAGGATCGTCACCCACTGGTTGTTGTAGTAGGTCGTGGTCGAGCTCGAGGTCGTCAAGGTCGTGGTCGGCCCGCCGCTCGTGGGCGCTCCGCCCGAGCTGCCACTCGCCGTCCAGGTGAATGACGCATACGTGAACCCGGTCGCGGTGGGAAGACGGATCTTCATGCTGGTGCTGGTGATGTCACCTGGGTCGAACAGTTTGATTTCGAGTGTCTTGCCGGCGTGCTCGGCCTCGACTTGCGCGAGGTAGAAGACCGACGTGTTGGCCACGGACATGGCCGCGGCCATGCGGCTCTGTCCGTATACGCGTCCGCCCGGACCGGATGTCGAGGCGACCTGGATCCCGAAACCGTTCATTGCGTTCTCGTTGTTCGCGCCGCTGCTCGTCACGACCTGCAGGCGGTATTGACCTTCGCCGAGGCCGCTCGCGAGCTGCCACCAGCGGTTGTGGTAGGGGCTCGACTGGCAATCACTCGAGCCGGCGCCGGCGTACGCCGGGCCGTAAATCCCGTTGCCCCTGTACAGGGGGCCCTTGTCGACGGCATTGGAGTTCGCGAAGAGGCTGCCGCTCGTCGCGATCAGGGTGTCGTCTGAGGTTGCGTAGGGAGTGCCGTTCATGTCTAAGAGGTTGTAGACAACGGTGATGCCGATCCCGCCCGTCGCGCCAGGCAGCCAGTAGTCGCCGACCCCGAGACGACGGAGGCTCGAGGTCGCGCCACCGGTCGCGCAGAACATGGGGTCAAAGAGGTACACGCTGCCGCCCGTCGTGCCCGCGGGAAAGTCAACGATGTACGAGT
>VBEY01000135.1 GCA_005889295.1 Chloroflexota bacterium | reverse complement strand
TCGCGTCGACGACGCTCACGACGCTCGACATGACGGCTGCACTGCTCGCCAAGTCGCTGCCGTACGCCAACGGTTTCGAGCTCACGCGAACGGTCCGCGGCCGCTCGGGCCAGCCCGCGAACGGCTTTGAGCCGGTGCGTACGACGCCTCCGGTCGAGGACCTCGGCAGCACTCACGATTTCTGGACGTACGACTTCGCGGCGAAGAAGAACGTCAGGACCACGGCGACGCTTCGTCTCCTCACCGATCACGCGAAGTGGTGGGTCGCGAATGACGCGAGCGTCGATTTGAACGGCCTGCGCACGACCGCATCCGCGTTTGAGGACAAGGTCTATCCGACCGACCGGCGGCTCTACGGAGAGGAGTGGTCACCCGGGATCGACGCCGACCCACGCATCAACCTCGTTTTTGCGCGCCTCCCTGGCTCAGCGGCCGGGTACTTCAGCGGCTCCGATGAGGAGCCCGTCTGGGTGAACGAGTTCTCGGCCGAGCGCGAGATGATCTACATCAACACGCTCGGAGCGCGTCCGGGGTCGGCGGAACTGAACAGGATCATCGCCCACGAGTTCTGCCACATGATCCAATTCAACACGCGACGACGATCCGCGGTCTGGTTCAACGAGGGCCACGCGGTGCTCTGCGAGCGGGCCAACGGATTCAGTCCCACCGACGGGGAGGCGTATCTGCGTGTCCCAGACACGCAGCTGAACGACTGGGCTGACCTCGACACGGCGCGACCGCATTACGGGCTCGCGTTCATGTTCCTCGAGTACCTGCGCCAGTACGCCGGCGGCGAGGACGTCGTGCGCGCGCTCATGCGGAAGGGTATCGACACACCGGCTGACATCGACGCGGTCCTGAAAGAGCGCGGTCAGCCCGGCGTTGAGGAGCAGTGGCTGAACTTCGTAGCCGCGAACATGTTCATCGGTGTGAACGCCGATCGGCCATACACCTATCCGCAAGGTGCGCCCGCGCGGCAGGCGGCGGCGGTCATCGTCGGCGACAAGGTCGAGGTCGGTGGCACGTTCCAATCGACGGTTCGCGAGTATTCCGTCAAATACGTCGACCTGCCACGGGGGAAGATCACGCTGAAGTTCGGCGGACCAACAAGCAACCGGCTCATCTCGACGGATCCGCACTCGGGTCGCACGTTCTGGTGGTCGGACCGTGGCGACGGCATGGACGCCACGCTGACGAAGACGTTCGATCTCCGAACCACAGCCGACCCGAAGCTCGCGTTCTGGACGTGGTACGGGATCGAGACCGACTACGACTACGCGTATGCGGAGGTCTCGACCGACGGCGGAGCGCACTGGACGCCGCTCAAGACCGAGTCCTCCTCGACCACCGACCCGAACGGCCAGAACCTCGGGAATGGCATCACCGGGTCGTCCAGCGGCGAGACGGCCACCGGATGGAGGCACCTGACCGCCGACCTCGCGCCGTACGCGGGAAAGCAGGTGCAGCTGCGTTTCCAGTACGTGACCGACGGCAACTTGAACTTCGGTGGCTTCGCTGTGGATGACATCGAGATCACCGGGCTCCCAATCGACGAGGCCGAGACCGACAACGGCTGGACCACTTCTGGGTTCATCCGTTCGACGAACATCGTCTCGCAGCGCTTCGCTCTGCAGGTGCTCCACCTTGGCGGCGACCGCGCGACGGTCGAGCGTCAGACCGTCGACAACGGCCAGCTCAGCCTCGACCTCGACACGTCGGGTGATCGCCGTGCGCTGCTCGCCGTGACGGGGTTCGCGGTGCGCACCACCGAGCCGGTCGCCTTCAGCGTCAGCGCCGAGAACCGCCCGTGAGCCACGGCGCGCCGCCCGTCAAGCCGGTCGTCTACGGCGTCATCCCGGCTGGCGGACTCGGTACGCGGTTTCTTCCAATCAGCCGGACCGTCCCGAAGGAGCTTCTCCCGATCATCGACACGCCGGTCATCGAGCTGGTCGTCGCCGAGATGGCCGCCGCGGGGATCTCCCGGGTGGTGATCGTGAACGGGCCGGGCAAAGAGGCACTCGACGACTACTTCCGCCCGAACGAGCGGCTCGAGCGACGGCTCGCGATCGAGTTCCGAAAGGAAGACATCGAGCTCCTGAAGCGGCCTGAGCGCCTCGCCACGGTGCGCGTCGTCGTGCAGCACGAAGCGAAGGGGAACGGGCACGCTGTCCTCCAGGCCCGCCCCCTCGTCGGCGCGGAGCCCTTCGCGATGCTCTGGGGCGACGACATCGTCGTCGGCGACACGCCGGCCGTGGGCCAGCTCATCGAAGCGCGGCGGCGACTGGGAGGCGGGAGCGTTGTCGGGACGATCCGGGTGAGCAAGGAGAAGGCGGCGGCATATGGGGTCGTCGCCGGCACCCCGGTCGACGAACGGACCCAGCGCGTCCTCGCGATCGTCGAGAAGCCAAAACCCGAGGAAGCTCCGAGCGAGTTCGCCGCGGTACACGGGTATGTCCTCGAGCCGGAGGTGTTCGAGGTACTCGAGCGAGCCAAGCCGGGCCGAAACGGCGAGATCTGGCTCAGCGACGCCGTCAGCGAGCTGGCGCGCGCGGGAGCGCCGGTCTGGGCGGTCGAGCTTCAAGGCGCGCGCTATGACACCGGTGACCGGCAGGGGTACGTCAAGGCGTTCATCGATGCGGCCCTGCGGCGCGAGGACGTGGGACCGCTGCTTCGCGCGCACCTGAAAGAGCTCGGCTGGCGGGCGCCGGGGGAGCGCTAGACAGCCCTCCCCCGGCACCCGCTAGACTCTCCGGGTCCCCCATGGCTCTGGTACATGGCGTCGCCATGTCCAGAATCGGGTGGGGCTGGGGAGGCGTGTGGTGGGGCGAAGGCACCTGCTTTCGGTGGTGGCGCGCTTGGGCCGGCTGGCGCTCGTGACGTGCGCCGTCAGCGCAGGCACGTGGGCCATCCTCGGCCCAAATCCAACCGCCCGGTCGGCGGTCGTCATTCCTGGTCGGGCCGCGCCGGTGGCCAGGGGCGTCCTCGGCGTCGAGGCCGCGCCGCTCACGGTATCCGTCGACGGCCTCGCGGCGAACGTCCGCACGTCGTCAGGGACAGTCGCGGACGCGCTTCGGGGGCTTGGACTTGCCACCGGCTCGCAGGACCGGCTTTCCTCGCCGGCCGACGCGGCCCTTCTGCCAGGGCAGCGCCTGGCACTCGACCGCGGGCTGCCGGTCACCCTTATCGACGGCGGCCGGGAGGTGGCGGCGCGCTCCGCCCGCGGCACCGTTGCCGACCTTCTGGCGGCCGCAGACATCGCCCTCGGGCCGCTCGACGAAGTGGACCAGCCACTCGGCGCGCCCCTCAACCCGGGCGACGTCGTGCGGATCATGAGGATCTCCGATCAGCAGGTGACCGTCCAGGAGGACATCCCCTTCGCGGTGCGCCTTCAGCCCGATGCCAACCTGGATCGATCGCACCAGGTCGTGATCACGCCGGGCGCGCCCGGCCGGACGGAGAACACCTACTTCGTTCATATCGTCGACGCCCGGGAGATCTCCCGGACGCTCCTCGCTTCGCAGCAGCTCGCGGCCCCGGTGACCGAAGTGCGCCACTTCGGCACCCGCACACCGCCAGCCTCAGCGGAGATCGAGGGAATCATCCGCGACGCGGCCGCCGCTCAGGGAGCGGACGCCGAGCAGCTCGTACGGGTCGCCTACTGCGAGAGCCGGCTCAACCCTGGCGCATACAACGCGTCGGGGGCGTCGGGACTCTTCCAGTTCCTACCGAGCACGTGGGCGGCAAACAGCGGCCGCGCCGGGTACGCCGGCGCGAGCGTGTTCGACCCCGTCGCCGCGGCCAACGTCGCCGCGTGGATGTTCGCGCGGGGCCAGGCGGCCCAGTGGGTATGCAGGTGACCCTCTAGCCTCGACGGTGCATGGACGTCGCGGACCCACGCGCCCTTCGCGAGGTACTGCGCCGGCACGGGGTGCGCGCAGCCACCTCGCTCGGCCAGCGCTTCCTCGTGGACCGGGCGGTGCTCTCGGCCATCGTCGACGCCGCCGAGCTGTCAACGGACGACGACGTGCTCGAGGTCGGCCCGGGGCCCGGCGTCCTGACGGCCGCGCTCGCCGCGCGAGTCCGGAGCGTCACGGCGGTCGAGGTGGATCCGCGCATGGTCGCGCTGCTCGAGGAGACCCTCGCCGAGCGCACGAACGTGCGGGTGGTCCAGGGCGATGCGCTCAAGGTCGACCTCCTCGGGCTCGCGGGACGCCCGATCACCCGGATCGTCGCGAACCTCCCATACCAGATCACGACGCCCCTTCTCGAGCGATTTCTCGCTGACGAGCGCCGTCCGCCGCTTGTCGTGGTGCTCGTCCAGAGCGAGGTGGCGCGGCGGATGGCCGCGACGGCGCGCGACGCCCGCGAGCGCGGCTACCTCTCGGTGTTCACGCAGTCGTTCGCCGAACCACGGATCGTTCGGCGAGTGCCGGCGCGGGCGTTCCGCCCGCCCCCTCGGGTCGATTCCGCCGTCGTGGCGCTCCGGACTCGGCGGCGCCCGGCGTTTGCGCCGCTCGATCAGGAGCTGTTCCTGCGCCTCGTCTCCGACGCGTTCCGGCACCGGCGCAAGCAGCTGCGTTCCGCGCTCGGTCACGAAGCCGGGCTCGATCGCGAGCGGGCCACCGCCGTGCTCACCGCGGCCGGCATCGCGCCCGAGCGCCGACCTGAGACGCTGTCGCTCGAAGAGTGGGTCGCGCTCGCACACGCGATCCGTCTAACCCAACAGTGAGCCGAGCCGTCGTTCTGATGGCGCCCGCGAAGGTGAATCTCACGCTCGAGGTCCTCGGCCGGCGCGCGGACGGCTATCACGAGCTTGCCTCGGTGTTCGCGACGGTCGACCTTCGCGATCGCGTGCGGGTAGCTCCGTGGCGCGAGCTCGACGTGCGGATCGCACCGGCGGTCGGGGCCGCCCCCGGTGATGACCTCGCAACGCGGGCCGTCCACTCGATCGCGGATGCCGCGGGGCGGCAGGCGCTCGCCCACGTGCGCGTGCGCAAACGAATTCCGGTCGCGTCAGGTCTCGGAGGAGGATCGAGCGATGCAGGCGCGGTGCTGCTCGGTCTCGCCCGCGTGTGGCGCCTCGATGGCATGGACCTCACGCCGGTGGCAGCGCGTGTGGGGTCGGACGTCCCGTTCTTCGTGAGCGGCGCCGCATACGCGCTGGTGCGCGGTCGCGGCGAGCTGATCGAGACTCTTCCGGCGCCCGAGCCTTTGTGGGTCGCGCTCGTGCAGCTTCCTGAGCGCATGTCGACGGCTCTGGTCTTCGCCGCGCACCGAGCGAGTCCGTCGAGCGGAGAGCGGAGCGCGAAGCTCGCATCGGTGTTACGCGATCGCAAGGCGACGGTCGCGGCGGTCCGCGCGTGCCTTCATAACGATCTTCTCGATGCGGCCGAGCGTGCCGCCCCGGCGATCGCCACCGCGCGAAAGACCGCTTCTGCCATGGGCATCGACCTCGCCATGTCGGGCAGCGGTCCCTCCCTCTTCGCCTTGGGAGATGACCGGGCAGACGCGATCCGCATCTCCCGGCGACTCCGGCGCGCGGGTCTCCGCACCCGCGTGTTGACCCTCGGTGTCACTCCGTGAGCGACAAGCGAGCGAGGGCTGTCCCCTTACGTTTGAGGCATGGATCCACGAGGGGAGCTCACGGTCCGCCAGGCCGGTCAGCGCGGGGGGACCTCGACCGCGGGCAAGCACGGCTCGTCCTTCTATCGCGAGATCGGTAGGCGCGGTGGGCAGGCCCGCAAGGGACAGCTCGGCCCCGAGGGGTACGCCAAGCTCGGGCGAAAGGGCGGCGAAGCGCGTAAGACGCAGCTCGGATCACGCGGGTACGCCGAGCTCGGTCGCAAAGGTGGCGAGGCGCGCAAGACGCAGCTCGGCAGCGAGGGATACGCGCAACTCGGCCGCAAAGGCGGACGCCGCGTGGCCGAATTGATCAAACGGGGCAAGCAGCCCGGGAAATAACGGCCTCCGCCCTATCCTTTGGTCGTGTCCTATGGGGCGTGGCCAAGCGGTAAGGCGGCGGACTTTGGATCCGCTATCCCAGGTTCGAATCCTGGCGCCCCAGCCTGAAGCAAAACCCTATGGCCGACGCGCCGCTGGCCATCGTGCTCGCGGCGGGCCTCTCGACGCGGATGAAGTCAAAGACCCCGAAGGTCCTCCATCCAGTCGCTGGGCGCCCGCTCCTGGGGCACATCCTCGAGACCGTTCGCGCGGTCGGCGCGCGTCCGGTGGTCGTTCTTTCGCAAGAGTCCGCATCCGCGCGCGGGTTCCTTGATGAGGGGACGCGAGTGGCGATCCAGCCCGCGCCTCTCGGAACGGGCGACGCGGTGCGCGTCGGCCTCGCCGCGGCAAACGGCGACCACGGCGTCGCGTTCATCGTGTACGGGGACACCCCTTTTCTACGCCCGGAAACGCTCACCCGCATGCGCACACTGCTCCATGAGCGCGGCGCGCCGCTGGTCCTCCTTGCAGGCGAAGTCGGGACCGACAACGCGTACGGGCGTGTCGTCCGCGACGAGCGCGGCGACGTTGCTCGCATCGTCGAAACCCGCCTCGCCACGGCCGCGGAGAAGCAGCTCAAGGAGTCGAACCTCGGCGCATATGCCGCCGATCTCGATTGGCTCAGGGCCGCGGTCCATCGACTGCGCCCGAACGACACGGGCGAGATCTTCCTCACGGACCTCGTGGGCGAGGCGCGGCGTGAGGGCAAGCGCGTCGCGGTACACCTCACCGACGACCCCGAGGAGGGCATCGGCGTGAACACCCGTGCCGATCTCGCCGCCGCCGAGGCGGCGATGCGAAAGCGGATCCGCGATCAGCACATGCTCGCCGGCGTCACTTTCCGCGACCCCGATTCATGCGAGGTCGACAGCGGCGTGCGCATCGCGGCGGACGTCGTCATCGAGCGGGGGACGATCCTCCAGGGAAAGACCTCGATCGGCTCGGGCTCTCGCGTCGGGCCGTACGCGGTGCTGCGCGACACCACGGTAGGGGAGCGCTGCACCGTCGAGAACTCGACGCTCGAGGGCGCGACGCTCGAAGACGAGGTGACCATCGGCCCGTATTCGCACCTCCGGCCCGGTGCCTACCTCGAGCGCGGCGTGGAGATGGGCAATTTCGGTGAGGTCAAGAACGCGCGTCTCAAAGCCGGCACGAAGATGCACCACTTCAGCTACATCGGTGACGCGGAGGTCGGCCAGCGCGTGAACATCGGCGCGGGGACGATCACCCTCAATTACGACGGCAGCAAGAAGCACCGCACGGTGATCGGCGACGACGCGTTCATCGGCTCGGACACCTTGCTTCGCGCGCCCATAACGGTCGGGGCGGGCGCGACGACAGGGGCCGGCGCGGTGGTCACGAAGGACGTGCCCGAAGGCATGGTCGCGGTGGGCATGCCGGCGCGAGCCATCAAGAAGGCCGACCGCCGCCAGAAGAAGGCGACGTAATGGACGCGACGCTCACCGAGTTACTTCTGCTCGAGCTCGTGCTCGTCGCGGTCCTCGCCGTGCTCTCGGCGAGCGAGGCGGCGCTGCATACGATCCGGCGCCCCCAGCTCATCGAAGAGCTCGCCGCGCGCGGGCGGCGTGGCCGGCGTGCCGGCACGATGGGCCGCAAGGCGGTCGAGTATCTGGCGGCGATCCAGGTCGCGGAGTTCCTCATCGTCTTCACGTTCTCGGGCATCTCCGCGGCGTACCTCGCGCCCCGGCTCTCCGATCTCTTGCAGTTCCTGTTCGGCAGAGACGCGCCCGTCGTGCGTGACGTCGCGGCGGTCGCCGTCACCGTCGCGATCCTGTCGCTCATCGCCGTGCTCTTCGGGATATTCGTGCCCCGTTCGATCGGGGCTCGTCACGCGCAGACCGTGCTCCTCATCCTGGTCTGGCCGCTCGAGCTCGTGACGTGGATCACGCGGCCGCTGGTCGGGGTGCTCTTCCACCTCACCCGTCTCATCACGAGACCATTTGGCGGCAACCCGCTGGTGGGCACGTCGCTCGTCACGGAGGACGAGATCAAGTCCCTCGTCGAGACCGGCCAGGCCCAGGGCGTTCTGCAGGAGCGCGAGCAGCGCATGATCACCTCGATCTTCGCGATCTCGGAAAAGCCCGTGCATGAGGTGATGGTTCCCCGCACCGACATTGTCGCGATCGACGTCGACACACCGGCCGAGGAGATCCTCAAGATCATCACGAACATCGGCCACTCGCGGATCCCGCTGTACGAGGGGTCGCCGGACAACATCATCGGCATCCTTTACGTGAAAGACCTCTTCCGGCGCCTCGCCCGCGGGGAGAAGGACGTTCAGATCCGGCCGTATTTGCGGCCTGCCCAATTTGTCCCCGAGACGAAGAAGATCGACGAGCTCCTGCGCGACATGCAGAAGGACAAGGTCCACATCGCGATCGTTGTCGACGAGTACGGCGGTACCAGCGGGCTCGTGACGATCGAAGATCTGGTCGAGGAGATCGTTGGCGAGATCCGCGATGAGTACGACGTCGAGCAGGAGCTCGTCCTGCCGGTCTCCGAGAGCGAGGCGCTGATGGACGCTCGCGTCCCGTTCGAGGATGTGCGCGAGACGTTCGACCTCGACCTGCCTCCCGCAGAGCCCTCTCCTAACTACGACACGCTCGGTGGGTTTGTCGTTGCCCAGCTGGGCAGATTTCCGAAGGCCGGCGAGGCCGTTGAGGCCGGCGGCGCCCGTTTCGTCGTGGAGAGCGTCGAGGGCCGCCGGATCCGCCGTGTCCGCGTCGTCAAGAAGGTGCCCGCCGAGGCCGAAAGGGTCTAGTGGAGACGCTCGGACCGGGTGATGAGGATCTCATCCGCGTCGCGTCGCTCGCGCGCCAGCGCGCGTACGCACCGTACTCGAAGTACAAGGTCGGCGCGGCGGTGCGCACCAAGCGCAACAAGATCTACTCGGGCGCGAATGTGGAGAACGCCTCGTATGGCATGACCGTCTGCGCCGAGCGCTGCGCGGTGTGGGCCGCGGTCGCCGCGGGGGAGCAGAAGGACTACGACGCGATCGCCATCGTGATCGACGACGACAAGCTGCCGACGCCCTGCGGGGCGTGCCGACAGGTGATCGCCGAATTCGCGCCCGATGTGCGCGTCGTTCTCGCGACGACGGGCGGCCTGCGGAAGACGACGACGCTCACGGCTCTGCTGCCCGAACCTTTTCTCCCGGGGAACCTCGCTTAACTAGGCTTGCGGAGACTGATTGTCTGATGAGCTACGCGCGGTTCGCGCCAGATTCCGATGTTTACGTCTACGAGAGCAGCCGAGGCGGAATTGAGTGTCAGCGATGCCGTTTCATGCAGCCGACCGACGCGATCGCGAGCGGTCCGAGAAACAATGCGGTAATGGTCGACGAGGACGAGATGATTGCTCACTTGGCGAAACACAGGAAGGCGGGCCACAGGGTGCCAGAGTCAGCCTTTGAGTCTCTGCGAAGGGATAGGGA
>VBEY01000134.1 GCA_005889295.1 Chloroflexota bacterium | reverse complement strand
GAAGCGAGAGCGCCTTGGCTATCTCGACGGTTTGTTGTGCTGCGACGGTGAGACCCCGCGCCGGCTCGCCGACGTCCAGACGCACGCCGAGCCTGTCGAGAACCGCCTTGGCGTCGCGGCGCATTGCCGCCCGGTCGACGATCCGGCCGCGGTCGCGGTGACTTATGAAGATGTTCTCGGCTACCGAGAGGTCGGGGAAGATCATCGGCTCCTGGTACACCGCGGCGATCCCGAGGGCCTGCGCCTCGAGCGCGCTTCCCATACGCACCCTGCGCCCGTCGACGAAGAGCTCTCCCTCGTCAGGTTGCACGACGCCGGTCATGATCTTGATGAGCGTCGACTTCCCGGCCCCGTTCTCTCCGAGAAGCGCGTGGATCTCGCCCGCGTGAAGCGCCAACGAAACGTCGTCGAGCGCCTGCGTGGATCCGAACCGCTTCGAGACGCCCCTGATCTCGAGGATTGGAGTTCGCGGCGGCGCCTCGGTGTCTAAGCGCCTACCCCCAACGTCGTCGGCCACTTCATCCTTTCCCTGAACTGACTAGATGCGATAGAACTTTTCCGCGTTCCGGTAGAGCAGCTTTTCCTGGTCCGCTCGGCTGAAGCCTTCCGTCGACAAGATCGTCCGGTATGCGTCGATCTGGCGGAGATAGGTGCTGTACAGGATGTCGACCGGCCAGTTCGTCCCGAACATGGCGCGATCGACACCGAAGGCTTGAATGCAGTGAAGCACCCAGGGCCTGATGCTCTCGACCGTCCAGTCGTGGTCGACCATGCCGAGCCCGGAGATCTTGCAGGCGACGTTGGGAGCTTCCGCGAGCGTTGAGATCTCACGGCTCCACAGCGCGAAGTAGTCGCGCGTCCGCTCGAGTGGGAAGCCGGCATGGCCGAGGATGACCTGGATGCGCGGGTAGGCCTTCGCGACGTCGCGACCCGAGACGAGCTTGCCGGGTGAGGCGTTGAGCTCGTACGAGAGGTTGTACTTCTCGAGTGCCGCGTAGGCCTTTCGGAAAACCGGCGCATCAGCGTCGTCGGGATGCTCTCGGATCCGGACGCCACGGATGTTCTTGAATGCCGCGTGCCGGGCGAGCTGCGCCTCGGCGTCCCCGCGCTGCAAGTCGCAGAAGACGACGATCGCCTGAGGAAAGCCGTAGCTGTCCGCGATCGACTGCAGCCACGCCGTTTCCTCGACGGGGTCCGCCGCGCGGCTATCGCCTTCGACGTGCACGGACTTGATGACGTTCGAGCCGTAGAACTCCTTGAGCAGCCGCTCGATGCCCCAGTCCGTACGAATCATCTTGTAGTCCCCGAGGCGCTCGTTGTGAGCGGCCGTTCCAGGATCCCGAAGCCACTGGTAGGGGAACCGTTCGAGCTCCCACAGGTGATGGTGCGCCTCGATGAACGGGATACTCCGATCGACCTTTGCGGCGATTTGATTCTCGTCCGCGTGGCGGTACGTCGCCTTGGGCAGCGTGGCCCTCATCACGACCCGCCCGGTCGGTCCGGGTCAGATGGGTGCGCCGCCAACGGGTGGACGTCGACGGACAGCCACGGGAACAAGGGCAGGGATCTGATCGCGGCGTGGAGCACGCTCGCGTCCTGCGCTTCCCAGAGTCCCCAGTTCGCACGACGACCGGGAACCCGCCAGAGACGCACGATCCGACCCTCGGTGGCGAGCTCGCGCGCTCGGATTCGCTCGGCCGCGGTCAGCCGTTCAAGTTCCTTGGGATCGCCGTCCGCGGGCCACTGCACGTCGATGTGCACGAGGAATTCCACCGCTGTGGTCCCCCCTCCCCACGATCCGCCGCAGGATCGATCCTGGACCGGATTCGGTATCGTCGCAGCCCGAACACTCGCGATGCGCGCGCGTGATCGTAGCAAGGGGGCGGAGTCCTGGCCGAGGTCAAGATCGAGCGACCCGCGAAGCTGCCGATCCGTGCGATCCAGGCGGTGCCGCTTGTCGCCCCGCTGGGACGCGTTTTCCGCGGAAGCAACTACCAAATGACGAAGCGGTGCACTGTGATAACGCGCGTCGTCACCAGCGAGGGCATCGTCGGAGAGAGCTACAACGGCGACGAAGAGGGGGACGCCCAGGTGCGACTCGTCCGCACCATCACCGAGACGCTCGCGCCCTTGCTCGAGGGACGCGATGCGGCAATGGTCGAGTCATGCTGGCAAGCGATGCTGCCGATCACCTACGACATCCTTGGAGATCGCGCGCTGGCGATGAAAGCGATCGCCTGTGTGGACAGCGCGCTGTGGGATGCGCTCGGGAAGGCGCTCGCGGCACCGCTCTTCAAGATCTGGGGTGGCTTCCGCGACGAGCTGCCGATCATCGCCATCGGCGGCTACTACGGGATCACCGCTGAGGAGCTGGCCGCCGAGATGGAGGGTTATCGCACGCTCGGCCTCGCGGGCTGCAAGCTCAAGGTCGGCGGCGCGACTCCGGAAGAGGACGCCAAACGGTTTCGCATCGCGCGCCAAGCCGGCGGCGACGACTTCATTCTCATGGCCGACGCGAACCAGGGGTACTCGCTCGACGAAGCGAAGCGGTTCTGCCGCCTGATCGACGGTTTGAACCCCCGCTGGTTCGAGGAGCCGTGCCGCTGGTACAACGATCGGCGCGCGATGCGTGACGTCAGGCTCGCGACGGGCGTTCCGGTGGCCGCCGGTCAGAGCGAGCTCTCGCGTGCCGGCGCTCGCGACCTGATGGTCGAAGGCTCGATCGACGTCTGCAACTTCGACGCGTCGTGGGGCGGCGGCCCGACCGAGTGGCGGCGCGTGGCCGGCACGGCGATGGCATTCGATGTGGCGATGGCACATCACGAGGAACCGCAGATCAGCGCTCAGCTGCTTGCGTCGATCCCGCATGGGACCTACGTCGAGTGCTTTCATCCCGAACGCGATCCGCTGTTCTGGGAGCTCATCGCGAACCGCCCGACGATCCGAAACGGCACCTACCCCGTGCCGCAGGGACCGGGCTTCGGGTTGGTGCTCGACGAGTCGACGATCCGGAGGTATGCGGCCTGAGCCTCGCGTGTCAGTCCGCGACGACGTCCTCCATGATCGCGCCTACGTCCGGCGGTGAGCTCGCCCGTGCGGCTGCAACAGCCGCGGCGACGCTCTCGCTGACGGTCTTGCGGATCGCCGCGAGTCTCGCGTCGTCGGCCACCTTCGACGCGGTGAGGGCCCGCTCGTAGAGGGCGATCGGGTCGCGCGCCTTCCACCGCTCGAGCTCGGCCGCAGGCCGGTACGTCGCCGGATCGCCGCGGGAGTGGCCTGCGAAGCGGTACGTCTTCATCTCCAGAAGGGTCGGGCCGCCTCCGCTGCGCGCGCGTTTGACGGCTGCCTGGACCGCGGCGATGACTGCGTCGAGGTCCTGGCCGTCGACGACCACGCCGGGCATCGCATACGCGGCCGCGCGCGAGGCGATGTCGCTCACCGGCGTGGTCTTGTCGATCCGCGAGTACTCGCCGTACAGGTTGTTCTCGCAGATGAAGATGACCGGCAGGCGCCAGATCGCCGCGAGGTTCAGGCCCTCATGGAAGGCGCCGATGTTCGCCGCGCCATCGCCGAAGATGGCGGCCGCCACGGAGTCGTCGCCGAGCACCTGGGAGGCGTACGCCGCGCCCGCCGAGATCGGTATGCCCGCGCCGACGATCGCGAACGTCGGAAGGAGGCCCACGTTGGGCGCGACGAGATGCATCGAGCCTCCTTTGCCCTCGAGCACGCCGGCGCGGCGGCCCAGCAGCTCTCCGAGCACGGCGAGCGGCGAGAGCCCCAGCGCGAGTGCGTGTCCGTGTCCGCGGTACGTGCATGTCACGGTGTCGGTCGGGCGAAGCGCCGCGGCGACGCCGACGGCCACGGCCTCCTGGCCCTGGCACGTGTGCATCGTCCCTGAGATAAGCCCCTCGTGGAACAGGCTCATCGCTTCGTCCTCGACTAAACGGATCTCGAGCATGCGGGCATAGCGGCCGAGCGGTTCTGCCAGCTCGGCCCGCCGCTTCGGCTCGTCGCCGCTCTCGCGCGACTGACTCGTCCGGGTCCGCGCCCAGCCTGCCCACCTCGGCGGAGGCAGAGTGCCGGTCTTGAACAGGTGCGAGACCGCGGCGGCGACATCCTCAGACGATGTGAGGTAGGCGCGCTCGAGTGGGCCGAAGGGCACGGGAACATCGGGGCTCGTGACGCGCGTGATCGGCGCCGCGAGAGTCGCCTGGCATTCGGCTGCCACGACGCTGGCGATGTCTGTCCCCCACCCGCCAGTGAACGGGTTCTCCTCGACGACCACGAGACGACGCGTCCGCGCGACGGAAGCCAACACGGTCTCGCGATCCCACGGTCGTACGGAGCCGAGGTCGATGACCTCGCAGGAGACCGCGTCCCCCAGCTGATCCGCGGCTGCGAGCGCGACCCGCACCATCTGCCCGAGACTCACGATCGTGACGTCGCTTCCCTTACGGGCGATCTGCGCCTCGCCCAGTCTCCAACGCACGGCGCTGGGCTCGAAGTCCTCTTTCACACCGTAGAGGTTCCGCGGCTCGAGGAATATCACCGGATCGTCGCTACGGATCGCGGCGCGCAGCAGCGCGTACGCGCTCGCGGGCCCCGATGGCGAGACGACGGTGAGGCCCGGGGTGTTCATGAACCACGATTCCAGCGTCTGGGAGTGCTGAGCTCCGAAGCCGAGTCCGCCACCCGCGGAAGCGCGCACCACCATCGGGAGCCGTACCTTTCCGCCGGAGAGGTAGCGCATCTTCGCTGCTTCGGTGACGATCTGGTCGAGCGCGACGCCGAAGAACTCGACGAACATGATCTCGACGACGGGGCGTAGGCCACGCGCGGCGGCCCCGATTGCGGCGCCGAGGATCGCGGTCTCCGCGATCGGCGTGTCGCGCACGCGATCCGGACCGAACTCCCCGAAAAGACCGGCGGTCACCTTGAAGACGCCACCGGCCTCGGCCACATCCTCACCGAACACAACGACCGAAGGATCGCTGGCCATTTCGTCGCGGATCGCCAGTTTTAGGGCCTCGCGCATCGTTATCTGCATCGACGGTGAGACTATTCGCTCAAAGCGATACGCGCACATCGCCCGGTGATTTCAACCCTTGCCTTCGGCCCCAATGGCTCCGACGATCGCGGCCCCAACCTCTGTCGTCGAAGCGCGTCCGCCGACGTCCG
The DNA here is from genome assembly GCA_005889295.1 of Chloroflexota bacterium. Lineage (GTDB taxonomy): Bacteria > Chloroflexota > Limnocylindria > P2-11E > P2-11E > 3-1-20CM-2-70-9. The sequence continues at coordinate 3,957 of VBEY01000134.1, read as the reverse complement.
CCGTGCGCGGGCCCTCGCGGGCTACGCGCTCGAGCGCGCGAAGGACGAGCGCGCTCGCATCGCGTTCGCCGAGATGCTCGAGCATGAGCGCGGCCGCCCACACCGTGGCCATGGGGTTGGCGATCCCACGCCCGGCGATCTGGGGCGCTGATCCGTGGACCGGCTCGAAGAGCGAGGGATGCCTTCTCGATGGGTCGAGATTCGCGGACGCCGCGAGGCCCAGCGAGCCCTGTAGCGCGGCGCCCAGGTCGGTAAGGATGTCGGCGTAGAGATTGCTCGCGACGACAACGTCGAGTGACGCGGGCTCCATCACCATCCGGGCGGCGGCTGCATCGACCAGATAGCTGGTCAGTTCGACATCAGGAAAGTCTTTGGCCACGTCGCGCACGACCTCGTCCCAGAGGACGGCCGTGTACTGGATGGCATTCGACTTGGTGACCGATGCGACCTGCTTGCGCCGCTCCCGGGCGCGCTCGAAAGCGAACCGCGCGATGCGCTCGACCCCTCGGCGCGTGTACACGGAGGTCTGGAGAGCCACCTCGTCGGGCGAACCTTGGTGGAAGCGACCGCCCACGCCTGCGTACTCGCCCTCGGTGTTCTCCCGGATGAAGAGCATGTCGACCGTCTCGCGTGTCCCATGTCGCAGCGGCGAAGCGATGCCATCGAGCACCCGGACCGGTCGCAGGTTCACGTAGAGGTCAAAGCTCTGACGGATCGGAAGGAGCAGCCCCCAGAGGCTGATGTGGTCCGGTACGGGCGGCAGTCCGACGGCTCCAAAGAGAATTGCGTCGTGCTCCGCCAGCTTCGTGAGGCCGTCGGTCGGCATCAACGAGCCCTCGCGCAGATAGCGCTCGCAGGACCAATCAAACTCCATCGTCTCGATCCGCCCCGACCCGGTGACCTCGAGGGCGCGCCGCACAGCCGCCAGGCCGACGGGCACGACCTCCTTACCAATCCCGTCGCCTGGGATGACCGCGATCCTGTAGGCCGTCACGGTCTCGTGTCGCCCGGGATCGCAGAAGTCCTCGCCGCGCGCGGGGCGCCGATTCGACGCGCGGCCAGCGGGAGGATCAGACGAGGTAACCCTAGGCCCTCGTGCTCACAGTGTTCGGGCTTCCAGAGTCGGTCGCAGCGCGGAAGCTCTCCACGAGCACCGGACGCAGGGCCGCCGGCTTAACGGCATGGTTCTGCTTCGGGATGACCCGCTCGGTGGCTCCGGGGATCGTCTGCGCTGTCGTGTCGGCCGCTGTGCGCAGCGTCGGCGTTGTGCTACCGCCCACGAGAACCACCGTGGGCACGCGGACCTCGCGCAGCCGCCTTTCAGGGAACGCGAACCCGTCCATGACGGCGGCGTCGTAGGGCAGCGTGTCCGCGGCCGCGACGGCGTCCTTCCAGAACGGCATGAAGCGCATCACAAGGACGAACACGCCGGGCACGCCGACGGTCCGCATGAAGTACTTCACCGCCTCGTCGCGCTTGCCGCGCGCGATGAGCTCGTTCACCTTCCGCTCGTAGTCCGGATCCGGCGCATCCTTTGGATTGCCCAGCATGTAAGGAGGCTCGTGCGCCGCGAGCACCTTCATCGGGACGCCGCTCGCGGCGGCTTCGAGCGCAAGCGCCGCGCCGGACGACGTCGCGGCGACATACGGCCGTCCACCCGCGGCCTCACACACTGCGCGCAGATCCTCGACCTCGCGGGCGACGGCATACGGCTTGGTATCGCCGCTCTCGCCGCGACCGCGCCGGTCGTAATCGAACACGGTGAAGTCCTTCGCGAGCTCCTCGCGCATCGCCTTCGCGAACGGGGACGAGCGCACGCCGAGCGCGCCCCACACGAACACGAGTGGCGCTCCTTGTCCCATGGTTTCGTACGCGATACGCGTACCGTCCGCGGATGTCACGAACTTGGTCGCCATGACGCTCCTCCCCTGCTGCCGAATCCTCGCCCGAAACGGTGCTCGGCCGCCGCATCCAGTGTGCCAGCATCGGCGCGACTGATTCCGCGGGCTTATGCGCGATGCTCCCGGGGGCACCAGCTCCCTTAGCCGCGCAGTTGTGAGCAATCCGCGCGCGCATTCGCGCCATGCTGCAGGTGCAATCAGCAAGCTCTCGTCACCGTCCGTATCGTCGCGGTCAGTCCGATCCGTACACTTCTGATGAGAGCCGTGTTCGGGGGAGGAAAAGCTATGCGCAAGCTCAAGGTGACCACGTTTCTTACGCTCGATGGCGTGATGCAGGCGCCGGGCGGTCCGGAGGAAGACCCAAGCGGCGGATTCGCCCACGGGGGCTGGTCGGTGAAGTACTGGGATGACCGCCTGAGCCAGGAGATGACCGAGTTCATGGGACGCCCGTTCGACATGCTGCTCGGGCGGAAGACCTACGAGATCTTCGCTGCATATTGGCCGCGCTCGACAGCGCCCGGCGCCGACGCCCTGAACAGCGCACGCAAGCACGTGGCCTCGACGACCCTGCGCAGCGCGGACTGGAACAACTCCACTCTCATCAAGGGCGACGTTGGAGCCTACGTAGCCAACCTCAAGAAGGAGTCGGGGCCTGAGATCCAAGTACACGGCAGCGGGCGGCTGATCCAGACGCTCCTGAAGAACGATCTGGTGGATGAGTTCCACCTCATGGTCTTCCCAATCGCGCTTGGCAGCGGGAAGCGTCTCTTCGCGGACGGCACCGTCCCGGCGGCTTTCACAGGCGCCGATGTCAAGACGTCGAACAACGGCGTGATCATCGCGACGTACCAGCGCGCCGGCGCCGTGAAGTACGGATCGTTCGCACCCGAGGAGTCCGCCGCCGCGGAGGTCAGGGGCCGCTAGCGCGGGCCACGTCGAGCGGAGACGGTCACGGAGCGCTCGCCGCGGCCACGCTCGGCCGCGCGCTCTCCGCGTGGGCGCGGCGTTCGCCGACAAGAAACCACGTGCGCATCGGGCCCTTCCCCTTGACGTCGATCGTCCCGCGCGGCTCGCAGTCGAACTCGTCGCGGATGAGCTCGTAGGTCGCGTCGCTCAGGTGGATCCGCCCCGGCACGCCGTGCGACTCCATCCTGCTCGCCGTGTTCACAGAATCGCCCCAGATATCGAACACGAACTTCCGTAAACCGATGACACCGCCGACGCAGGGCCCGCTGCTCATGCCGATCCGGAAGTCGATGCGGTCCTCGCCCGCCGCGCGGAGCTCGTCGAGGTAGGCGCGAATACCCAGGGCCATGCGGGCCATCGCCTGCGCGTGATCCGCGCGCCGCCGCGGAACTCCCGCGACGCACATGTAGTTGTCGCCGATGGTGCGGATCTTCTCCACGCCGTGCCTCTCCGCGAGGAGGTCGAAGCGGGAGAAGATCCCGTTGAGGAGCGCGACGAGCTGCTTCGCCTCCAGCCGCTCGGCGAGCATCGTGGATCCGACGATGTCCGCGTAGAGCACCGTCGCGTGGTCGTACGCGTCGGCGATCGGGCTCTCACCGGCCTTGAGCCGGGGCGCGATCTCCTTGGGCAGCACGTTCAGAAGGAGCCGCTCCGAGCGTTCCTGCTCACGTGCGAGCGCGTCCATGGCGCGGTCGCGCTGCCGAAGGAACGTCGCGATCAGGACGAAGACGATCGAGCCCCCCACGGCGACGTTGAGGCCGAGCATCGTGCTCGTGAACCATTCCGGTAACGTTGAGACCGCTCCCACGATCTGGCCGGCGACGCCCGAACTGATGAACACCGCGAGGTAGGCGACGTACCAGCGAAGTCCGGAGCGCGGCCCGCTGAAGACGAGCGCGCCGACTGGGGCAAGGATGCCCCACAGCCCCACGCCACCTGACGGGAGAAAGCCACCCAGTGGGACCATCGACAGCGTCGGCGCGAGCAGAATGTCGACCAAGCTCACGCGCAGCAGGAGCGCGAAATTCCGTGTGCGTGCGAAGACGATGATCGCGCCGAGCAGGACGAGGGCATAGGCGAACGGCACATA
>VBEY01000296.1 GCA_005889295.1 Chloroflexota bacterium | reverse complement strand
GTTGAGGAAGACGGTCTCCGTGTACGCGGGCTGGCCGGCAAGGGTGAGGTCCGCTTCCGCATTGAGCTTGTTGCCCATCGAACTGCTGACACGATCGCGCGCGTACGCGCGCACGTCGGCGGCGCCGTAGTCATTCGGCATCTGGATGATCACGCGTACCTCGCCAGGCGGCGCGACGTTGCCCGAGTTGTCCATCCCCTGCGGGTCATACGAGAGCAGTTCGCTGCCGTGCATCCAGGCGTCGCGGCGGTACCACGTTTTCGGAATGACCACGCTCCATCCGCCCTCCGGGCTCTCGACGCGCACGAAGCCAACGGGAACCCCGCTCTGATCCTTTGCTTGCGGGATCGGTGAAGGGGTGGGATGCACGTTGAACTGCCACCACGCCTTCGCATCGAGGACCACGAGATGGCCGTCCTGCCACACGAGCACTCGGCCGCTGGAGAGCGGCTCGGCGCGATTCGGGGCTGGAGAGAACCCGACGCCGGTATCGCGGTCGGCCGACACGTCGAGCAGGTGCGGAACGTTCTTGGCCTGGTCGAGCCATAGGACATAGGGGAGCGAGACCGCGAGGATGCGGATCTTCTCGCTGCGCATCTTCGCGGTGAGCGTCGTGTGGACACCGGTGAGCACGTCGAGCATCCCCGCATGCTCGTCGGCGGCGCGGGTCAGCAGGGTGTGCGGCCCGATCCATGCGGGGAGCGCATCGGCGGGCATCCGGGCAACGGCGTCCGTGAGCAGCCCGTCGCAGTCGCAGTCGGGGAAGCCGGCGGTCACGAGCGCCGCCTTGTGGTCAGGCGACCAGCGGGCGTTCGACGCGCCGCGGATGCCGTTCGCGCGGACGTCGGTCACCGCGCCGGCGAGCGGGATGCGGCGCAATGTGAACGGCTCGCGGTAGTCGGCGCGGACGATCGCACCGCTCGCGTCCCATCCCAGGAACGCCGGGGCGCTACCGGCCGTCGGATCGTTCGCGATGGCCTGCCTGCCGCCACCGTCGGTGCGGATCGCGATGAGACGCGGTTCGCCATCGAACGCCGCAAGAAGCTTCGCGTCCGGCGAGAGTGCGAACGGGCCGCCGAGCGCCTCGCCAATCTTGTTCTTGGTCGCTGCCAGGTCGATGCGGAAGATCTCGTACGTCTTCATCTGCGGCTTGATACCCGAGGGCGGCGTCGCGTTCAGCACCTGCGTCCCCTGCGCGATGAACGACTTGCCGTCGGGCATCCACGCGACGAATGAGACGTCCGGCAGCGTCGCGATGACCTCGCTCTTCAGGATCAGCGCGTCGCGCTCCGGAATGACGTTGATAAGGGCAAGGCGCGTGAAGTCGGTCGTGCGGCCAATGAGATGCGTGCCGTCAGGCGACGAGATGATGTTGCTGACGGCGGCGGTCGCGACGCCCGTCGGAAGATCGATGTGTTGCTGCGGCTGCTGGAAAGCTGGAGGCGCGGCGGCTCCCGATGTCACCTCGTCCGACGGCGCCGGCGACTGCGCAGGATTGCGATACGCGCGGAGCGATTGCCCAAGCCAGAGCGCACCGATGAGCGCCACACAGACGAGGGGTAGCGCGACCGCGAGGCGCCCCGCAGCATGCAGCTTCGGTCCTCCAGGGCGTTCTTTCATCCGTTCTTTAGACGCATGATCCGCCCGAGTGTTCCGCGACCCGTACTTCTGGCCGTGGTAGGCGAGCAGACCCTCTTCGGCGACCACCAGACCGCTTCCCCCTTTTACTCGCGTCCTGATGGCGTCGGCAAGCGCGGAAAACGCACGGAGGCGGTGCTCGCGACGCGGCGGACGCCGCACGAATGGCCGCATCGGAGCTGACCCGAACCTTCTTGGCAGGTGGCGGATAGTGACTGCGATGCCGCAGGACGCCGGTCCGCCCACCGACGAAAGGCACGCAATCGAGCGGCTTCGGCGTGGCGACATCGGCGGGCTCGAGACATTCGTGCGTCAGTACCAGCTGCGAGCTACGCGAGCGGCGTATCTGATTGTTCGCGACCGTCAGCTGGCGGAGGACATCGTGTGCGATGCCTTCTTGCGCTGCTACGAGAGGATCCAGCAGTTTGACACCCAGCGCTCCTTCGGCCCGTGGTTCCTGCGAGCGGTGGTGAATGACGCATTGAAGGCGGCGAATCGGCGCACGCGTCATGTGTCGTTGAACCGTCGTTCGACGCTCGACAGCCCGACCTTTGGGGAGCTCCTCGCGAGTCCCGACCCGGGACCCGACGTGCAGGCGCAGTTCGCAGAGCTGCGCCATGAAGTGCAAGAGGCCCTCGAACGCCTGACGCCGCGGCAGCGCTCGGCGATCGTCCTCCATTACTTCGTCGGCCTCAGCGGGCCCGAGATCGCCACTGAGCTGTCGAGTCCTCTAGGACGGTGAAGCGACGCCTCCATGACGGTCGGTCGCGCCTGCGCGCTCTCCTCACCGGTATCCGCTGAGAAAGGAAGTGGTCCCGTGATGGCACATCGATCGAGGGTCATTCGTGAGGTGCTCGACGCGGACGCGGATGCGGCGGTTCCGGCCAGCATGGACCTCTG
>VBEY01000295.1 GCA_005889295.1 Chloroflexota bacterium | reverse complement strand
CCGGAATCTGCACTCGGGGCGATACGGCGGCTCCATCGCGAACGCGCTCCACGCGATGGCCGAGCTCGTCGCGAGCCTGCACTCACGCGACGGCCGCGTCGCGGTTGAAGGGTTCTACGACGACGTGGCCGCGCCGTCGGACGACGAACGGCGCGCCATCCGCGACCTTTCGTTCGACGAGGCACGTTTCCTCGCGGAGCTGGGAGCGCCCGCGGCGTTCGGCGAAGTGGGCTACAGCACGCTCGAACGGCAATGGCTACGACCGACGCTCGAGGTCAACGGCATGTGGGGTGGCTATGAGGGTGCAGGCAGCCAGACGGTCACGCCGAACGAGGCGCGCGCGAAACTCAGCTGCCGCCTCGTCCCGGACCAGGACCCCGACAGGATCCGCGCGTTTGTCGTCCGGCATCTCGAAACGCATCTCCCGGCAGGCGTAAGCCTCGCCGTCTACGGGGAGCGGCACGCCGCGCTGCCCTACCGCATTCCGCCGGACCATCCCGGCCTTGCGACGGCGGAGCGCGTGCTCGAGCAGGTCTATCGAAAGAAGGCGGTTCGCGTTCGCATGGGCTCGACGCTGCCGGTGTGTGAGCTATTCAAGCGGCACCTCGGCATCGACACCGTGTTCTTTTCGTTCTCGACCGCCGACGAAGACTTCCACTCGCCCAACGAGTTCTTCCGCCTCAGCCGCCTGCACGAGGGTCTGGCGGCATGGGCGCTCTACTGGGACACCTACTCGCACCGGTCAGAAGAGTGAGCGCCCTCCGTCGATCGAGAGCACCTGTCCGGTGATCCACGAGGCTCTGGCCGAGACGAAGAACCGGACCCCGTTGGCGATGTCTTCGGGCCGCCCGAGACGCCGCAGCGCGATCCCTTCGACGAGGCGCCGCTGACCTTCCTCGCCGTAGCTCTGCCACTGCTTTTCGGTCGTCGGATTGGACCGAACGAATCCCGGGGCGATGCAATTCACCGTGATCCCGAACGGCCCAAGCTCGTGCGCCATCTGACGCGTGAACCCGATCTGTCCGGCCTTGGCGCTGGCGTAGGCCTGAATCCCAGTGAGGCTCACGCTGCGCCCGGCACCCGATGAGATGTTCACGATCCAGCCTGCGCGCGCTGCCTTCATCGCCGGAATCACCGCGCGCGTGCAGAGAAACGCGCTCGTCAGATTGGCGTCGACGATCGCGCGCCATTCGTGGTCAGAGACCTCGTCGAGGGGTTTGCCGACCTGGCCCACGACCCCTCCCGCATTGTTCACGAGGACGTCGATCCGCCCAAGGCGCGCGATCAGCTTTGCGACCTGCGCGGGGTCGGTGAGATCCGCCGCGTCACGGTCGACCCGATGAACCGTCGCACCGTCGTCCTCCAGACCGTCCGCGATCGCGGTACCGATCCCATGCGCCGTTCCCGTGACGAGCGCGACTCTGCCGCTCAGCTCACCCATCGCCGCTCCACCCGTTCTCGATCAGATCGCGGACCTCCGCGACACCGGTGCTCCAGAGCTCGAGCACTTCCGCTTCCGGTCGGTGGTAAGAACCACCGAAGCTGCCGTCGACGGTCAGACGGCGCAGCTCGGCCGGCGGTGCCTGCCGGATGACACGCTGCGGGATCAGCGGTTTCTGGCCATCGGGCATCGCGACGCCGGGAATGCGCGTCCACGGGAAGTTTTCCATCCACGAGCCATGGGAGGACTCCTTCTCGTAGCGTTGGACGACGGCCCAGGCGCGCGGCGCGTTCCACCAATCGTGGAAGAGCACCTGCACCCGCTCCTTTCGCGCCTCCGTCAACCACTCGCGCATCACGCCGGCGGCGAATGAGTTACCGCCGTGGCCGTTGATCACCGCGATGCGCCGGAAGCCCTGTCCGAAGAGCGAGTCCAAGAGATCGCGAATGACCGAGACGTACGTGGACGTCCGCAGCGACGGACTGCCGGGAAATGCCGCGAAGTACGGGGTGACGCCGAACGGCAGAGCCGGAAGGACCGGTACGCCGAGCGGCTCCGCGGCTTCGACGGCGACGCGCTCGGCCAGGATCGCGTCGGTCCCCACCGAGAGGTAGCCGTGCTGTTCGGTGGATCCGATCGGCAGCACGATCCGGTCGTCGTGACTCAGGTACTTCTCGAGCATTTGCCAGTTGCAGTCATGGACCCTCATCCGCGCCTCCCCCGACCGCCCGCGCGATCACGCGCGATAGCCTACGACCGGAGTTCTCTCGGGCGGTTGACGCGAGTGGGGGCGCGGCGCGAGCCGGGCTACGGCTTCGGCGACACCGTCACGGCGGCGTAGATACCGAGGTCCGGGAGTTGCCCGCGACCATCGATCCGCGGGAGAAGCGAGACCTTGGCAACGCCGGGCTGCGCCGGCGCGGTGAAGTGAACGACGAACCAGCCGACCTGACCCGGACCGACGTACGCGGTCGTCTGCACGCCTGCGGCGGTCCCGTCCGCGAGGGTCAGCGAGGCCTGTGCGCCGTCGATGCCGCGGTACCAGCCGACCGACCCGGTATTGCGGAGCGCGACGACCCACTCGACCGTGGCGTTCGGAGTCGCGGTCGGATAGGCAGCCTGCGTCTCGAACGAGGCGCTGTAGGCACTGAGCGGCGGAACCTCGAACGTGGCGCGAGTGAGACCCGAGCCGGACTGGGCCTCGGCGAGCTTCTCGCCGATCGTTGAACCGATCGTCGAGCTCACCTGGGCGACGGTCGAGCTTGCCTCGTTCAAGACGTTCCCGATCTGCTCCGGCGGCAACACGACCAGGGCGGCCGCGATCACACCGAGGCTCAGGCCACGAAATGCGACACGGCCCCAGCGGATCCTGAGGGGGGGCCGTGGCGCGCGCTGTGCGCGCGGCAGCGCTGGGCGCGCGATGACCACCGGCTTGACGCGGGCCGTGGGCTTGGTCTTGATCGTGCGCACGCGGGTCGGATACGAAGCGTCCTGAGTCCTGGCGCGCACGCGCGGGCGAATTGTCGCGAGACGGCCCGCGCCAACGGCGAAGCGGCCAAGCGCCGATGTGACCGTTGACAGATCTGCATGAATGCGGAATGCGCGGAGATCGGCGATGAACATCGGGTCGATGCGGACGTCTTTCAGGTCGGCCCATGCGAGCTCCATGAGCTCGAACGACGATTCCATGAGAAGGGGCTTGTCGATCAGCGAAAGCTCCCTCGTCTTGAGCGCGAAGAGAAGCAGGCTCAAGCCCCGGTCGGTCGGTTTCTCTTCCGGGAGCGTGGGCGTCGAGACTTCCAGGGCGGCGGCTGGCTGCAGGATCGGTGACGGAAGCAGGGCTACCTCGTTGCCGGCAACGGGAGGTTCCATGGTTTTGGTGGTTTCCACGCCTCATTAACGGATTGCGCACGCGGGAGCATCGGGTCCTAGCCGAATAGGGGAGTACGTCGGTACTAGGCGAACCGTCGAGATTGCCCTCCGACGCCTGCTCGCATCGAGTCATGACGATTCCGTCATCGGGGTGACGGGATTGTCATGACAGGGACCCAGCCCACGGTCAGGCTTCAGGACATGAGAGCGGACGCCATCCGTCTCCTCGTGCTCGAAGAGTTCCGGCTTCGCGACCCCGATGTGGATGGCGCGGCGGCGCGAATCGTCGCGGCGTGCTCCACTGGCATCGAACCCGCCGTTCCACTGTTGACAAGCATCGACGATCGATGCGATGTCGCGACGCTTCGAGCTCTGCATTCAGGAGAGTCGAGCGAGGGCGACGTGGTTCAACGTGCCGCCCTCGCTCCCCTGGTCTCGAGCTGGGCGACCCCGAAGCACTACGGCCCGAGGATCACCGAGCGCTCGCAGGGTTGGCCGTCATCCTTCCGGCTTGCCGTGACCGAGTCGGGGATCAATGAGGTCAGTGACCCTGCAGTGACTCTGGGGAACGATTCAGTGCGCGACGAGGCCGCGAGCCGCGCGGTCGGTCTGCTGTGGATCGGAGCGCCCGTTGGGACTCACGGCGGTCTCCTGATTCTCCTCGGTAGTTATGACGATCCAGTAACGGTTCGGAGCAATCGATCGAACTGGCCGCTTCCGCTGAGCCGCGATCTCGGCGTACGCATCTACGAGAACAGCCCGTCCTAAAATGCAGCGATGGCACAGGCTGGGGCGGTAGCACCGGCCGCTAGAGGACCCGAGCGCGCGGTCCGCGTGCTCCTCGTCATCGGTGACAAGCCACTCGCGAACACAATCGATCTCACGCTGCGGCACGGACGTTATCTGCGCCGCATAGCAGAAACCGTCAACGACGCCAAAGCCGGGATCGGAGAGTGGAAGCCCCATCTCCTCGTGGTCGACATCGATACCGAGGCGGGCGGCGCGATCCGGTTGATCGATGAGGCGAGAAACCACAGTCCCATGGGGATCATCGCCCTCACACGACGGAGCGACCTGCGCGGGAAGCTCGACGCGTTCGAGCGCGGCGCCGACGACTACATCGGCATTCCCTTCGTTCCGGACGACCTGGTCGCCCGCGCCCATGCGGTGATCCGCCGAGCCCACGGGAGCGTCGGCGAGCTGGTGCCGCGGCTGCGCATCGGTGACCTCGAGATCGACGTGCTCAACAGGAAGGTGCTCGCGGGTGATCACGAGCTGCATCTCACGTCGCTCGAGCAGGCGCTCTTGTACCTCCTCGCCGCCAACGCCGGCAGCATCCTCACGCGCGAGCAGATCCTCGACGCGCTGTGGGGCACCGACTTCGTGATCGAGAGCAACGTCGTTGACCGCCACGTGCGGGCGCTTCGGGCGAAGCTCCAGAACGACTGGCACAAGCCTCGGTACATCGAGACCGTCCCCGGCGCCGGCTATCGCTTCGTCTCCGTCTCAT
>VBEY01000294.1 GCA_005889295.1 Chloroflexota bacterium | reverse complement strand
CACAAGCCTCGGTACATCGAGACCGTCCCCGGCGCCGGCTATCGCTTCGTCTCCGTCTCATACGCCAAAGACAGCTAGCCGCGGTTGGGGCCACTACACCGCGCCGCGCGGTCTAGGTTGCGAACGCGAATGCCTTCCGCACGATGCGCTTCAGCGCGGGTCGCTCGGCATCCGCCGGCGAGGCCAGTCTTACGAAACGAAATTCCTTCCCGCCGCCTTCGAGCAATCCGCTCCCGTCGTCGAGCTCGCGGCCACGCGGGAAGAACAGGGTCGCGTAGGTCGGGAAGGTGCCGATCGCGGCCACGTACTCGTCGTTGAACGCGTAGCGGATGATCTTGTACATGGCCCGACTCGAGCGCGGGGGCCGGCTCTGGTAGGCGAGTTCCTGGGCCTTCGGAGCGATTACTTTCACCGTCCGCCGCGCCGCCTGCACGGTCGGGCGTACCGCCGGCGGAATCTTCTTCAGGTGCTCGGAGACGGTGATCTCTCGGCTAGGCATCGCTAGGAGTCCTTCGCCCTTACCGCGAGACGATGGTCAGCGCGCCACGCGAGCCGGTGAGCGACGCTTCGCACCCGGGCGGCTCTTCGGTCGCGCTCCGCGTCGCCCGGCGCTGGCGCTGGACGCCTTCACCTTCGCTTCCCAGTCCATGCCATGCGCGCGCGACCACTCGTGCCAATCCGGAACAGGCTCCTTCACCGTCCACAGGAAGTGATAGGCGCCACTGTCTCCGACGAACTTGAACCGCTTCTTCAGGTCTTTCGCGAGCGCTTCGTACTCCGGGAACGATCGGAGGTGTTTTTTGAAGCCGCTCGCGCGC
>VBEY01000293.1 GCA_005889295.1 Chloroflexota bacterium | reverse complement strand
TTGCCGCGTGACCGCCTTCCCATGACAAACGGCTGGCGAGATTGCTCCCGCATCGTTCCCACTGGGTTATGCCAGGCCTAGCCTTTAGGAATCGCCATCGTCTGGCCCCGACTCTTCCGCGCAGTCGCGATGGTTGCTGCGGTCTCAGTTATGACGGCCGAACCCGTCGGGGCGATGACCTGCGCGCCGCCGGACCCCTGGTTCCTCACAACGATTTCGCTCTCAGGGACACCCTCGTTGCCGCAAGGCGTGTTCGTCCGAGTCGCTCCCCGACGAATCGAACCTACTGCGAACGAGCCACCGTGGGACAACTCTGTCTTGAACTGGCTTGAGCTCGAAAACACAACCTCGCGGCCGCTCTTTGTCCTTGAGGACGCTGATGAGTACCAGAGTCGGATGGGATACGAGGCAATCAGTTGGCCGGACGAGGACCTTGGTGACGTGCCGGCTGGATTGCGGACGAGCATCAAGCTGCAGAACTCGACCCGGTACTCATGGCCGACGAACTGCGCTGTTATCAGGTGTCAGAGCATCGAGTGGAACGCGGCCACCACCAAACTGATGATCCGCGACGGAACCTTCGGCCTCTCACGAGGATTTCAGGACTACATCACGCGCAAGAAGAGTCGACCCGCGGACGTCGCGGTACCACACCCGCAGTCCGCGGAGCTGACACTCTCATACGACGGTCATGCGTTGACTGTTCCGTTCGTAGTCACCTATGAGTTGAATCGCAACTACAACCCCGACAACGGAACGGAGAATTGCGGTAGCGGTCTCGTTGTCATCGCGGGAGTGCTGCTTCTGCTTTTCAGCGCGGGCCTCGCCCTCCCTGTCCTGGTCCTGGCTCGCTTGATCTCGAGATGGTCTCGCCGGGCTCGGTCTTAAGGCGGCCTGCCGCCCGCCTTCGTTAGTCGGCCGCTTATCTGACGCGCGTTTTTGTTCGAAGCCGGTTTCAATTCGTGCTTGAATAATTCGCTAGGCCGCTTCTCTCGACCTCATCGCTTTCAAGGAAGAGGTCAGGGGTTCGAATCCCCTCCGGGCTACTCGATCAGTCGATCGCGTGATGGAACCCATCGAACGGTCGCCCCTCCGCCACGACCACGTCGTGGAGTGAGAGGTCGTAGAACTTCACGTTCGTGTGGTCCTCGAAGGCGATGTACCAGGGCTGGCAGATCTCGCTCTGGTATTGCCGACCGGTGAATGCGGCCGCGTGTGCTGCCGCGAACGCCTCGAAGTCGTCCGTGACGACGATGCCGACATGCTCGAGACCCATCTGGTAGACGTTCTGATGGGGCGGCGGGATCAACTCGATCAGCGAGACCGGCACGCCAGGCTGGACGAAGATCGGCTCGCGGAGCAGCAGCTTGGAGATCGGCCGGCTGTTCCAGACGTTCTCGACGTTCGCGACGCAGAACGCCTCGATCCGCTCCCGGACGACGAGGTACGCGTCGAGCGTCTCCGTCCGCAACGCAAGGTGGCTGAGCGGGTAGCCCGCGATCTCGATGCCGAGCGCGGCGAGCCTGCCCTTCTGTTGGGCGAAGAAGCCCGCGTAGTCGCCGATGATCGCGTCCATCGCCATGGTCGCAGTATCGCTCGCGCCGATATCGGCGCGCATCGGACGGAGCGTGAAGGAGCAGAGAGCCTGAGACGTGACGCGCCCCTACGTACCCATCTAGTCAGCTCGCTAGTCGGAGCCATCCATGCTCGTCTTGAACGAGCCGAGCTGTCATCACTTCCGCGCGCTTGACCCCTCTAACGGGCTACACGAGCCTGAGAGAGTCTCGATCCACGTGGGCAACATCGCTAGGGCGCCGCGGTTTCGATAGGGAGCTTTCGTTGTCGGCGCCCCTCCGCCTCCGCCACGAATCTGAGCACGGTTTCGGCGAAGAGGCGCGGCGCCGTGTCCGTTGCATTGTGGTGCTGTCCTTCGAGCACCTCGACACGCGCACTCGGCAACGCCGACGCGAGGGCCTGGGCGTAGGCGTGCGCCTGCGGCGGCGACGCGCCGCCGACCATGACGAGCGTCGGCGGCGCGAAGGCGCGGTAGCGCTCGGCATCGAACCAGTAGTCGTTCAACGCCCGCATCTCGCGCGGGATCGTGTGAGCCGCGGCCAGCCGCCCGCGGTAGGCGGGAAGAGC
>VBEY01000292.1 GCA_005889295.1 Chloroflexota bacterium | reverse complement strand
GGCCGCGACGGTCCATCGCGTAGACGGTGTGGGCTCGCTCGAGCGCGGGGAGGACCGGCTGCCACCGAGTGCGATCGGACGAAACGCCGTGGACGAGGACCAGCGGGCTCCCCGTGCCGCTGCGGTAGGCGGCGATCGCGGTGCCGTCCGCGGATCGGACCCGAAGAAGCTGGGCGGTCTCGTTAGACATGGTCGTGGCCACACCTCCGCGAGCT
>VBEY01000133.1 GCA_005889295.1 Chloroflexota bacterium | reverse complement strand
GCGCAACGCCCACGAGCTCGAGGCTCACCAGTACACCCACGTCGTCACCACGGTCCTCGGACCGTCGACCTTCGCTCAAGGCCCGGCGGCACCTCGCCGGCGCGGCCGCAGGCGCAAGGAAGAGGAGCTGAACGTCATCTAGCGACCCCCTAGCGGTCGACCTCGATGACGCGCTCCGCGATTTCTCCAAGATCCGGCCCCACGATGTCGGGCCGCTCGAGGAGCGGGTTCCACACCGCGCCAGGCCTTTCGACGAAGGCCGCGGCGCAGCCTGCCCGCAAGGCCCCCTGCACGTCCCAAACGTGCGCCGCGACCATACGAATCTCGCGCGTTGCCACGCCGAGATCCCGCGCCGCGTTTTCATAGGCCTCGACGGCTGGCTTGAGTCGTTTGCCGCTATCGGCCGAAAGCGCCTTCTCAAACAGATCCGCAAGCTTCGCGTGGCGTAGCTGAGCGTCCTCGACCTCGAGCGTCGAGTTGGTGAGCGCCGCGAGCCTGAAGCCGGCCGAACGAAGCCGCTCGAGCGCCGGCCGAACGTCCGCATGCGCGGGCAGGGTTCGCACCTCCGCGAGGATCGCGCGCTCGTCGTCAGGGCTGACCCGGAGATCGCGCCGCAGAGCGGTGATGGCGAGCGCGGCGCGAAAGTGCTCCCCGAACGGCTTGTACGGACCCGTGATGGTGGTGAGGAAGGCGGACTGCAGCATCGTCTGGAACCACTCCACGCGGACCGAGGCATCCCCGAACACGCGCTGAAAGTGCGGATCGAGTGCGCTCATATCGAGGAGCGTTTCGTTGACGTCGAAGACAAGGACGCGTTTCACAGATTCAGCGGAGAGGGTGGGATTCGAACCCACGGAGCTTTCGCTCACAGACTTTCCAGGTCTGCGCCCTAAGCCGGACTAGGCGACCTCTCCATCTCAAAAGCGTAATCCCGCGGCTCTGCGCACTTGGCGTCAATTGGTTGACGCGCATCGACGACCGAGGGCCCCCGCGCGACGGGGGCCGGCCGAGGCGTCCGAGGCCGGGGGACCCGGCGCGAAAAGAGGGTTTCGGGCGTCGATGCGCTTCACCAGCGAGATGAGATCCAAGTGCGGAGAGGGCGGGATTCGAACCCGCGAGGCTTTCGCCTACCGCTTTTCGAGAGCGGCACCATCAACCACTCGGACACCTCTCCGCATCGAAGTCTAAACTTTCGATCACCCGTGAAGCGCTTCCACTACGCGTGGATCGTTGTCATCGTCACGTTCCTCGCGCTGCTCGCGGCGCAGGCCGTGCGCGCGGCTCCGGGCGTGATCATCACGTCGCTCGAGTCCGAGTTCGGCTGGTCGCGGACGGCGATCTCCTTCGCGATCTCGCTCAGCATCTTCACGTTTGGGTTGGGCGGTCCGCTTGGTGGGACGATCATCGACCGCTACGGCCTGCGGCTCGTCATGCTCGTCGGCGACCTTCTCATCGTCGGTGGCCTCGTTGGGCTCATCTTCGTCCGCGACCTCTGGCAGATGTACGTGCTCTGGGGCCTTCCTATAGGCATCGGCACGGGCATGGTCGGTGGGGTTCTCGGCGCGGCGGTGGCCCACCGCTGGTTCCGCACCCATCGCGGCATCATCATCGGCGCGCTCGGCGCGGCGACGAGCGCCGGTCAGCTGGTGTTCGTTCCGGCGATGGCCCAGCTGACCGTGACCGAGGGCTGGAGATGGGCCCTCGGAATTGTCCTTATCGCGTGCGCGGTAATCCTGATCCCGGTCGCTCTCTTCGTGCGGGACCGCCCCGAGCAGGTCGGTGCGACGGCCTTCGGCGAGGGTGCCATCGTCACGGCGGCCGAACGCGCCGAGGACCAGCGCACCACCTCCCTGCGTGGCGCGATGCGGACCCGCGACTTTTGGCTGCTCGCGGGCAGCTTCTTCGTGTGCGGTTACACGTCGAACGGTCTCGTCGGCACCCATCTCATCCCCCACGCGATCGAACATGGCTTCACCGAGGTGATGGCGGCGAGCGCGGTCGCCCTGCTCGGCTCGATGAACATCGTCGGAACGCTCGCGTCGGGCTGGTTCACGGATCGCTACGACAACCGAAAGCTCCTGGCCGGCTACTACGGATTCCGGGCCCTCAGCCTGTTCGCGCTGCCGCTCATCTACGACGTGAAATGGCTGCTCCTCTTTGCGTTCGTGTACGGCCTCGACTGGATCGCGACCGTCCCGCCCACCGCGAATCTGGTCGCGGCCATCTACGGCCGCGCGTCGGTCGGGACCATCTACGGCTGGATCTTTTTTTCCCACATGGTGGGTGCGGCCATCGCGGCGTTCGCGGGCGGCTTCTTCCGCGACCTTCTCGGCGACTACCACCTGATGTTCGTCTCAGCTGGGATCCTCGGGTTCATCGCTGTCTCGCTCGCGCTCCGGATCAGCACGTCAGCCGTTGGTGCGCGACTGCCGATGCCGGCACTCGAATCGTCCGCGACGACCTAACTAGACGGCGACTGTCTCCCTTTCCATCTCGGGCGTGTACTGACCGACGCGGGCGGCGGCGGTCAGCTTTGCGCGGTGGAAGAACGCACGCTGGGCCGCAGACACGTTCTCAGCCTTACCGGACCATGCCTTTTGCGGCGCGGCCTGCAGGCCACGACCGTACGAGAAGCTGAGCTCCCACGGGGCGCGGACCTTCGCCGCATAGCGGTTTATCGCGTCGAGGTTCACCGTCGCCTCTTCATCACCCTGACCGCCCGAGAGAAACACGATCCCCGGCACAGCGGCTGGGACCGATTCCCGGAAGCAGTCAACGGTGTACCGGGCGACTTCGTCCGGTGACGCGCGATTCCGCGCGTCCTTCCCAGACAGGACCATGCTCGCTTTGAGCAGTATGCCTTCGAGCTGCACACGCTGAGCCGCCAGCTGCGAAAATACCTCGCGCAGGGTGGCGAGTTCGACCTCGTAACAGCGCTCAATGGTGTGGCCTCCGTCCATGAGGACTTCCGGCTCGACCATCGGCACGATCCCTTGCTCCTGGCTCAACGCCGCATACCGACCGAGGGCGTGCGCGTTCACCTCAATGCAGTAGGGCGTCGGCATACCGTCGCCTATGGCGATGACCGCTCGCCACTTGCTGAAAACCGCGCCGAGTTCTCGATATTCGGCGAGACGCTCTCGGAGCCCGTCGAGGCCCTCAGTCACAACTTCGTTGGGAGAAAAGGCGAGTGGCTTTGCGCCAATGTCGGCCTTGATGCCCGGCAGGATTCCCTGATCGCGGAGGATCTTCACAAGCGGCGTTCCATCCGCGGCCTTCTGCCGGATTGTCTCGTCGTAGAGGATCACACCGCTTATGAATTTCGCGATGCCTGGCGTGCGGAACAACATCTCCCGATAGGCCCGTCGGTTGGCTTCGGTGTTGTCGACGCCGATCGCGTCGAACCGTTTCTTTATCGTGGTGGTGCTTTCGTCCGCCGCGAGGATGCCTTTGCCGGGTGCAACAAGGGCGCGAGCAGTGTCCGCCAAATCCTGCATAGCGAGCTCAGGATAGCTTCGTCATAGACGTCGCGCGCCCGGACGTATTGACGTATGTCCGGTCCTATGCTCGCCACGTGACCGGGGAAGTCGTCCTCCGCACCAACGGACTCGTGAAACGGTTCGGATCGATCACCGCGGTGAACGGACTCGACCTCGAGGTGCGGCGCGGGGAGGTCGTCGGCCTTCTCGGCCCGAACGGCGCGGGCAAGAGCACGACCATCGGCATGGTCCTCGGTCTCATCGCGCCAACGGCCGGAAGCGCGGAGGTGCTCGGCCGCGACGTACGGGTGCGGCGTGAAGAAGCGCTTGCCGGCGTCGGCGCGATGCTCGAGGTCACCTCGTTCTATCCGTATCTGTCCGGCCGTGACAACCTCACGGGCGTCGCGCTCCTCCGCGGCGGCGGCGCGCTGGCGCGCGTGGATCCGCTGCTCGCGCGGCTCGGCCTCGCGCAACGCGGCGGGTCGAAATTCCGCACGTACTCGCTCGGGATGCGGCAGCGACTGGGCATCGCCTCGACTCTGCTCAGCGACCCCGCGCTCGTGATCCTCGACGAGCCGGCGAACGGCCTTGACCCCGCCGGGCAGCGGGAGATCCGCGAGCTCATTCGCGAGCTCGCCGGAGAGAATCGGGGCGTGCTCCTGGCGAGCCATCTCTTGCACGAGGTCGAGCAGGTCTGCGACCGCGTCCTCGTGATCAAGAAGGGCAAGCTCATCGCCAGCGGCACCATCGCCGAGATCACGCGAGGCGGCGGCTCGTATTTCGAGATCGTCGTCGGCGACCAGACCCGCGCTGCACAGATCCTGCGGGGCCTCGGCGTGAAAGAGATCCGCGAGACGCCTACCGGGCTCGACGTCGTAGCCGATCCCGCGCGCGGCGCCGAGCTGAACCGCGCACTCGCGTCCGCAGGCCTCTACGCGAGCGCGATCGTCCCGCGAGCCAGCTCGCTCGAGGACGTGTTCATGGAGCTCACTGAACCGGAGTCGCCGAGTGCTTCGCCTGCTTCGTAGCGAGCTCTACCGCATGGTCCGGCGATGGATGCCGTGGATCATGCTCGGGCTCATCGTCCTCACCGCGTTCCTCCTCTACTTCCTCATATGGGCGAGCGTGAACGCGCAGCTCCAGGCCGTGAAAAACGGGACGATCCCCGCACCTGCGGGCGGAACGGCCCAGCTCGAGCAGACCCTCCGCATGATCGCGCCCGATCGTGTCGCCCAGTTCGGTGTGGGCCTCGTGTCCGGCCTCGGCAGCGTCATGCTCATCGTCTTCGCGGCGAGCCACGTCGGCACCGAGTTCGGTTGGGGAACCTTCCGCACGCTCCTCGCACACGGCGCGAGCCGGACCGGGTTTCTCGTCGCAAAAGCCGCGTCTCTCCTGCTCTACGCGTTCGTCTTCATCGTCGTCGGCACCCTTGCCGCGATCGGGGCGAGCTACGCCGTGTCCGCAGTCGCGGGCATCTCGGTGGGGAGCGGCGTCGACGTCGCCGAAGTGACGCGCGCCGCGGTGAAGGCTGGCTACATCTTCCTCCCCTATATGGCGCTCGCTCTCGCAATCGCGGTCTGGTCAAAGTCGGCGGGCGCTGGGATCGCGGCCGGCCTCGTCGTGTACTTCGCCGAGGGCATCGTGGCCACGCTTCTGGTGTCGCTCAACAAGGACTACGCGGAGATCGTCAACTGGGGACTGAGTCGGAGCGTCTCGGCGGTGACGCGAGCCGGGAGTTCAGCTGCGGTACCGGATCCGACGGCATCGACGCTGCCCGACCCGACACGCGCCGCGATCGTCCTTGCCGTCTACTGCGTGATCTTTTTGGTGCTCGCTTATTGGCGCCTGCGTTCGCGCGACGTGACCGTCGGCGGTTAAGTCCTAGTCCGCATCGGACCGAGCCTTCCGCTGCGTCGCGAAGAACTCGCCGAGCAGTCGCTCGACCTCGTCACGCAGCAGCGGGTAAAAGCGCCAGCGCGGACGATGATTCATCCAGGTCGCGTCGAGCAGTTCGGCGGCGGAACGCACCGCACCGGCCTTCTCATCCGGCGCCCCGAAGACGACGAGCGCGATCCGCGCGAGGACGGCCGCGCCCGCGCACATCGCGCACGGTTCGACGGTCACGTACAGCGCGCAGTCCTCCAGGCGCCAGCGGCCGAGCGCCCGCGCGGCCTCACGGATCGCGATGAGCTCGGCGTGCGCGGTCGGGTCGGCATCGACTTCGCGGCGGTTGCCGGCGCGCGCGACCACCTCGCCGGCCCGCACGATCGCCGCACCGATCGGCACGTCGCCGTGCTCGGCGGCGCGACGGCCCTCGTCCAGCGCCTCGCGCATGAACCGATCGTCGTCGGCCGGACGCGCGACGGTGCCGGCGTCGGCGAACGGCGTGCCGCTGTGCGGCCGCTCCTTCATACCCCGAGGTACCGGGTCTCGACATCGCGGTCGGCGGCGAGCTCAGCCGGCGTGCCGGCGAATACGATCGTGCCCTTGTTCATGACGAGGATGCGCTGCCCGACCTGCGTCGCGAGCCCGAGGTTCTGCTCGACGAGAAGGAGGGCGAGCCCGGTCGCGCGCAGCGTCTTGAGTATCTCGCCGACTTGCTCGACGAGCTTCGGCGCGAGCCCTTCCGACGGCTCGTCGAGGAGAAGCACCGACGGATTTCGCATAAGCGCCCGGGCGATGGCGAGCATCTGCTGCTCGCCGCCCGACAGCTGATCGCCGCGAATCGCAACGCGGCGCGCAAGTGAGGGAAATAGCCCGAGGACCCGTGGCGCGTCCCAGCCATTCGGTGCGAGCCGCCCGGCCACAGCGAGGTTCTCGGAAACGGTGAGGTCGCCGAAGATCCGCCGGCCCTGCGGGACGAGGGCGACGCCCGCGCGCGCGATCCGATGCGGGGCCGCCCCAGTGATATCGGCATCGTGGACGCGGACGCTCCCACCGCGTGGCCGCAGAAAACCGGCGATCGCGGCGATCGTGGTGGTCTTGCCGGCGCCATTCCGCCCGATGAGCGCGACGGCTTCGCCGCGGGCGACCTCGAAATCGATTCCCTGCAACACGTGGCTCTCCCCGTAGTACGCGTGAAGCCCGTGCACCGCGAGTGCCGGCGCGCTCATGCGACGGTGACCGCCTTCCCCAGATACACGTCGTGCACGCGCACGTCGCCGCGCACCTCCTCCGCGGTGCCGTCGGCGATCACGCGGCCCTCGTGGAGGACGGTCACGCGATCGGCCAAACGGAAGACCACGTCCATGTCGTGCTCGACGATGAGGATCGTGAGCGAACGTTCGAGGCTCGCGACGAGCTCCGTGATACGAGCGGTCTCGAGCGGCGACATGCCCGCGGTCGGCTCGTCGAGCAGCAGCACGCGGGGCCGCTGTGCGAGCGCGACAGCGAGCTCAAGCTGGCGGCGCTCGCCGTGCGACAGAGCGTGGACGGTCATGCCTTCGCGGCCAGCGAGACCGACCCGCTCGAGCAGCGTGTCCGCCTCCGCCTGCTCCGAACGCGCGGGCGCACCAAAGACCCGGTACGGCCCGCGGCGCGAAGCGATCGCGAGCGCCACGTTCTCGCGCGAGGAGAGCGGTGAAAAGAGCTCGGTCCGCTGGTATACGCGCGCGAGCCCAAGCCGCGCGCGCTGCCACGACCGGAGGCGCGTGATGTCGTGGCCGCCGAGGCGAACCGCGCCGCCCGTCGATGGGATCTCGCCGGCGAGGACATTGATGAGCGTGGTCTTCCCCGCCCCGTTCGGACCGATCACGGCGCGGCGCTCGCCCTCACGCAACGTGAGCGTGACCCCGTCGAGCGCCAGGACGCCGCCGAACGCGCGGCGCAGGTCGTGGACCTCGATCATCGCCGGCGCAGCCGCAGCCATGCGAACCGACCCAGTCCGACCATGCCCTGCCGGGCAAAGAGCACGAAACCAATGAACACGAGGCCGAGAATTGCATTGGAGATCCGTAGCTCGGTGGGCAGGAGTGAGGGCACGATCCGCTCGATGAGCGAGACCAGTGCGGACCCCACCATGGGTCCCCCGAGTGTGCCGGCACCGCCAACGAGAACGGTGACGAACGCGCGGACTGAGCTCCCGAGCCCGGCGTCCTGCGCTGAGACGAAGCGGGTCGAGTACGCCGACAGCGCTCCGGCGATACCCGCGATGGTCCCCGCGAGGACGAACGCGGAGAGGCGAAGCCGCGCCGTGTCGTAGCCGAGAGCGCGCATTCGGCGCTCGTTCTCGCGAACTCCGATCAGCGCCCGGCCGTACGGCGCCTGCGTCAGTCCCCAGATCGCGAGGGCGACGAGCACGAACGTGATGGCGACGAGGACGTAGATCGAGTCCGGAGCGCTGAAGTCGAGACCGCCGAGCATCGGCCGCCCGATGCCCGCGAGGCCGTTCGAACCGCCCGTGACAGCGGTCCACTGAAATGCGATCGCGAAGACGATCTGGGCGAGCGCGAGCGTGAGCATCAAAAAGAAGATCCCCTCGGAGCGCACGACCAGAACCCCGATGACCAGCGCGAGCAGGGCGGCGACGAGTGCCGCGGCGCCGAGCGTCACCGGGAGCTGATCGGTCGCGAGACGCTGGCTCGCGATCCCCGCGGCGTAGGCACCTGCGCCGAAGAAGGCCGCGTGGCCAAGCGAGGGCATGCCGGCGCGCCCGACGAGGAGATCGAGCGACAGGGCGAAGATCGCAAGGATGAGCGCATCGCGGACGACGGTGGTCGCAAAGCGCGATGCCCACGGCGCGCTCCAGTAGGGAAACGTGATGAGCGCCCCCGCGGCCGCGGCGACAAGCATCCAACGCACGAGCTGTCTCACCGCGCGATGCGGATCCGGCCGAGCAGACCGGTCGGCTTCAGAAGGAGGACGAGCGCGACGATGGCGAAGATAACGGCGAGGGCGACGTCCTGGAAGAGGACCTTGCCGAAGGTATCGGCGGGGCCGACGAGCACGCTTCCGGCCACGGCACCGGACAGCGTGCCGAGGCCGCCGACGACCACGACGACGAGTGAGTAGAGAAGGCCGGGGTCCGTGTCCATGCCGGGCTGCACGCCAAACACCGGCGCCGCGATGACACCCGCGAGTCCGGCGAGCGCGGCACCCGTCGCAAACGTCGCCGCGAAGAGCCGGTTCGTGTCGACCCCGAGTGCGCCGAGCATCTGCGCGTCCTCGACTCCGGCGCGGATGAGCATGCCGATCTTGGTTCGGCGATAGACGACGGCCATCGCCGCGGCGAGGGCCGCGCCAAACCCGATGACGAAAAGGCGATAGACGGGGTAGACGCCGCCGACCAGGGCGACCGATCCATCGAGTCCGGCGGGGGCCGAAAGCGAGCGCACCTCGCGGCCCCAGACCTGGCCAATGACATCGACGATCACCAGCGAGACGCCGATCGTCAGCAGGACCTGGTCGAGATGTCGCCCGCGGAGCCGGCGCAAGAGCAGCGGCTCGACAACGAGACCGAGAAACGCGAGGGCCAGGGGCGCGACGAGCAGCGCGAGCCAGAACGACCCG
>VBEY01000325.1 GCA_005889295.1 Chloroflexota bacterium | reverse complement strand
CGCGACAGCAAGCCTTTTGTTCGCGGCCTGTACGCAGACTCCAGCAGCCTCGTCACCCACTCCGGCTGCGTCGCAATCCACCGCGCCAACAGCGACGGCGCAGGCGCAGCCGTTCGCAGGCGTCACCGTTCGGGTGGTGACGTTCACGGGTCCGCAGATAGCGGAGCCGCTTCAGCGTCGCGCGCCGGACTTCAACAAACTGACCGGCGCGAAGGTCGAGGTCATCACCGTTCCGTTCTCCGACCTCTACCAGAAGATCCTCACTGACTTCGCGACGAAGACGAATAGCTATGACGCCATCGTCTTCGCACCGCAGTGGATGGGCGATTACGTTCCCGCTGGGTACCTCGAGGACCTCAGCGATCGCGTGAAGGCCGATTCTTCGCTGCAGTGGAACGACATCGCGCCGTTCTTCCGCGACTTCAGCGCGACGTATCAGGGCAAGGTGTATTCGGTCCCGCTCGATGGCGACTTCCAGATGGTCTACTACCGTTCCGACATCCTCGCGAAGGATGGGGTCAAGCCGCCCGAGACCTGGGAAGACTTCCTGGCCATCGCCAAGCAATATCAGGGCAAGGACCTGAACGGCGACGGCAAGCCCGACTACGGCGCCTGCATCGCGCTCAAGCGCAGCGCGCAGTCGTACTGGTTCTTCATCTCGGTCGCCTCCGCGTACCTGCAGAGCAAGGGCACGTCGCAGGGCGCGTTCTTCGACCTCGACAACAACATGCAGCCACTCTTCGGTCCCAACGAGGGGATGGCGAAGGCCCTCGACACCTACAAGTCGATGGTGGCGCTTGGGCCGCCCGATCACCTCAACCTCGACGTCGGGGACACACGCGGCCTCTTCACCTCCGGCCGATGCGCGCTGTCCGCGGACTGGGGCGACATCGGGACCCTCGCGATCGACCCCGCGACTTCGAAGGTGCAAGACAAGGTTGGCGCTGTGATCCTTCCGGGTTCGAAGCAGGTCCTCGACCGGAAGACCGGCAAGCTGGTCGCCTGCGACGCGACGACCTGCCCCAACGCGATCAACGGTGTGAACCACTCGCCCTTCGCCGCCTTCGGCGGTTGGTCGGGCGCGGTCAACAAGGCGAGCGAGGCCAAGACCAAGGACGCGGCGTTCGCGTTCCTGTCGTATATGTCGGCGCCGGCGCAGTCGAACGAAGACGTGACGCTCGGCAAGACCGGCTTCAACCCGTACCGCTCGTCGCAGTTCAACAACCTGGATCTGTGGAAGAAAGCGGGCATGAGCGAGAAGGCCGCCAACGACTACCTCGGCGCGATCAAGGCGAGCCTGCAGAGCCCGAACATGGTGCTCGACCTTCGCATCCCGCAGAACGCGTTCTACGAAGGCACCGCGCTCGACACCGCGCTCGCGCAGTTCCTCGCGGGCGAGATCACGCGCGACGCCACAGCCAAGCAGATCTCCGATCAGTGGAACAAGAAGACCGACGAGATTGGGCGCGACACCGCGCTCAATGCGTACAAGGCGACTCTCGGCGTTACCCGGTAACCCTGGTGCTCACGCACGTCCCTGGTGGAGGGCCCGCCCAACCGGGCGGGCCCTCATCATTCCAGCCATGAGCGAGGGGACGATCGCCCGGCCGGTGGCCGCGCGGCGGGGCCTCAACGCGGTCGGCACGCGCCTCGACCGCTACGCCTCGGGAACGTTCATCCTGCCGGCCGTTCTCATCATCCTCGCGTTTTCGATCTTCCCGCTCGTCGCCTCGCTCTACGTTTCGCTCACGCGCATCAAGTTCGCGCAGGGCGGCATCGACTTCACATTCGTCGGTCTCGACAACTACGCGAAGCTCCTCGTCGGCATCGACCACGAGCACTTCCTCGGCGTGCTCGGGAACCCATCGGTCATCGGGTTCGCCGCGGGCCTCGGCGTCGCGGCCGCGCTCGTCTGGTGGATCGCCCGCTACATCCGCGGCGGAGCGACCGTCTTCGGCCTGGTGGGCCGCATCGTCGCGCTCATCGGCATCTCCGCGCTGGTCTGGCTCGCGGTCGAGACGCTGAGCTCCGGTGGCCGGCCGGGGACGATGGTCGTGACGTTCGTCTACGTCTTCGTCGGCGTCGCGGTGCAGTACCTGCTCGGGCTGGTCCTCGCGCTGCTCGCGTCGCAGCACCTCCCCGGCCGCCGCTTCTTCCGCGTGGTGTTCCTCCTGCCGATGATGATCACCCCGGTCGGCGTCGCGTACCTCTTCCGCATGCTCACCGACACGAGCAAGGGGCCCCTCTACCCAGTGTGGTCGTTTATCGGCCTCGCCGACACGTCGTGGGTGACGAACCCGTGGGGCGCGCGGATCGCGGTGATGATCGGCGACATTTGGCAGTGGACGCCGTTCCTCTTCATCGTCCTTCTTGCCGCGCTCGAGAGCCAATCCGTCGAGCCGGTCGAGGCCGCGGTCGTGGACGGTGCGTCGCGCTGGCAGATCTTCCGCTCGATTACGTTCCCGCAGCTTCTTCCGGTGGCGAGCACGATCGTGCTCATCCGGGTGATCGAGGCGTTCAAGATCGTCGACCTTCCGAACGTGC
>VBEY01000132.1 GCA_005889295.1 Chloroflexota bacterium | reverse complement strand
GCGCGCGGTCCCGGGCGCATCGCTCACGATCCTGCTGCACGACCAGCAATCCGACGAGCTCGTCTCGCGGGCCGTCGCCGGCGCGTGGACGACCATCGACTCGCCGTCGCGTATGGCGAGCGACCGCGGCATCTCCGGCTGGGTCTTCACGCACCGCGAGGGCCAGATCGTCGACGACGTGCGTGCCGACCCGCGTTACATCGGTGATCCGCGGGTACGGAGCGAGCTCATCGTGCCGCTCGTTTCCCGCGGCCAGGCCGTGGGCGTCCTCGTGCTGAGCCATCCCGCGGTGGCCGCGTTCAGCAAGCGCGATCTGACCTTGATGGAGACGGTCGGGGCGCAGATCGCCGCCCAGATCGAGGTCGCCGAGCTCCACGAGCGGTTAAAGCGCGCCGCGAACACCGACGCGCTCACCGGAATCCACAACTACCGCTACTTCTACGACCGCCTCGAGGAGGAGGTCGCGCGGGCCGAGCGCCACCAGTCGCCTCTGGCGGTCGCGTTCTTCGACATCGACGAGCTGAAGAAGGTCAACGACACCTACGGCCACCTCGCCGGGAACGAGGTGCTCCGGGTGCTCGGGCAGACCATCACCGAGCGGGTCCGGACCGAGGACGTGCCGGCCCGATATGGCGGCGACGAGTTCGCGATCGTCATGCCCGACACGCCGCGCGAAGAGGCCGAAAAAGTGGTCATCCGTTTGATGGAGATCCTCGACGCGACTGACGTAAAGCTGCCCGGCGGCGGCGCGATCAAGATGCCGGCGCGCTCGTGGGGCGTGTCCTCGTATCCCATGGATGGACGGACGGCCGAGGCGCTGGTGGAGAACGCAGACACACGAGCCTACGCACGCAAACGCGTCGGCCGCTGACCACCCCCTGACACCGAGCGCCGCTCAGCGGCGCTGTAAAGTTTCCGCTGAGGAAGCGCGGCGCAAGCGGGTGCCGTTCAGAGACGCAAGGGGAACAGGGAATGGGTAACGCTCTTCTCGAAATGCTCACGGTTGAAGGTCAGGTTGCCTTTGTCCTGGCATTTGTGGTTCTGACCGCAGTCGGTCTGCTCATGTTGCTCTGGCGCCCTCGCCACGCGACTTATCAGCCACACGACTGCCGATCCATGGGGTGCCTCTGGCTGGAGGACAAGCCGAGGCCATAGCGAGGTCGTTCCGGATGCTTGATGGTTGTGTGCTAACGTGTGTGCATGCGTCTGCACATTAGCCTGGAGCAACGTCTCGTGGCGCAGCTCGACCGGCGGGTTGGGCGACGGAAGCGCAGCGCTTTCATCGCAGAGACAGTTCGCCGCGCGCTCGAAGATGAACGGCGCTGGGATGACATCCTGGCTTCGCTCGGAAAGATCGATGAGGGCGGTCACGATTGGGACAAGGACCCGGCCAAGTGGGTACGTACACAGCGTCGGGGTGACGCCCGCCGAGTCGGCTGACCGTGCCGCGACTCTTCTTGGACACGACCGTTCTTATCGATGCACTCCGCGGACGCGCGGCCGCCGACCGGCTCAGATCGCTCCGCCCAGGCACTGAGCCACCGTTTGTCTGCGCGATCAACGTCGAGGAGCTCTGGCGGGGCGCGCGCCGAGAGGAAGAGGCGGCGATCAGGCGGCTGCTCTTGGCGCTCCAGATCGCGCCACTTGGTCGCGATGAGGGCCAGCGCGCCGGTCAGTGGAGGCGCGACTTCGCCGCGAAGGGCATTACCTTGAGCCAATCGGATTGCCTGATCGCGGCTGCCGCCGTCGGCGTCACGGCTCGGCTCGTGACGGGAAATCCCGCAGATTTTCCGATGATCGGTCTAATCGTTGAGCACTGGCCGGTCGGCTAGCGACCGGCGGCTTACCGGCGCGCCGATCCATCCAGTCGCGCGACACTTCCGCGGATCACGAGCGGTGCCCTGAGCATGTGGCGGGCCCCCTTCGTTTTGCGTGGCGATGACGCCCGGTCGCCGATGAGGCGCGCGGCGAGCTCGCCGACCTCGCGCATCGGCTGGCGCACCGTCGTGAGCGGGGGATCGAAGACGCTCGACACTGGGATGTCGTCGAAGCCGACGACCGAGACGTCCTCGGGCACGCGCATGCCGCGCCCGCGAAGCGCCGCGATCGCGCCGAGGGCGAGCAGGTCGCTCTGCGCGAAGATCGCCGTCAGTCTCGGCGCGGACTCGAGCAGGCGCTCCGCCGCGCGCCGTCCGCTGTCGAGACCCCAGTCCACGCACGGCTCCACGAGGCTGCGGTCCGCCGAGATTCCCGCGTCGCGTAAGGCATCGCGGTAGCCATCGAGCCGCGCGCGGGCTGAGGGCCAGTCGAGCGGCCCGGTGATCGTGGCGATGAAGCGGTGATTCTGTGCGGCGAGGTACGCCGTCGCCTCGTGGCCGCCGCGGCGGTTGTCGATGTCGACGTGGTCGGCACCCGCAAGGTCGATATCCGACGCCACGAGCACCGTCGGGATCCGCGCGACGGCGTCGGCGAGGAGGTCGTCTTCCGCGAGTCGCAGGCGCGGGACCGCGACGATGAGGCCCTCGACGCGGCGCTCGAGCATGAGGCGAAGGTAGGTGCGCTCGTCGTCCTCGGACCCCTCCTCGATGCTCCCGATGATCAGGAAGTAGCCGCGCTTCCGTGCTTCGGCCTCGGCGCCGGCGACCGCTTCGGCGAAGAAGTGGTCGCTCACGTCAGTCGTGACCATCCCGAGCGTGTGGGTGCGCTGCGAGGAAAGGCTGCGCGCGACGGCGCTGGGGACATACTCGAGCTCACGGATTGCGCGGACGACGCGGTCGCGGGTCTCGGCGGTCACGCTCTCGCGCCCGTTGATCACCCGGGAAACGGTCTGGTGCGAGACGCGCGCGCGCCGCGCGACATCCCGGATGGTGGCGCCCTTCACGTGCCGAACTCTACCCGGACCCGTTTCGCCAAGCACTTGACAACCCTAAAATTAGGGCTATGTTACCGGTCACATCCGGCCCGGGGCGCTTAAAGCGCACTGGGGAAGGAGGGCCTGATGCCTGGCACCACACGCCGAGAGGTCCTGATTGGAGCCGGCGCCCTTGCTGCCGCGGCCGTCGCCGCACCCATCCTCGCGGCCTGTCAGCCCGCCAAGACCGGCGGGAGCGGAAAGGTCGTCGTCATGACCGATCCGAACGAGTTCAACGACGACGACCGGAAAACCCTCGAAGCCGCCACGAAGCTGAAGATCGAGATCGTCCCGAGCAACCTCACCACGCTATACGCGATGTGGGCCGCCGGGAACCCGCCGGACGTGTTTCGCGTTCAGGCGGCCGGCGTGCCGCAGTACATCTCGCGGAAGATGGTGAAGAACCTCCAGCCATACTTCGCGAACAGCAAGCTCCTCAAGCCTGACGACCTCGCCCCGGCCAACAACTTCTACAAGTGGGATGGGAAGCAGGTCGGAAAGGGTGACCTGTACGGGATGGTCAAGGACTGGTCGCCCGACTTCACGCTGTTCGCGTACACGACCGCATTCGACGACGCGGGCGTAAAGGTGCCGAGCGACACGACGCCCCTCACGTACGACGAGCTTCGCGATCTCGCCAAGAAGGTCAACAAGAAGGCCGCGGGCAAGCGCGTTTACTGGGGCTTTGTCCACTCGAACAACGACGCGTGGATCGACCGGACGGCGATGAACATGCTCGCCGAGAAGCAACAGTCCCTCTACACGGACGACTTCTCCAAGATCGCGATCTCGAGCAACCCCGAGGCGACGAAGGTCATCCGCTATCTCTACGACCTCGCCGCCGATGGTGTGAACCAGACGCCGATCGATCCCAGCCCGAACTGGATGGGCGCCGACTTCAACGAGGGCCAGATCGCGATCCTCCAGTACGGCTACTGGTACAGCGCGATGGCAGAGAGCGACAAGACCAAGGGCAAGACCGTTTTTCTTCCCGCGCCGACCTGGGCGGGCGTGCGCCGCGACCCGACGATGACCGCGACTGGTTGGGTCGTCTCCTCGCAGACCAAGGACGCCGACGCGGCCTGGGCGGTGTTCGAGCAGTACATGGGCGGCAAACCCGCGCAGGACCGCGCGAAGAGCGGGTGGGGCGTGCCCGGACTCAAGTCGCTCTACTCGCAGATGCCGCAGGAATCGGCGTTCCAGAAGCAGGTGCAGAAGGTCCTGCAGGGCGAGCTTTCGAAGAGCGACTTCATCCTGCAGTTCAACCCGTACATCGGGGAGGAGACCTTCGCGACGAGCTGGAAGAAGAACCTCGAGCCCGCCCTCAAGGGCCAGATCACGTTCGAGAAGTTCGTTCAGAACATCGAGGCGGAGGTCAACACCGCGATCGCGGACGGCAAGCGCATCATCGGCGGCTAATGGCCGGCGCGACGCAAGTCCTGCCGCGAACGATCCCGCGTCGTGAGGCGTGGCGCCGCCGGGGGGTGCGACGGGCGGTGACGTTTTACCTCCTGATTTCGCCATGGCTGCTCGGCTTCGTGCTCCTCAGTGCGATCCCGCTCGTCGGGGCCTTCGTCATGTCGTTCACGAACTACGACGGGCTGAATCTGGACTACCTGCGCTTTGTCGGACCCGACAACTACGCGCGAGCGCTGGGCGACGCCGACGCGCAGTACGCGCTTGGCCGGACGCTCCTGCTCATGCTGGTGGTCGTCCCGGTGGGGCTGGTGCTGCAGCTCGCGCTCGCGCTCATGGTCAACCAACCCATCCGGTTCTCGAACGCGTTCCGCACGATCTTCTACCTGCCGTACGTGATCCCCGTGGTCGCCGGCGTGTGGATCTGGAAGATCTTCGTTGACCCGAGCGGCGGTCTCGTCAACGCGGCACTCGGCGTGGTCCTGCCCGACTTCAATGTACGGTGGCTCGTCGAGTACCCGACGTTTGTGCTTGCGCTCCTCACGATCTGGGGAGCCGCCGGCGGCGGCATGGTCGTCTTCCTTGCGGGCTTGCAGGGAATCCCTGCGGAATACCGTGAGGCCGCGATGATCGACGGCGCGAGCCGGACGCAGGTCACCCGCTTCATCACCCTGCCTCTGCTCACTCCGGTCATCTTCTTCAACCTCGTGACGGGGATCATCGTCGCGCTGCAGATCCTCGTGCAGCCGATGCTGCTCTCGCCGGGGATCCTCGGGCTGAACCCGGGGACGGTGCCGCCGCGCGACAACTACTTCTACGTCGTGCACGCGTACATCGAGATCTTCACCAAGCAGCTCTTCGGGTACGGATCGGCGCTGCTCTGGCTTCTCTTCGCGGTCGTTCTCGGCCTGACCGTGCTCCTCTTCAAGACCAGCCGACGCTGGGTCTTCTACGGGGTCGAGCCATGAGCCTGGCTCTCGCTCGCCGTCGCACGTCGCCCGCGCAGACCGGAGTCCGCTATGGTCCGGTCGTCGTCGCGGCGATCGCGTTCGCGCTGCCCATCTTCTGGCTCCTCGTGACCTCCCTCAAGAAACAATCCGAGTACGGCTCGGCGCTCTTCCCGAGTGTCCTGCAGTGG
Source organism: Chloroflexota bacterium (assembly GCA_005889295.1). Classification (GTDB taxonomy): domain Bacteria; phylum Chloroflexota; class Limnocylindria; order P2-11E; family P2-11E; genus 3-1-20CM-2-70-9. Next base: position 6,207 of record VBEY01000132.1, on the reverse strand, counting down.
GCGAACTACGAACTGGCCGTGGAGCTCGCCGACTTCGGTCACTTCGCGACGAACTCGCTCGTCCTCAGCACCGCCTATGCCCTGCTCGCCGTGCTCGTAAGCGCGCTCGTCGGGTACGGATTCGCGCGCCACAGCGCCCCAGGGCGCGGCAAGCTCTTCATGCTCGTGATCGCCACGTGGATGGTGCCGAACCTCGTCCTGTTCGTTCCGCAGTTCGTGTTGTTCGCCCGTCTCGGCCTAACGAACACGTACTGGCCGTGGATCCTGTGGGGACTCTCTGGCAGCCCCTTCGCGATCTTCCTCTTCCGTCAGTTCTTCGCGAGCTTTCCCCGCGAGCTCGACGACGCGGCCGAGGTCGATGGCGCGGGGCCGCTTCGGATCTTCCTCCAGATCTATATGCCGAACGCCGGCCCCGCGATCGCGGCGAGCGCGATCTTCATGTTCCTGTGGGTCTGGGGCGACTGGCTCTACCCGGCGTTGCTCCTCCGCCAGGACAACACCACGCTCGCCGTGCGCATGGCAAACGCGTACTTGGATCCGCACGGCAACCCGCTCCAGACCGTGACGATGGCCGGCGTCGCCCTGTACGTCCTGCCGCTGATCGCGTTCTTCGCGTTCGCGCAGCGCTTCATCGTGCGCGGGATCGTCACGACGGGGATCAAGGGATGAAGATCACCGAGGTCCGCCCGCTGGTGCTTGGGGCCGCCTGGCGCAACCTCACCTTCGTCGTGGTCCGCACCGACGAAGGCATCGAGGGCGTCGGCGAAGTGCGCATGATCAACCACACCAGCGCGCTCCTCGGGTACCTCGAAGAGGCCGTGCCCACGCACGTCATCGGCGCCGACCCCTTTGCATTCGAGGCGCTTTCGCGCCACATGATCCGCGACGATTACGCGCGCGCCGGCCAGGTCGCGATGTCGGCACTCGCTGTGATCGATATGGCGTGCTGGGACATCGTGGGGAAGGCGCTCAACCTGCCCGTCTATCAGCTCCTGGGCGGGCCGATCCGCGAGCGCATCCCGACCTACGCGAACGGCTGGTACACAGTCGAGCGCACGCCGAATGACATCCGCGACGCCGCACGCGCGGCGCTGGGGAAGGGCTACCGCGCGGTGAAGCTCGATCCGTTCGGCACCGCCTGGCAGGAACTCCCGCACGCCGAGCTCCGCCGTGCCATCGCGCTCGTCGAGGCGGCCCGCGAGGGCGTCGGTCCGGACGGCGATGTCTTCGTCGAAATGCATGGCCGCTTCACGCCGGCGCAAGCGATCGCCATCGCGCGCGAGCTGGAGCCCTACCGGCCCGGGTGGATCGAGGAGCCCGTGCCGCCTGAAAATTTGAAGTCGCTCGCGAAGGTGGCGCGCAACGTGAACATCCCCATCGCGACCGGCGAGCGCATCCATGTTCGTCACGAGTTCCGCGAGCTGTTCGAGCTCCAGGCCGCGGACGTGATCCAACCGGACCTCACCATGATGGGCGGGATCACCGAGACGCGGAAGCTGGCGACCTGGGCCGAGTCCTATGACGTGATGGTCGCGCCCCACAACGTCGGCGGTCCGGTGTCGACCGCCGCGGCGCTCCACCTCGCGGCCGCGATGCCGAACTTCAAGATCCTCGAGCACTTCAACGACTTCGTCGATCCGTTCGTGAGCGAAGCGGCGCGCGGCGTACCGGTGGTCACCGATGGATCGTTCCCCTTGCCGCCGGGGCCGGGTCTCGGGATCACCCTCGACGAAGAAGTGATCGCGGCGCACCCGCGCAAGCCCATCCATCTCAACCTCTTCGGCGACCGCTGGCACATGCGCGGGCGCGAGCGGGAGCGCGTGTGAGCCGTCCGCTCGAGGGCCGCCGCGCGCTCGTGACCGGGGCCGGTACCGGCATCGGCCAGGGCATCGCGCGCGAGCTCGCTCGTCAGGGCGCGGCCGTGGCGATCCACTACGCGCACAGCGGCGAGGGCGCGCGCGACGTCTGCATCGAGATCACCTCCGCGGGCGGCCGCGCGTCGGTCCTGCGCGGGGACCTCGCGCGCGTGACGGATTGCCGCCGGGTCGTCGACGAGGCCGCGGCAGAGCTCGGCGGGCTCGACGTGCTCGTGAACAACTCTGGGGTGACGAAGTCGAAGGATCCGCTCGCGCTCAGCGAGCCCGAGTACGACGAGCTCTTCGACGTGAACGTGCGCGCCGCCTATTTCTGCGCGCAGCAGGCGGTGCCGCACCTTGCGCGCCGCGGCGGATCGATCGTGAGCGTGAGCTCGATCCACGGTGGCGCGGGGTTTCCGGGTCACGCCGCGTACGCGGCGACGAAGGGCGCGCTCAACTCGTTCACGCGCGCGCTCGCGATGGACCTCGCGCCGAAGAAGATCCGTGTGAACGCGGTCGCGCCCGGGCTCATCGAGACGCCGCGATACTTCGAGATGCCGGGATACTCGAGCGAGCGCACCGCGCGGCGCGTGCCGTGGGGCCGGTTGGGCGAGCCGGCCGATGTCGCACGGGTCGTCGCCTTCCTCGTCTCGCCCGCCGCGGACTACGTGACCGGGCAGCTCCTTTATGTCGACGGCGGAATCAATGCGCGCATGGGGCTTGACTGGCCCGACGCGGAGCCTCCCCGATGAGCGATACGGTCGCACTCGCCCGACGGTTCCCGCGCGGTTTCCTTTTCGGAACTGCGACGGCCGCCTACCAGATCGAGGGCGGCCACGACGCCGATGGGAAAGGCCCATCCATCTGGGACACGTTCTGCAGACAGCCCGGAGCCATCTCGACCGGGGAGACCGGCGACATTGCGTGCGACCACTACCACCGCTGGCGCGAGGACGTAGCACTCCAGAGCGATCTCGGGTGCAACGCCTATCGCCTCTCGATCAGCTGGCCGCGGGTGATACCGGACGGGAGCGGCGCGGTGAACGAGGCCGGGCTCACCTTCTACGACCGGCTCGTCGACGAGCTGCTCGGCAAAGGCATCCGTCCGTTCGTCACGCTCTACCACTGGGACCTCCCGCAGGCGCTTCAAGAGCGGGGCGGTTGGTCCTCACCGGAGACCGTGGCCGCCTTTGGCCGGTATGCCGACGTCGTCTCGCGCCGTCTGGGCGACCGGGTCGGTGACTGGATGACCCTGAACGAGCCCGAGGTCGTCGCGTACGCCGGTCACTGGGTTGGCGTTCACGCGCCCGGGGTCCGCGACTTTCGGACGGCAGTCGGCGTCAGTCATCACCTTCTTCTCGCGCACCGCGACGCCGCGAGAGCGGTCCGCGCGGCGCACCGCGACGCGCGCGTCGGGATCGCACTAAATCTTTCGCCGTGCGATCCCGCGAGCGATACGGGGGACGACGCCGAGGCAGCACGGCGCATGGACGGATATCTCAACCGCTGGTTCCTCGATCCGCTCTTCGGCCGCGGTTATCCGAAAGACATGCTCGAGCTCTACCGCCCGTACTTCGATCGCGGTGACGAGCTCGTTGGCTATGACGGCGCGCTGGACTTCCTTGGCGTGAACTACTACGCGCGCCGCATCGTGCGAGCGGGCGCCGGTCCGCTACGCGCCGATCGCGTCGACCCCGAAGGAGCGGAGCACACCGCCATCGGATGGGAGGTGCACCCCGCCTCGTTCCGCAAGCTTCTCCTCCGAGTGCACGAGGACTACGCGCCGCGGCACGTGTACGTCACCGAGAACGGCGCGGCGTATGACGACGCGATCGTCGACGATCGCGTGGACGATCCGGCCCGCGTCTCGTTCCTGGCGCGCCACTTCGACGCCGCGGCGACGGCCATCGCTGAGGGCGTACCGCTCCGCGGCTACTTCATCTGGACGCTCATGGACAATTTCGAGTGGGCGCATGGCACGAGCAAGCGCTTCGGCATCGTGCACACCGACTATGCGACGCAGCGCAGGCGAGTGAAAGCGAGCGGTGAGTGGTACCGCGGGCTCATCGCCACCCATCGCGGGGCTCGCGCGACGGCGGCCGCGAAGTGACACGCGTCGCGGCCAGCCCGACCGTCGCCCTCCGGGCCCTCGACCTCGCGCCTGGCACGATCGCGCTCTGGTGGCTCGGCCAGGCGGGATTCGCGGTTCGGGCGGGCGGCCTCGTGATCCTGCTCGATCCGTTTCTCGCGCCGATGCCCGAGCGCGTCTCCGCCCCGGCCTTCGATCCCGAGGACGCGGTCGGCGTGGACCTGGTGGCGTGCTCGCACGAGCACTACGACCACCTCGACCTCGCGTCGCTGCCTCGCGTCGCGCGCGCTTCTCCCGACGCGCGCTTCGTCGTCCCGCGTCCGCTGGTCGACGCCGTCGCGGCCGCGGGTGTGCCGCGGGAGCGCCTCATCGGCGCGCAGCCGGACGAGCGGATCCGCCTCGACGGCGTGACCCTTCACCCGGTGCCGGCGCGCCACGGGGTCGGGATGGCCGACGCGTACACGTTCGGGCGCGAGCTCTCGGGGGGCCTGTACCGGTATCTCGGGTACGTCCTCGACGACGGCGTCGCGCGTGTCTACCACGCGGGCGACACGATCGTGTACGACGGACAGGCGGAGCGCCTGCGAGCGCTGCGCGCCGACGTCGCGCTTCTGCCGATCAACGGCCGGGATCACTTCCGCGAGGCGGCGGGAGTTGTCGGGAACATGGATCATCGCGAGGCGGCGCGGCTCGCGGACGATGCAGGTGTCGACGTACTCGTGCCGATGCACTACGACACGTTCCCGCAGAACCTCGGCTTTCCCGCGCACCTCGTCGACGTCGTGCGCCGCCATCATCCGTCCGTCTCTGTCCTCATTCCATCGCGCGACCGGCCGGTCCTGTACGCGAAGGCGCGCAATGGCACGTAGCGCGACGAGACGCTTCCTCGCCTCCGCCGGACTGCCGGACCGCGACCTCGGCGAACTGCCCGACTCGGCAAAGCGCTTCCCCGACGGCACGCACTACCGCGTCGAGATCCCGAGCACGGAGGGACCGCGCGCCATCGAAGCGGTGCTCGACGAGGCCGAACGCCGCGAGGTCCCCGTCGTTCGCATCTCGCAGGGAAGCGGCGTCTTCATGCACACCGATGGCGAGCTCGACGAGATGGCGCGCCTCGGCGCGACCGCCGGTGTCGAGATCAGCCTCTTCGCGCGTCCGAACGCCGGATGGGACACCTCCGCGATGGCGCGCGCGCCGATGGGTCCCCTCGTCGCGCCGTCCGCGCGCGGGACGGAGCAGCTCGTTGCGGTCCTCGAGGACGTCCGCCGCGCGGCCGCGTACGGGATCCGCAGCGTGCTGATCCAGGACCTGGGGGTGCTCTCGATGTTCGCGGCGATGCGGGCCGCGGGCGAGTTACCCGCGGACATGCAGGCGAAGGTCTCGGTGATGCTTCCTGTCGCGAACCCCGCGTCGGCACGGGTCATCGCCGACCTCGGCGCCAGCACCATCAATCTGCCGACGGACCTCACGTTGGCTCAGATCGCGGCGATTCGCGCGGCCATCGAGGTGCCGCTAGATATCTACGTGGAGTGCCCGGACAACCTCGGCGGGTTCGTGCGTTTCTACGAGATCGCGGACATCGTTCGCGTGGCGGCACCGGTGTACCTGAAGTTCGGCCTCCGAGGCACGACCGATCCCTATCCCGCCGGCAGCCACATCGAGGCGACGCTCGTCGCGCTCTCCCGGGAGCGCGTGCGTCGTGCACGTTTGGGCCTTGATCAGCTCGAGCGATCGAGCGGCGAGACCGGAACATTCCTGAGCTCACGGTCCGGCGCAAGCGGACTTGCGGTGCCCGTGGCTAAAGGAGAGACCGCTCCACTACCCGGCGCCGCTGGCGACCTTCGGCAGGACCAGCACAAACCTCGCGCCGCCGCCCACCCGGTCCTCGACCGTCAGTGAACCCTCGTGAAGCCTGACCATCTCGCGCGCGACGTGTAGCCCGAGTCCCACTCCCTTGGTGCCCGGACTCGCACGGTGAAACGGTTCGAAGATTAGCTCTCGTTCCGCAGGAGGGACACCTGGACCGCGGTCGCTCACGGTGATGCGCACGCGCGAGGGCTCCTCCGCGATGTCGACCTCGACCGCCTGATCCGCAGCCCCGTATTTGATCGCGTTGTCTATCAAGTTTGTGAGGACTTCCTCGATCCGGATGATGTCGACGCTGGCCGGCTCCGCTTGGGACGACGGCCCACGCACCGTGACTTCGCGACCCGCGTTCTCGCCGAGCTCGCGCGCGACGGTGCGTGCCAACGCGACGAGGTC
>VBEY01000131.1 GCA_005889295.1 Chloroflexota bacterium | reverse complement strand
CGCGCCCGGGGTCGAGACCCGTATGGTGCTGCTCTACGACGGCGGGGTCGTGCAGAAGCGGATCACGCTGAACCGTTGGGTCGAGGTCACCTCGACGACGCCGGCGAAGCTCATGGGTATGTTCCCGAAGAAGGGCACCATCGCGGTAGGCAGCGACGCCGACATCGTGGTCTGGGATCCGCGCACGACGTCGACGATCTCCGCGAAGACCCATCACATGCGCGTCGACTACAACCCGTACGAGGGTCGCCGGGTCAAGGGCAAGGCCTCGGTCGTGCTCTCGCGAGGGGAAGTCATCGTCGAGAAGGACAAGTTCGTCGGCAAGAAAGGCCGCGGCAGATTCATCAAGCGTGGCAGTCCGCTGCTTCAGACCTAGGGCGATGGCGACCAGCGTTCTCGACCACGTCCTCCAACACAACGCGTGGGCGAACAAGACCTTGCTCGAGTTCTGTGACGGTCTTGAGCCAGCGGCACTTGATCTCAGCGTCCCCGGCACGTACGGAACGTTGTATTTGACGCTTCAGCACATCGTCGGTGGCGAGCAGTTCTACATCCGGCTGCTGACCGGCGAGGTGCTCGGGGCGCCGGTGCGCAAGACGGAGCGACGCACGCTCGAGGATCTCGTCGCGATCTCCGAGCTGACAAGCGCCCGTGCGATCGCGATAGCGGCGCGCGATGATGCGGATCGCGTGATCGCTCCGGGCGACGATCAGACCACCGTGGGGATCGTGCTCGCGCAGCTCATCCACCATGGCAACGAGCATCGGGCGCAAGCTACGACGATCCTCGGTGCCCACGGCCGGACGACGCCGAAGATCGGCGCCTGGACCTATGGCATCGTGAACGGCATCTCGCGAAACGATGGGGACTGAGGTTTGACCGACTTCCTCCTGCGGCAGATGCGGCACGGCATATGGGCCAATGAGCGGCTCCTCGAGCGATGCCGCGCCCTCACCGACGAACAGCTGGATCTCACGGTGCCTGGTACGTACGGGACGATTCGCAAGACGCTCGCGCACATCGTGTCGGCCGAGGAGGGGTATCTCGTGCGGCTGCTGGGCTCGCTTCTCCACGAGCCGCCGCTACGTGAGCCGGACCTGACGCTGGAAGGGATTGCCGCGCACATCGCGCACGTCACGAACGCCGTGGAGCGGCTTTTCGCGAAGGGGAGCCCCGATCCGGATCGCGTCATCGCTGACACACCGCTGCGTCGTGCAGGCGCGCCGCGATTCGAGATGGCCGCGTGGGCACCCGCTGCGCAGTTCGTCTACCACGGGATCGATCACCGCTCGCAGATCGACACGATCCTCAGCACGCACGGTCTGGAGACGCTCGATCTGCAGATTTGGCCATACGCGATGGAGCTCGGCGCAAGCCGCGAGGTCAAAGAGACACGATGAGCACGGCACCGATGCTCCGCCAGATGCGGCACGACGTCTGGGCGACCGAGATGCTGCTCGAGCGCTGCCGCTCGTTCACGATGGAGCAGTTGCAGCTCACCGCGCCGGGAACCTACGGCACGATCCAAAAGACCTTCGCGCACATCGTTCGCGCGGATGAGGGGTACCTCAACACGTACGGTCTGATCCCGCAGCCGTTTCTCGAGCTGAGCGACGACACGCCGCTTGAGCAGACCGCATCGCGTCTGGCCCGCGTTCGCGATGCGGTCGAACAGCTCTTCAGGTCGAAGGAGCACGACTTCGACCGCCGGATCCACGACGAGCGGCGGAAGCTGGACCTAGAGCTCTGGGTGCCGCTCGCTCAGTTCTCGCATCACGGCAGCGACCACCGATCCCAGATCTGCACGATCCTCACACTGCATGGTCTGGATGTACCCGACCTTGACGTGTGGGCCTACGCTACGGCCAAGGGAGCGAGCGTTCGCTTCTAAGGGGCGCGGGGGAATGGCTGGGGTAATTCTCGACCTGGAAGGCGCTGCGGCACAGCCGTCGATCTCGCCGGTACTCGGTCGGATGCTGTCCATCGCCGCGGCGGCCGTGGCTGCCGCGACTCTGTTAGCGGTCGCGGCGCTTCCGCATTACTCGCCGGCGCGCGCTGTCGCGACCGGGCAGTCGATATTGGAGGAGGCTTTCGCGAGGCCGAAGCCGCTACCGACGCTCGACCTTCAGCTCCCAGACGGCCTCGCTGCCGAGATGCTCAACCAGCGTGTCGATGGGATCTCCGGGCTCGCGCGCCCCGCGCCGACGATTCGGGCATTCCGCCTGCGTGATTCGGATGAAATCGTGATTGTCGCGATGCTTCCCGACGCACCGGCGATCATCCGGCCTAGGAACGCGCTCGCCGAGGAGCTGTCGGTCCACGGCGCATACGCCGCCAACTATTCGGTCGAGGCCATCTCCATAAGCGCCGTTCGGTGGACCGAGAACGGCATGACCTACGAGGTCTCATCGCACGCGGTCCTGTTGCGCGATCTGGTGGGCCTCGCTGAGCAGGTCCGTTAGCGCATCGGGGAGCAGGCCCGCATCGCGACGCGCGCGGCGGCGAGATCGTTGGCACGCGCCGGCACAAGACGAACGACGGCGATGTCTAGACCTTCGGCAAGCCGCAGAAACGCCGGGCCTGCGTCTTCGGGCCGACCCCAGTACCCGACACGGCGCAGGAGCTCTTCCGGAACAATTCGGGCGAGCTCGTCCTCGCTCGCGCCGTTCGTGCGTCGCGACTCGAGCTTCGTGAGCGCGTCGTCGAATCCCATCCGCGCGAAGTGCCCGCGGTAGCCCTTGGTCTTATCCGTGCCGGGTTGCGCGAGCGCGTACAAGAGGACCATCTTCGCGAACGCGATACGCGCGGCCTGCTCGTCCTCGTCGATGCAAACACGTACGTACTCGTGCAGGCGGATGGACGACGGATCTCGGCCCGCCGCATGCGCACCGGCGAGGACTCGTTCGCGGCTCCAACGCACATGCTCGCTGGTGCACCAGTTCAGCGCAGCGCCGTCGTAGCGCTGGCCAGCGAGCCGGAGCATTTGGGGTCCTAGCGCGCCCAGATAGATGTGCACGTCCAGCAGGCGCGGGCGCAGCGCGTCGATCGTCTGGCGCATCACGCGGATGGGGGCGTCGCTCGTTCGTCCGACTCCGACGCCGAGGGTGAACTTGCCCGAGCACCGCTCGACTGTTTCCTTTGATACAGAGGCGAGATCGTCGAGCGACCACGCGGAAATCGGCGCGACCGCGATTCCCGACGGGAGTCCGCTCGACTGGGTCCAGGTCGCGCAGATATCGAACGGTTCTCGCGTATTTCCGACCGGCGTCCAGAGGCTCGTGTACCCGAGGGCTGCGGCCTCCCGGGCGACAGCGCGCTGATCGTCTTCGCTCAGAGCGAAACGGCTGTCGATACCGAGCCCGATCTCCATCCGCGGAACGGTACCCTTCGTGTTCGTGGGGAGTGCTCCGCTCGCGACCTTCAACGCGGCGACCCGCGCATGGTTCGAGGCCACGTTCCAAACTCCCACGCCCGCGCAGGAGGTCGCCTGGCCCGCGATCGCCCTCGGCGAGAGCGTTCTCGTGCTGGCGCCGACCGGCTCGGGCAAGACGCTCGCGGCATTCCTTGCCGCGATCGACCGCCTCATGTTCTCGCCCGCCCCGAAAAAGGCCGCGACTCGAATCCTCTACGTCTCGCCCCTGAAGGCGCTCGCCGTCGACATCGAACGGAACCTGCGCGAACCGCTTGTAGGGATCGTCCGTCAAGCGCAGCGCCTGGGCGTTCCGTATCGCGAGCCCACCATCGCGATCCGGACCGGCGACACGCCCTCGCGCGAGCGAGCCCGCTACCAGCGCGAGCCCGCGGACATCCTCATCACCACGCCTGAGTCGCTGTACCTGATCCTGACGAGCCTCGCGCGCGACGCGCTCCGCACGGTCGAGAGCGTGATCGTCGACGAGATTCACGCGGTCGTCCCATCCAAGCGGGGATCGCACCTCGCGTTGACGCTCGAGCGGCTCGAAGAGCTTCGCGGTCGTGGCGCGCCGAAGCTGCAGCGCGTCGGCCTCTCCGCGACACAGCGTCCCCTCGACGAGATCGCGCGGTTCCTCGGCGGCCTCGACGACGGCGTGCCGCGACCGGTGCGGGTCCTCGATGCAGGCCGCAAGAAGAGGCTCGAGCTCCGCGTCGAAGTTCCCGTGGAGGACATGGCCCGTCTTGGCGAGCCGGCCGAGATCCCGACCGGGCCGGTCACGGCGGTGCAACGGTCGTCGATCTGGCCCGCGATCCACCCGCAGATCCTCGAGCTCATCCGCTCGCACCGCTCCACGCTCATCTTCGTGAACTCGCGCCGCCTCGCCGAGCGCCTGGCCGGCGCGCTCAACGAGCTCGCGGGCGAGGAGCTGGTCCACGCGCACCACGGGTCGATCGCGCGGGAGCAGCGCCTTCGGATCGAAGACGACCTCAAGTCCGGACGCTTGCCGGCCCTCGTCGCGACCAGCTCGCTCGAGCTCGGCATCGACATGGGCGCCATCGATCTCGTCATCCAGGTCGAGTCGCCGCCGTCGGTCGCGAGCGGCATGCAGCGCATCGGGCGCGCCGGCCACCGCATCGACGAGCCATCGACCGGCGTGATCATCCCGAAGTACCGCGGTGACCTCCTCGCGAGCGCGGCGATCACCGAAGGCATGCTCGCCGGCGCGGTCGAGCCACTGCGCTACCCGAGGAATCCGCTCGACATCGTCGCGCAACAGGTGGTCGCCATGACCGCGATGGATGACTGGGGTGTGGAAGACCTCGAGCGGGTCATCCGCCGCGCCGCGCCGTTCGCGGAGCTGCCGCGGAGCGCGTTCGAAGGTGTGCTCGACATGCTCTCGGGGCGGTACCCGTCGGATGAATTCGCCGAGCTGAGGCCGCGCATCGTCTGGGACCGGACCGCCGGGATCGTGCGCTCGCGCGAGGGCGCTAAGGTGGTCGCGATCTCCAACGGCGGCACGATTCCGGACCGCGGGCTCTACGGCGTTTTCCTCGCGGGAGCGGAGAAGGGCAAGGGCCGCGTCGGCGAACTCGACGAGGAGATGGTCTTCGAGACGAAGGAAGGCGACGTGTTCCTGCTCGGTGCCTCGAGCTGGCGCGTCGAGGAGATCACGCAGGATCGCGTGCTCGTTTCGCCGGCGCCTGGCGTCCCCGGCCGCATGCCGTTCTGGCACGGCGAGAACGTCGGCCGTCCCCTGGAGTTCGGTCGGGCCATCGGCGCGCTCGCCCGGCGCATGCGCTCGCTCAGCCCGGACGACGCGACGAACGAGCTGGTCACGAAGCACGCCCTCGCCGAGGGCGCGGCCCGGAATCTCCTCCAGTACCTCCGCGATCAGGAGGCCGCGACGGGAACCGTGCCGGACGACCACACGATCGTTATCGAGCGCTACCTCGACGATATGGGCGATTGGCGGGTGTGCGTCCTCAGCCACTTCGGCGCGCGCGTGCACGCACCGTGGGCGATGGCGATCGGAGCGATGGTGCGCGAACGAAACGGCGACGAGCCGGACATCCTCTGGACGAATGACGGGATCGTCGTTCGCTTTCCCGCCAGCGATCAGCCTCCGCCGGTCGATCTTCTGCTGCCCGACCCCGACACGGTGAGCGATCTCGTCCGGGCGTCCCTCGCCGTCGGGGGTGGCGGAGCGCGCGCCGCGAATCTGGGCGCGCCGACGACGGCGCTCTTCGCCGCGCGGTTCCGCGAGAACGCAGCGCGCGCGCTGCTCCTGCCGCGGCGACGCCCCGGACAGCGCGCTCCGCTCTGGCAGCAGCGCAAGCGCGCCGGCGACCTCCTCGCCGTGGCGAGCCGGTACGAGGCGTTCCCGATCGTGCTCGAGACGTTCCGCGAGGTGCTCCAGGACGTGTTCGACATGCCTGGCCTGGTCGAGCTCCTCGCGGCGATCCGGTCGCGCAAGCTTCGCGTCGTCACGGTGGACACGCGCGCGCCGTCACCATTCGCAGCGTCGCTTCTCTTCAACTACGTGGCCAACTTCATGTACGAGGGCGACGCGCCTCTCGCGGAGCTGCGCGCGCAAGCCCTGACCGTCGATCCGTCTCAGCTCCGCGCACTCCTCGGTGAGGTGGAGCTTCGCGAGCTTCTCGATCAAGAAGCGATCACGGACCTCGAGCTTTCGCTGCAGCACCTGGTCCGCGAGCGGGCGGCGCGTCACGCGGACGGCGTTCACGAGTTACTTCTTCGTCTCGGCGATCTCACGGCCGAGGAGATCGGCGCGCGCAGCGCCGAGCCCGCGGCGGTGGACGACTGGATCTCAACGCTTGTCACTGAGCGCCGCGTGCTCGACGTTCGCGTTGCCGGCGAGCGGCGCTTCATCGCCGCGGAGGACGCGGGGCGGTACCGCGATGCCCTCGGTGTCGGCCTTCCCCTCGGCCTCCCCGCTGCATTCCTCACAACCGATGACGCGGATCCACTCGTGTCGCTGTTACGGCGATACGCCCGCACGCACGGGCCGTTCCTGGCCTCCGATCCGGCGCGGCGATTCGGCCTGGCCGAGTCGCCAGTCGTCGACGCGTTGCGCCGCCTCGCGGACGCCGGCACGGTGGTGGAGGGGCAGTTCCGTCCCGGGCAGTCAGACGCCGAGTGGATGGACACCGGAGTCCTGCGGACCCTTCGCGGGCGATCGCTCGCGCGTCTTCGGCGCGAGGTCGAGCCGGTGGAGCAGGATGCGCTCGGTCGATTCGTCACCGCGTGGCACGGGATCGATTCGCCCGAGCGTGGACAGGGCGCGCTCCTCGACGCGATCGCGAAGCTCGAGGGCGCGTTCGTCCCGGCGTCGGATCTCGAGGCGCGCATCCTTCCCGCGCGCGTCGCGAAATACGACCCCCGCGACCTCGACGCCCTCCTTGGCTCGGGCGCCGTCATGTGGATGGGCGGCGGCGCGCTCGGTCCGAAGGACGGTCGCATCGCGCTCTTCCTGGCGGAGCATTTCTCGCTCTTGCGTCCCACGCCCGAGACACGACCGGACCGTCCGATCCACGATCGCCTGCGCGAAGTACTGCAGGCGCGAGGCGCGTCGTTCTTTCCGCAGCTTCTCGCGGCGGCCCGCGGCGGCTTCGCGCCCGAGCTCGGTGACGCGCTCTGGGACCTCGTATGGGCGGGCGAGGTCACGAACGACAGCTTCCACGCGGTGCGCGCGCTGCTCGCTCCGATCCGCCGATCGCGCCGCGGCGTTTCGGTCGGCCGCACGATTCACCTGCGCAGCCTCGAGCGCTTCACCGTGCGTGACGATGTCGCCGGACGCTGGTCTCTCACCGAGGCCGCGGGGGATGCGCCGATCACGCCGACCGAGCGTGCCACCGCCCAGATCCGCCAGCTGCTCGAGCGTCACGGTGTCCTGACCCGTGAGGTCGTGCGGTCGGAGGGGATCGGCGGCGGGTTCGCCGGGGCGTACGGGATCTTGAAAGCGATGGAAGACGCTGGCCGGATCCGGCGGGGCTACTTCGTTGCGGGCCTCGGTGCCGCGCAGTTCGCTCTGCCGGGGGCCGTCGACCGGCTCCGGGCGGCGCGCGAGTCATCGACAGACGAGCCCCACGCGGTCGTTCTCGCGGCGACCGATCCTGCGAACCCGTACGGGGCGGCACTCTCATGGCCGGAGCGTGCCGAGGGCCGCAAGCCGATGCGCACCGCGGGCGCGCTCGTGATCCTCGTCGACGGGCGCCTCGGGGGTTGGCTCGGTCGCGGGGAGGAGCAGCTCCTCACGTTCGTCAACGACGAAGCCGACGCCGAGCCGACGCGAAACGCACTCGCGGCGGCGCTCGCGGCCGAGGTCGGCCCCGACCGGCGCACCACTCTATTTATCCAGTCCGTCGACGGCGCTCCCGTGGACGAGTCGCCTCTCGCGGATCCACTGCGCGAGGCCGGCTTCGCGCGGACGCCGCGCGGCTACCTGCGTCGCGTCTCGCGCATCTAGCGACGCCATGCCCGAAGGCGACACGATCTTTCGCACCGCGACCGTGCTTCGACGAGCGCTCGCCGGCCGCGTCGTCACAGGATTCGACCTCGTCGCGGCAAAAATGACCCCGGCGGCCGCGCGCCGAAAGATCGTCGGCGGCACGGTGAAGGCAGTCGAGTCGAACGGCAAGCATCTCCTCATCACGTTCACCACCGACGGTGAGGACGTCGTCCTTCACACGCACATGCGCATGCAGGGGCAGTGGCACGTCTACCGGCCCGGGCAGCGATGGTGGTTCGCGCCGTCGAAGGCGCGCGTGGTTATTCGGACCGACGACTATGTCGCGCCGTGCGAAACCCCGCCTGTGGTCGAGCTCATGACCGCGCGCGAGATCGCGCTCCACCCGGTCATCCCCGAGCTCGGGCCAGACGTCATCGCGGATGACTTCGATCTCGAGGAGGGACTGAGGCGCCTGCGCGCACAACCGGAGCGCGACATCGCCACCGCATTCCTCGACCAGCGCACGCTCTCCGGTATCGGGAACGAGATCAAAAACGAGACGCTGTTCATCACCGGCACGTGGCCGTGGGTCAAGATCGCCGATCTCGCCGACGACGATCTGCGCCGCGTTGTCCTCGCGGCGCGCGATCTGCTCCGGCGAAATCGCGATGGCGGGCCGCGGCGCTCGCGCTTTGTGCTCGACCGCCGCCAGCTGCGCTCGGTGCAGGAGCGGCGGGGGCTCCCGTGCTACGAGTGCGGCACGCCGATCGAGGTCGGCAACCACCCGGGCGAATTTCGCAAGAGCTATTACTGCCCGAGCTGCCAGAAAGCCCCGCAACCCGCGTAGGGACGATGTTCTCCCTGCTCCGCCGCCGCGACTTCGCGCTCGTGTGGACCGCCAGCCTCATCTCCGCGACCGGCGACTGGGTCCTCTTCATCGGCCTGCCCATCTACGTCTTCCAGCTCACCGGGTCGACCCTTGCGACGAGCGCGATGTTCGTCGCGGAGCTCGTCCCCCAGATCGCCTTCGGGTCGGTGGCTGGCGTCTTCGTCGATCGGTGGGATCGCAAGCGAACGATGGTCGCGGCGAATCTCATCCTTACGTTCGCGATCCTTCCGCTCGCGTTCGTCCGCTCGGCTGACGACGTCTGGATCGTCTATTTCGTCGCGTTCACGGAATCGCTCGTCGCCCGGTTCCTTCGGCCCGCAGAAGGCGCGATGCTTCCGCGGCTCGTCGACCAGCGTGATCTCGTAGCTGCCAACGCTCTGGGGTCGTTCGCGTCGAATACCTCGCGTCTCGGTGGCGCTCGTTCGCACCTCGGGCGCTCCGGAACGCGTGGAGACCCAGGACGCAGCCGCGGTTGCTGCCGGCCGGTACCGCGCGTTCTGGCGCGAGTGGATCGACGGCCTCGCGCTCGTCACGCGCTCGCGCACGATCCGCGTCCTCTTCGTGCTCGCGGCACTGTCGGCGCTCGGCGAGGGAATGATGTCGGTCCTCTTCGTGGTGTGGGTGAGCCGCGTCATCGGCGGCACCGCGCTTGAGCTCGGCTGGTTCATGACCGCGCAGGCCGTCGGCGGCCTCGCCGGAGGCCTCTTCGTCGCCCAACTCACGCGCGGCGCGCCACCCCGGCGCGTGCTCGGCCTCGCGAGCATCGCGTTCGGGTTTCTCGACGCGCTGTTGTTCGTCTCGCCGCTTGTGCGACCGGAGATCGTCATCGGCCTCGTGATCATCGCGATCGTTGGCGTCACGACGGTCGCCTTCGGCGCGGGGTTCAACACGATCCTCCAGACAAGCGCCGCCGACGCATACCGCGGGCGCCTCCTCGGCGCGATCTTCACGACCATGGCGCTGCTCCGTCTCTCGAGCACCGTCCTCGCGGGAGTACTTGGGTCGGTGGTCAGCCCGATTCCGCTCCTTGTCGCCTTCCAGGCGGGCTCGTACGTCGCACTCGGGTTCGTCGCCCTTGGCTTCTTGCCGCACGAGGCGGGTCGCGAAGCGGACGGCCTGGTTCGCGAGCCGGCATGACGACAGCGCCCGACGTCGAGCGTCTCGCGAACCTCCGCGCGGCGAAGGACCTCATGGACCGCTCGTATTCCGAAGACCTGGATCTCGACGCGATCGCAGGCGAGGCCGGGTACTCGCGGTTCCACTTCGTGCGGTCTTTTCGCGACACCTATGGGCGAACGCCTCGCGCATACCTGTCGGAGCGACGCATCGAGCGGGCGCGGGAGTTGCTCCGCACCGTGAATCTCACAGTCACCGAGATCTGCTATCTCGTCGGGTTCTCGAGCCTCGGCTCGTTCAGCGCGCGGTTCAAAGAAAACGTCGGCGTTTCGCCGTCGGAATACCGCGAGCGGCAGATCGCCCGTGGTGGGCCGCCGCCCATCCCCGGGTGCTTTGTTCTCATGTGGAGCACGCCAACTCCGCAATTGCGAAGAAGCCGGCGCCGCATGGACGGCCGTATCGTCGGCGGGACCATCAGTCGAAGGGGTGAGCCATGATCACCGGGCTTTCGCATACCACCGTCTGGGTGCTCGACCAGAATTCGGCGAAGAAGTTCTACACGGAGAAGCTCGGCTTCGATGTCCGCGACGACACCGTGATGACCAATGAGTACATGCCC
>VBEY01000324.1 GCA_005889295.1 Chloroflexota bacterium | reverse complement strand
AGATCGAAGATCAGGAACTTCCCACGATGACGCACACCGGTGAGCCGGCGATGCGCGAGCGCCGTCTCGATCGGTTTGGTCGCGCGCAACACGGTCGGGTCACCGACCCGGACGAGCACGATCTCGCGTCCGACGAGCGCCTTCTCGAGGCGCCCGCGCACGACGTGGAGATCGGGCCACTCCGGCATCAGCCACCCACCGCCTCGAGCCAACGCGGCTCGGGAAGATCGAGCAGCCGAGCGGCCCACGCGAGCGAGACCTTCAGCTGGCGGCGCTGGAACGCACGGACGCGGGGGACGCCGGGGATCGGCGGACGCCAGGCCCGGTCCGCGAAGTACGCGGCGATCCCCGCGACCGCCGCGTCGACGTGGACCTTTCGCAGGGGCATCACCTCTGCGTACCACGCCATCGTCCGGTCAACCCGTGGTCCGCCCTCTGCTTCAGTCGCCTGGGCAAAGGCCGCCGCGTCGATCTCGTGCGGACCAACGCTTGCGAAGTTCCAGTCGAACATCCGTAGCTGCTCTCCGTGGAGGCGGACGTTGTCAGAGCGCGTGTCGAAATGGAGCAGCGAGTGGGGTGGGCGCAGCTGCGTCAGCCGTCCCGCGCTCTCGCGCAGCGCCGGTAGCGCGACATCAAGCCACTCCCGCGCCTCGTCGGCGCGGCGTTGCGCGAGGCCGGCTGTCTTCGCAAGCTCGCCAGTTTTGGAAAGACGTCGCCAGAGGTCCGCAAAGTCATGGTGCTCGGTGCGGGACAGCCAGCGCGGAAGTGTCTGGCCATGCGTGCTCGCGTGGAATATCGCGAATGAGCGTGCAGACCGGCGGGCCTTCGCCGGTGACCAAGGCGGCATCGTTTGCGGTCCGACGTCCTCGAGAAGGAGGACATGCCAGTCGAGCCGCTTGATGGAGCCGAGAAATGCCGGCGCCCACGGGCGGATGAATGGGCCAAGGTCGCGGTACACGCGCTCTTCGCGTGGCAGCGCGCCCCGCATGTACACGTTGCTGGACGCGTTCACGCCTTTGAAGAATGCGCGACGTCCGTCGGCGAGGACCATGCGGAACGTCGCGGATGGGGCATATCCGCCGTAAACGCGCGCCGCGCGAGCCACGGGCGATCCAAGGACTCGCGCCACGTCATCCTTCACTTCACGCGGAACCGCGGACCAGGGTGGCTTCGGCTCAGCGCCCTGCCGCGACACTGGACTTCATCTGCTGCCACGACTCACGGGCTTCCTCGACCGAGCCCTCGTCTTCGATGGTCGAGATGTCGCCCGGATCCTTGTCGAGGATCACCGCCTTCAGCACGCGCCGCATGATCTTGCCGCTCCGGGTCTTCGGCAGCATGTCGACGAAGTTGAGCTCGCCGATCACCGCGAGCGGGCCAAGGTCGTTGCGCACGGTCGCGAGCAGCTCCTTCTTCAGCTGGGCGGATGGCGGCTGCCCCTGCTTTAGCACCACGAATGCGGAGATGACCTGACCGCGCAGCTCGTCGGGACGTCCGGTCACTCCCGCCTCGGTGACGGCGGGGTGCCGGAGGAACGCAGTCTCGACCTCGATCGTGCCGATGCGGTGATCGGCGATCTTGATGATCTCGTCGGCGCGGCCGCTGAACCAGACATAGCCGTCCGCGTCGATCGAGGACGCGTCGCCGGTGAAGTACACGGACTTCCCCGGGACCTTGTCCCAGTAGTCGCTCGCGTAACGCTCGGGCTCCGCCCAGAGGCGTGCGGTGAGACCGGGGAACGGACGTTTGATCACGAAGATTCCCTTCTCTCCCGGTCCTAGCTCCTTGCCATCCTGGTCGACCACGGCCGCCTCGATCCCGGCGAGCGGCATTCCGCCGGAGCCAGGCCGGATCGGCAGCGTCGCGATGCCGTAGGGGTTGCCGACGACAGGTCCGCCGGTCTCGGTCTGCCAGTAGTGATCGATGACCGGGACCTTGCCCCCGAGCGCTTCCTGTTGCAGCCACTCCCAGGCTGGCGCGTTCAGAACCTCACCCGCGCAGAACACGCGCTCAAGCGATGACAAGTCGTGTTTACGGGCGGGTTCGGTTCCGTACCGCATCAGGAGCCTCGCCGCGGTGGGCGAGGTGAACACGCCGCTTACCTTGTTCCGCTCGACGACCGCATAGAAGGTCTCGGCGTTCGGATGGTCCAGCGCGCCTTCGTATGCGATCGTCGTGCAGCCGACGAGCAAAGGCCCGAACACGATGTAGCTGTGACCGACGACCCAGCCGATGTCGCTCGTCGACCACCAGATGTCGTCTTGCGTCAAGGCGAACATCCACTTCGCCATCGAATACACGTAGACCTGGTATCCGCCATGGGTGTGGACCGCGAGCTTCGGCTTCGCGGTGGTGCCGCTCGTGGCGAGGATGTACGCCGGCTCGTTCGCTTCGAGCTCGACGTGCGTGTCGTCCTGGCCGGCGCCCGCGGAAAGGAAGTCCTGCCAGGAGATCTCGTTTCTGACCCGATCAGTCGATGCGGTCCGGCGCAGCATCACCACGCGCTCGATGGTCGGCGCGTCCGCGATCGCCTGCGAGACGATGCCGCGAAGCGGCACGTCCTTGCCTTTGCGATACGTGACGTCGGTCGCGAACAGCGCGCGGGCTCCGGCAAGGCGGATGCGCTCCCCGAGCGCTCCCGCGCCGAATCCCG
>VBEY01000323.1 GCA_005889295.1 Chloroflexota bacterium | reverse complement strand
GGAGCGCTCGGGGAGCGCATCCGCCTTGCCGGAGCCCGCGCGCTGTTCGCGACCGACGTCACGTATCGCAAAGGCAAGGACGTGCCGCTTCGCGGCATCGTCTCGCAGGCGATCGCGGACGCGCCGACCATCGAGCGCGTGGTGATGCTGCGCCGGACCGCATCGACTGAGCGGGTCAGAAACGAGATCTCCTGGCAGGACTTCCTTTCCGCGGGCGCCGGCCAGGACGACACGCACGTCGAGCTCGAAGCAAACGAGCCGGCGTACATC
>VBEY01000322.1 GCA_005889295.1 Chloroflexota bacterium | reverse complement strand
GCCAGCCTGGGAGTGGCTGCAAAAAGAAGCCCTTCAGGACAAAGTCCCGGTCATCGATCACTACTGGCAGACCGAGACCGGCGGGCCAGTCGTCGGCAATCCGTACGGGATCGCGACGCTGCCGATCAAGCCGGGGTCAGGTGGGATGGCGCTCGCCGGGATCGAGGCGGCCGTCGTCGACCAAGATGGCAAGGAGCTCGGGCCGGGCGAGAAGGGCATCTTCGTGATCAAACGTCCATTCCCCGGTCTCACCGCGCGACTCTGGGCGGAGCCCGAGCGGTACGCGCTCGATTATTGGGACAAGGTGCCCGGGAAATCCGTTTACTTCACCGGCGACGCCTCATCGATCGACGAAGACGGCTATGTCTGGTTCAGCGGGCGCGCCGACGAGATCATCAAGATCGCAGACCACCGCATCGGCACGATCGAGGTCGAGACCGCGTTCCTGCGCCACCCCGCCGTGACCGAGGCGGGCGTGACCGGGCGCCCAGATGAATTGCGCGGTCAGGTCATCTCCGCATTCGTGGTGCTGAAGCAGGGGCAGCAGCCATCGGACCAGCTGAAGAAGGAGCTGCTCGCGACGGTCCGCAACGACCTCGGCCCGCTCGCGGTGATCGGTGAGCTCAACTTCGTCGACATGCTGCCGAAGACGCGGAGCGGCAAGATCATGCGGCGCGTGCTGAAGGCGGTGATTTTGGACAAAGACCCCGGAGACATCTCGACCATCGAGGACGAGGGCTCCGTCGAGGAAGCACGCGAGTCGTGGCAGCAAATGAAGTCCAGTGTCGCGGCAGGGCGCTGAGCCGAAGCCACCCTGGTCCGCGGTTCCGCGAGAGATCAAAGACAAGGTGGCGAGGGTCCTCGGCTCGCCGGTCGCCCGCGCGGAACGCGTGTACGGTGGCTATGCGCCGTCGGCAACGTTCCGACTCCGGCTCGCGAACGGGAAGCGCGCTTTCTTCAAGGCGAGCTACCCCGCGCCAAAGGGAAGCGGCGTCCGCTGGTTCATGGATCACGAGGCGCAGAACTACCGGGCCCTCGAGCGGCTTATTCAGCCGTGGGCGCCGACGTTTTACGGCTCGTTCGAACGTGATGGCTGGCACGTGCTCTTGCTGGAAGACCTCGGCCCGCGATCCGTCCCGCCATGGACGTCGGCGAAGGCGCGCACGGCGGCGCGATCGTACGCGCGTTTCCACCGAAGGACGCTTGGCAAGCGCCTCCCGCGGTCGCTGCCCCGCACCGGCTATCTCGAGCACGCCAGGTTCTGGCGAACCCTCGGCAAGACGGGCGAGATCGCACGAACCGCATCGCTTGCGGGTCGACGCGCCGCCGAGGCGGAGGAGTGGCTCGCCGTAGCGCTTCCGGTGTTCATCGCGCACGAGCGTGACCTCGAGAAGGCCCGGCCGCCGTTCGCGCTGCTGCACTTCGACACACGTTCGGACAACGTCCGCATCCACGGCGATCGCCTCCGGATCTTCGACTGGCCGTTCGCGAGCGCCGGCCCGGCGGAGTTCGACGTCGTCGCGTTCTGCCAGGCGGTCGCGGCGGAGGGCGGTCCCGCCGCCGAGCGCGTCCTCGGGTGGTACGAGGAGGTCTTGAAGCTGAGGCCGGAGCTCATCGACGCGTCGCTTGCCGGGATCGCGGGCTATTTCGCGGACCGTGGCTGGCGGCCGCCGATCGAGGGGCTGCCCCGGGTCCGCCGATGGCAGCGAGACCAGCTCAAGGAGTGCCTTCGTTGGGCCGCGCGCCGCTTCGATCTTCCCGAGCCGCGTTGGCTCGAGGCGGTGCATGGCTGATGCCGGAGTGGCCCGATCTCCACGTCGTGCGCGGGCGCCTCGAGAAGGCGCTCGTGGGACGCGAGATCGTGCTCGTCCGGGTCGGTGACCCGACCGTGTTGCGCGCGACCAAACCGATCGAGACGGCGCTCGCGCATCGCCGGCTCACCGGTGTGCGTCATCG
>VBEY01000229.1 GCA_005889295.1 Chloroflexota bacterium | reverse complement strand
CACAGCACCCAGCAGCCCTTCCCCGGTGGTGGCGGCTACGGCATCTCCTTCTCGTGGTACTCCGCCGACAACCTGGTCGAGAACAACATCGTCTGGAACATGAACAAGGTCATGGTGATGCGGGCCTCCGGTGGCGGGAACGTCATCGGCTACAACTACATGGAGGACGGCTACATCGGGAACCAGACGCAGTGGATGGAGGTCGGTCTCAACGGCTCGCACATGACCACCCCGCACTACGAGCTCTTCGAGGGCAACCAGTCCTTCAACTTCGACGGCGACAACACCTGGGGCAACTCCGTCTACATCACGGCCTTCCGCAACAACATGACCGGCAAGCGCCGATCGATCGCCCCCCTCTCGTTGACCGATACGCAGAACCGCCGCTGCATCGGGCTGATGGAAGGACACTGGTGGTACAGCTTCGTCGGCAACGTGCTCGGCTACGCCGGTATGTCTCCGGCGCCGTTCTCTGCCTTTGCCTACGAGGACACCTTCCCCTGGAACGATGATCCGGTCGGCCTCTGGCGTCTCGGGTACAACCCGGAGAACTGGAACGCCCCAGCGGACACGAAGCTGCTCTCGACCCTGATCCGCGAGGGCAACTTCGACTACGCCACGAACCAGGTCCGTTGGACAAGCTCGCCGCAGCAGCTTCCGGCCTCCCTCTACCTGGCCGGCAAACCGGCCTTCTTCGGAGGCAACACCTGGCCGTGGGTCGACCCCACCGGGGCGACGAAGACCTTCACCCTTCCGGCCCGCGCCCGCTTCGACGCGATGCCCGGCCACTAGCCGATTTCTGTCGGGGGACCTCCTGCCACCGCGCGCCGTCCCATGAGCTCCGCGTAGAAGTCTTCCAGCTTATTGACCGACCGGGCCCAGCTGTAGCGCTGTTCGATGAGCCGACGCGCTTCTCTTCCCATCGTCTGCCGCAGCGCTGCATCGTCGAGCAAACGACCGACCTGTATGGCGAACTCCTCTGGCCGGTCGGCCAGCATGATGTCAGACCCGTTCCGCACATCGATCCCCTCGGCCCCGACGGCCGTCGACACCACCGCCTTGCCCATCGCCATCGCTTCCAGGATCTTGAATCGAGTCCCTCCCCCTATGCGAAGGGGTGCGATGATCACGGTGGCGCGTTCGAGATAGGGTCTGATGTCGTCCACACCACCGATCACCTCGACACCGTTGCCCGCGTGTGCCTCTATTTCCGGTGGGATGAGCGGTCCGAGGATCCGCAGCGTGATGCCGGGGTAGCGCGCCCTGAGGCGCGGCATGATCTCGCGGAAGAAGAAGAGCAATCCATCGGTGTTGGGGTGATAGTTTCCAGCGCCGAAGAAGAGGAGGCTCATCGAGTCGGTGGCTCCGCCGCCATTCTTCGGGCGGAAGTAGTCGACGTCCACCGCGTTCGGTACAACAGCCGTCCTCGCTAAGGGCACGTCTCGCCGCAGGAGCGCTTCGTCCCGCGCCGACGTTACCGTGCAGCCATCGAATCGCCGCCAGGATTGTTGCTCTTCGCGTCGCAGCTTCCGCCAGTCGAGCAGGCTGTAGAGCCTCCGATCGAGGCTCAACGCCGAAGAGGCGGTCCTCCGGACGATGTCGTATTCGATGTTGTGTTCGTCGAGGACGAAGACCGCGCCACAGCCCGCAACATTCCCGTCCGGGGGGCGATTTGTTGCCATCGGCGAGAACTCGAAACTGACCACGTCGTAGGCCCCAGCGGCGACCAGTTTCTCGAGTGTCTGCTGCATCGGAGCGCTGTGAAAGACGAAAGCCTCGAAACTGCGGCGCGAGAGCAATGACCGGGCTTGCAGGAGCCGCTTTTGCCGGGTGGTGAGCGCGTAGCGCTCGTTTACTAGCGTCACGACCTTCTCGCAGTAGCTCTCTGTCTGGCGAATCGCGGAGGAGATGTCGTCTCTCGGGTCGAAGAACGTGACAAGGGATACGTCATGATGCCGCGACAGACCTCGGATCACCCCATCCAGACGCCGCTGACCCCCGGAGCGAGGCGGGCTCGGGAGATATGGAGTGACGAATAGGATCCTCACGCGATAGCGGCCGGACCCGCAGGCCGGGCGCTCATCGGATGGTGCGCGATTCCGCCGGAGACAATCGCCCTCTCTGCACCCCCACGGTCGACGAAGCGTGGCATCGCGGCCGCTGAGAAGTGGTGAGGAGAAAAGTTGATGCGCGACGCACCTGCCTGGACGCGCTCCTCACGCTGGGCAGGCTGTTCAAGGTCGGCTCAACACGGCGTCAACGGCCGGGAGGAGAAGTTCTGGGAGCGATGTGAGCGGCGACGAAGACGTCTGGGGAGACGAGACCGAGCGCCTACTCGAGAGTCGGCCGAAAATGTATCTCGTACCGAAGGTCGGTCGAGCGCGTACCCAGTGGTCGCGCAGGCACACCCCCAACGACCTGATACGGTCCCACGTCCTTCGTGACAACGGCGCCGGCCGCAACGACCGCGCCCTTACCGATCTTCACGCCGGGGAGCACCATTGCCCTGCTCCCGAGCCAGGCGTAGTCGCCGACCTCGATCGGTCCAAGCCGTTCCGCAAAGAATGGATCGTTCATGTCGTGCTCGTCGGTGAGGAGCCAGACCCCCGGCGAGATGCTGACGTTGTCGCCGATCCGCAGACCGCCGCGTCCGTCGAGCCAACATTGGCGGTTGATGATCGTGTGCTTACCGATCGTGATGCTCGGCTGTCCCCTCCGACGGCCGACCCCGACGTACAGGTACGCACCCAGCATGACGAGGGAGCCTGCTCCGATCTCCACCCCGTTTACGTGCCGGTACCACTGATGCCGCGCGCCCGCCGACGGGACATGGGCGATCACGTTGTTCGTCAGGTAACGGACAAGTTGAACGAGGAAGGACTTTATTGCTTTGTTCCAGCCGGTAGCCGCCCAGCGGATCTGGAGTAATGATCGCGCAGACGACAACTGGCGCTGCTGTTGCGCCTCCACTGTTGACGAATCGTTGCCTCGCGGCCGCTGAGAAGTCATGTTGGGAAGTGTTGACCTCGGAGGGGCTGCGTCGGACACGAGAGCGGCCGGCGCGAGTTCGTTCAAGTTCGGCTCAACACCAAGTCAACGGTCGCGGCAGAGCCTCTCTAGCGATGCGACGGTGCCTCGGCCCGGCGCGCCGGTACCGCTGGGTCGTCGTTTTCATCTTGGTTCTCGCGTGCTCACCATACGAATCCTCCGAATCGTCGCCGTCGCCTCCACCTACCCCCGCACCCGGCCCGTTCACCCTCATTCCGTCGGACCGCCTGACGACCTGGAGCCCGGGGATCCCCGGCGGGATCCCCGCCCGGACCACGGTGTGCGCCAACCTGAGCGCCGGGACGTACGGCAACGGCTCTGGCGACGCCACCAACGGCATCCAGGCCGCGCTCGACGCCTGCCCGGTCGGCCAGGTGGTGCAGCTCTCGTCCGGTGACTTCAAGATCACCCATTTCCTCCAGATAACCAAGGGCATCGTCCTGCGCGGCGCGGGGCCCACCCAGACCAAGCTCAAGATGCCGGTCGGCACCAACTCCAACCTCATCACCGTCGGCACGCAGTGGTTCAAGTTCACCCAGGCCACCAACCTCGCCAGCACCGCGTCCAAAGGCAGCCGCTCGGTCAACCTGGCGAACAACCCCGGGCTCACCGTGGGTGAGATCGTGCTTGTCGACCAGCTCACCGATTCCAGCGTCACCGAATGGAGCAGCAAGTCTCCTCCCGGCGACGCCTCTCGCACCTGGTTCACCCGTCCCAACCGGCCCGTCGGTCAGGTCATGGAGGTCCAGGCGGTCAGCGGGACCACGATCACCTTCACCACGCCGTTCCACATCGCCTTCCAGACCGGGTTCGCGGCGCAGCTGACGCGGTTCGGCAACGTCGACAACGGCCCGGTGATCCCCTCGGTCAAGTACGCCGGGGTCGAGGACCTCTACCTATCCGGTGGCAGCGGCGGCCAGGGCAACATCACGCTCGCGAATGCCGCCTACAGCTGGGTCCGGAACATCGAGTCCGATTTCCAGGACGGGCCGAGCGTGGGCATCGATGCCTCGTTCCGCAGCATCGTGCGCGACTCCTACTTCCACAGCACCCAGCAGCCCTTCCCCGGTGGCGGCGGCTACGGCATCTCCTTCTCGTGGTACTCCGCCGACAACCTGGTCGAGAACAACATCGTCTGGAACATGAACAAGGTCATGGTGATGCGGGCCTCCGGTGGGGGGAACGTCATCGGCTACAACTACATGGAGGACGGCCGAAACGGCAACACTCCGACCTGGGTCGAGGTGGGACTCAATGCCTCGCACATGACCACCCCGCACTACGAGCTCTTCGAGGGCAACCAGTCCTTCAACTTCGACGGCGACAACACCTGGGGCAACTCCGTCTACATCACCGTCTTCCGGAATCAGCTCACCGGCAAGCGCCGCTCGATCCCTCCCTTGCGGCTCACGGATTCGCAGAACGTGCGGGCGATCGGACTCATGGAAGGTCACATGTGGTACAGCTTCGTCGGCAATGTGCTGGGGACCGCGAATCAGAATCCCTCCCCGGCATCAGGCTTCGTCTACGACGCGTCGTATCCCTGGAGGAATAGCCCTATCGGGATGTGGCGCCTGGGGTACAACCCGGAGAACTGGAACGCGCCGGCTGACCCGAAGGTGCTCTCGACGACCATTCGCGAGGGGAACTTCGACTACGCCACGAACCAGGTGCGTTGGGCGAGCGCGGCGCAGCAGCTTCCGCCCTCGCTGTATCTAGACGAGAAGCCAGCCTTCTTCGGCAGCAACCCATGGCCGTGGGTCGACCCCACCGGGGCGACGAAGACGTTCACCCTTCCGGCCCGCGCCCGCTTCGACGCGATGCCGGGCCACTAGCGGAAGACTGCGGCCCGCGTACTCGCCGGGCAACTCCAGCGAACCCTCATGTACTTCCGCTCGGCACTTGCCCTCCGAGAGGTGTCGGAAATCCGCGAGGCGATCCGTCGCCTCGCTGCGGCTCGCTTGCTGCCATCTTCGAGCTAAGGCGACTGGGTTCCGGCTGTGCGGAACGCACCCACGCCGCAAGAGGGGCTACGAAGCCCAACGCGACCCCGAAGACGATCATCGTTCGGTTATAGGTGAGGCCCAGGTCGACCGAGGAGAACACGATCTGCGCGACCGTGACAAGGACCGGGAATGACGCGGCCGCGCGCAGCAACGGGTCGTCCAGGCGCCGGTACAGACTCAGGCCCGAGAGGACAACCTTGGCTACGAGGAACCACAGCGCGAACGCCCCGTACGGTCCCGCCTTCAACCACAGCCACAGCACCGCGTTATGGGTCATCATCCGCCAGTACACGAAATTGGTGAGCGCCGGCGGCTCCCGTTGGAAGAGGTATTCCTGCCCCAACCCGACACCGGTGAGCGGGAGCTGCCGCACGGTGTAGCCGATGTTCGAGTTCTCGATCTCCCTCCAGTCGTTGGAACCACGATCGCGCCAGCTCAACGAATTGGGATCGACGACCCCGCGCACGATGCTCACGGGCAGCGCGGCGGGACCGTGGTGGTCCCATAACGCCCCGGCGTAGAGGGCGAACACCAGCGTCGCCCCTGCGACGACGACCAGGGTCATACGCGGGCGGTCGATGGCCGACATCAGCGCAACCACGAGGAGGGCGGCGGCGAGGGCGACGAATGCCACGCGCCGCGTGGTCAGCACCTCTGCCGCGAGAATCACGGGCTGCAACGCGAGGAGGACATACATCAGGCGGCCGCGCAGACCGAGGGCGACCATGACGAGCGCGACGGCGACCGCAACGTCAAAGAAGATGACGTCCTCGTGCGCGGTGACGGCCTCGATCCAGTAGGGACCACGCGTCTGCACCTCGACGTAGTTCCCGATGGCCTGAAACGCCTTCACTCCAACCAGGAGCACGAACATCCACAGCAGCGCGACGAGTTGGCTGCGCTCGCGCACGAGGTTGGCGGTGAGGAAGCAGAGCAGGCAGGCGTAGATGGGCCCCCGCGCTTCAGCGAGTGCCGCGATCGAGTCCCATGACCCCCCGCGGGCGGCGCCGATGACCGTCCCAAATGCGAACGCGAGGAGGTAGGCCGCGATGCCCCACCTGAGAGGCCCGACACGCGCCGGGGCGTTGGCTCCAACTACCCGGCGCATCAACCAGCTCGCCAAAGTCATGACGGCAACGACGTCGCAGGCGCTGAAGCGCAACGGTACGTTGGAGAATCCGGAAATGTTCTGGAAGAAGTTCGTTCGCGCCGTAAGCGGCGACAGGCCACTGATCTCAAATTGCTCGAGCAGGATCGCGGCTGCGAATAGGAAGTACAGCCCAAGCTCCGGGCGGGTGAAGATCGCGAGCCCAACGAGAGCACCGACGAGTGGAACGACGAGCAGCGGCTCTCCTTCGGTCGCAACCAGGGTCGCGGCGTACGACCCTGCAACAGCGATGGCGAGGCCGCCGATGAGGACCCAGACACGCCGCATCCGCCGCGCGTCGTGGCCGCTCGCGAGCGGCCCGCGTGTATCGAGGTTGGTCACACCACCCTGAAGAGGAAGACGAGCTGGGCGCAAACCATCGCGAGCGCAAGCGCCGCGGCGAGGACGGTACTCGAGTCGCGCCGCCCGCGTCTGAGCCCGAGACAAGTACAGATGGCCAGGAAAGCGACGACGAGGCCCGTGTATGTCATGTGCGCACCAAACGAGGTGCGGCCACGTCTCCCGAGGTCATCCGTCCCGCTCCTTGGCTTCCTCGACGCCGGGTGGCCCGAACGTCGCGGAGGCGAGCGCGCCGCGCAGGTCGCGACTCGCCGCACCTCTCCCGTGGGCGATCTCTGGCACGGAGGCGAAGAGGCTCGCCGGCGCGAGACGAGCGATCCCGGCCTCTCCCGCCATGCCCCCGGCGAGAAGCGTACCCACGATCAGGAGCACACCGACCAGCGAAAGACCCGCTACGAAAGCGCTGCCCGCGATCACGGCCGCGGTGCGCGTTCCACCGGACGGTTTCACCTCATCGAGCGGCTTGTCGACGATTTGAAAGTCGAGGCTGTCAGCCACCTGAAGAATGCTCGGCAGCACGGTTGACTGATCGATGCGCACCTTCATGTCGGTCACGCGAGCCTTGGTTTCCTCGACTTTGAGGCGAAGCTGCCGCTGGTTGTACTCGTCTGGCAGGCTGAGCGGCGGTCTGTGATCCTTGTCGAACGCATCGAGGTCGCGCTGCGCTTCCAAAGCCTGATTCTCCGCGACTCCGAGTTGAGCCCGGTAGTACGTTGACGCGGCCTCCGTCGCCGCCAGCCGCGAGGCCGCCAGGTGCTCCTCACGCACTGTGAGAGCGGCCACCACCATCTCGGCCCCGGTGCGCGGATCGTTCGCGCGGTATGCGAGCCGGAACAAGTTATTTCCGAGCACATCAACGCGGAAGCGTTTTGTGATCTCCGCGAGAAACTTGCTCTCTTCCATGTTCTCGGGACGGTGAATCGAGGTGCGCTGAATGACGTCACGCAGGAAGCTCCTGGTCTGCAGGAGTTGCATCATCACTCCGGCTTGCTCCTGCGCAGGCGTCACCAGCGCCGTGAGACCAGGGTCCTGCGGGCTGATAGGGGCGAACTGCTGCGACTGACGCTGCGTCCAGATGGTCGCGTCAGCCTCGAACGACGAGATGTATTCCGAGTACGCCAAGACCGCGCCAGAACCCCAGGTCAGGAGAAGAACGATCACGATGACCCAGCGGTACCGGCGCGCCGTTTCGAGGTACCGTCGCATCGCTCTAGAGCCTGGACTGCGCAGGTTGAGGTGATATTGACGCCAACTTGAAGAACCGCTCCGCTTCGGAACGAAGCCCGCAGTTTGCTCGAAATTCCGAACACACTCTGCCAAGGGTTCTCAGCGGCCCGCTCGACACACGATCGAAACAGAGGCGCAGAACCACGGGCAAGAGGGCACCCTGACCGAGCTCTCGCTTGGTTAACACCGCGGTGCTCAGCCGCACTCGCGCCGCCGGTTTTTCCCCAACACTTACGTAGTCGCCCGTGCTCTGCTGGTGGTCGGCGCGACAGCCCGCTCTCCGGGATGCCAGCGGGCCGCTTGGCGGTCGTCGAGCCGTCGCGTCGCAGCACTCTTGCCGCGGAGGAGGCAATCCCACTGGTAGCTGCGCAAGAAACGGCGGAACTCGAGCTCGTCGTAACGGGGAGCGCGCCGGATGAGGCTCGCGACGTAACCCCACCACATCGCGAGTCCTCCGATCACGAGGGGTGGACGCATGGCGCGGTAGAGGGCGCTCGCGGTGATGTACGCGAAGCCAGTGCCCATGAAGTACTGCCCTCGCCCTGAGCGAAGCCGGCCCGTCAGGATGCCGTTCTCGCTCGAGCCCATGGGGCGCAGGTGCACGAATCGCAGCTCCGGATCGTCCCAGCTCCGCGCGATCCAGCCGAGCATTCGGCAGCGATGGCAGTCGATCCCATCCCACATCACCTCGCGCACGAACCCACCCACTTGTCGGAAGCATTCGACGCGGTAGAACTTCGTCATGCCGACCGAGGTTTCATCGCCGCAGTCCTCACTCATAAGGCGACCATCGCTCATCGGGTAGTACGGCTTACCGCTACACGTCCCCAGACGGGGCTCGGCCTCCATGCGTTGCATGAGCAGCTCGAAGTAGCGCTTGGGCAGTTCGAGATCGAGGTCGAGCTTGCAGAGGTAATCGAAGCGCGTCAGGTCGATCGTCTCGAGGCCGGCGTAAAACGCGTCAACGACACCCGGACCAACGCTGCGGCGCCCGCGATCTTTGCGGCGCACGATGCGGATGAAATCGAAGCGAGCGGCATACTCGGCGAGGATGGCTGGCGTCGCGTCGCTCGAGCCGTCATCGACGATCACCCAGAGTGCTGGGCGCACGCTCTGCGCCGTCACGGACTCCAACGTTCGGCGGGCAAACGCCGCTTCGTCACGGCAGGGCGTGATGAGAACGTAACGCCGCCCAGGGGATGGAGCGTTCATCGCACACCCACTCGGTTCTCGCGGCACCACCAGCCCAGGACGTAGATGGCCCAGACTCGCGACCAGTACAGGCCGGGCATCCGCCCGAGGAACGCGCTCCACAGCCGACCGACCGCTCGCGGGTCGAGGCCGGCAGCTTCGCAGAAACCGCGGTCGTCGAAAGCCGCGGTCATCTCGTTTCGGAGCACGTCTCGGGCCCATCGCGCGATCGGAAGCACGAACCCGGACTTGGGCCGCTCGAACATGGCCCGGTCCAGGTCTCCGAGGGCAATCTCGCGTAAGACCTGCTTCCTTCCCAGCGGCTCGAAGCGCTCTACATCGTCGAGTGCGGAAGCAGCCTCGACGACCTCGTGGTCGAGGAAGGGTACCCGTACCTCAAGCGAGCTCGCCATGCTCGCGGTGTCGGTGTCGCGGAGTAGCCGCTCGCCGAGGAAACACCACAGCTCAAGCATCGAGATGGCTTGGAGCGGACGGCGTCCGGCGATGAGCCGGTCGAGCTCCCGCGCTACGTTGGTCGGCAGCCCCATGCGCAGGTCGCCGTTCGGATCCGCTTTGAGGAGCTCGTGAGCGAAGTCCGATGAGAAGAGCGCGTAGGAGACCTGGTAGGTATCCAGCATGTCGCCGCGAGCGGCAAGCGCGTCGCCCAGCTTTCCCCACCGCGTCTGCGGAGGCATGCTCGAGGGGAACGTCGCCGCACGGGTAACCGTGTTCGCGAAGCGGCGCAGTAACCCGGGCGGAAGCATGGCGAGCCTCCGACTCCAGCCCGCCGCCCAGGGAACATCGTGGAAGCTGCGGTAGCCACCGAAGAGCTCGTCGCCGCCGGTCCCGGCTAGCGCGACCGTCAGCCCCGCTTCGCGCACCGCGCGGCTGACGAAGTACGTGTTGATGCCGTCGAACGTCGGCTGGTCGAGACTCGCAAGCGCCTCGGACGCCTGCTGCCGGAAGGTCTCTTTGGTGAGTCGCAGCTCATGATGCTCGGTGCCCAGCGCCCGCGCCACGCCGCGTGCGTGCTCCGACTCGTCGTACTCGGTCTCGTCGAAACCAATGTTGAATGTCCGGACCCGAGCGCTGCCCGAGCGCACGGCGAGCGCTGCGATTGCGCTCGAGTCGATGCCCCCAGATAGAAAAATACCGAGTGGCACGTCGCTAATGAGGTGCATCCCCACCGCCGCGGTGAGCTGCTCCTTCAGATCGTCCTTCGTTCCTGGCGTTTGTCCCGAAGCGGGCAGCTGCCAGTAACGGCGGGGCGTGAGGAGCGCGCCGTCAGTGTCCACGACGGCCCAGGTGGCCGCTGGAAGAAGCTCGACGCCACGGACGATCGTGTTCGGACCGATGACGAAGCCGTTCCACAAGTAGCTGGCGAGACCGACGGGATCGATCTCACGCTCCAGAAGGTTGCTCGCGAGGAGCGCGCGGACCTCGGATGCGAAGAGCAGCGTGCGTTTGCCACCACTCCGCGTAACGGTGCTCAGATACAGCGGCTTGATGCCGAGGCGGTCACGGGCGAATAACAGCGTCCCGAGCGCGGCGTCCCATAGCGCGAATGCGAACATCCCGCGGAGACGGCGCAGGCCATCCACGCCCCAACGGGCGTATGCCTTGAGGACGACCTCCGTATCCGATCGCGAGCGAAAAGAGGCGCCGTCCTGCTGCAGCTCGCGGCGCAGCTCTTGGAAGTTATAGATCTCACCGTTGAAGTCGATGACGTTGCCGGTCGCCGGATCGGCCATGGGTTGGTGGCCATCCTCGGTCAGATCGATGATCGCCAGCCGACGGTGGGCGAGCACCACGCCCACTCCGTTGTCAGTCGGATCGGACCGCCAGAAGCCGTCTGAGTCCGGCCCACGATGAAACTGGGCCGCGCTCATACGCCGTACGGCCTCCAGGATTTCGCCATCTATCTGTCCGATGGCACCAGCGATCCCACACATCTCCGACCTAACCTGACGAAGCGCTCACCGCTCAGCTGCCGAAGGAGAGACGACCGCTGCCCCGTCGAGACCTTGGGCGCCGGGCCGCCTCCGGCCGACCAGACCGCGCAGGGCACGCATCTCTGCCAGGGGCATGATCCCAAGCGCGAGCGCCGCCGCCGCGTAGAC
Source organism: Chloroflexota bacterium (assembly GCA_005889295.1). Lineage (GTDB taxonomy): Bacteria > Chloroflexota > Limnocylindria > P2-11E > P2-11E > 3-1-20CM-2-70-9. The sequence continues at coordinate 19,599 of VBEY01000229.1, read as the reverse complement.
GATCCCAGCAAGCGGGATCGCGATCAGGAGGGAGTGGTCGCGCAGGAACCACATGCAGACTGTGGCGACCGCCCCCGCGACGAGGACCTTCAGGATGACCACCGGCCTGGCGGCGGCGCGCAGGTCTGTCGGCGTCGCCGCGATCACCCAGATCAGCACGATCGCTTCGGTCGCGGACGTGATGAGGGCGGCGCCGTCCTGTTGAAAAAGCGGAACCACCACCAGATTCGCGAGCGGGTTCAGGACCGCCAGGACGGCGGCCATCACAAGCAGCCGACGCTCGAACCCCATTCCCAGGAGCGTGAGGAAGAAGACTCCGTTCGTGTATATCGCGACGAGTCCTGGCGTGAGTAGCCGCAGGGCGGTCGCCGCCTCTCGATATTCACGGGCGGGGAAGAGGAGCGCGACCAATTGATCCGCGCCAACGATCAGCGTCACCCCAACGAACACCCCGCACAGAAGGAAGAATGTGAACGATCTCTCCAGGGCCCGGCGCAGGCCCTCACGTGAACCGACAGAGAGGCGCGACAAGACCGGGTAGAGCACGGTCGTCGACGTAAATCCGACCAGCATGACCCCGGCGTTGAAGAGCCGATAAGCCGCCGCGTACCACGCGACATTCTGTGGTGGCGCCATCCGCTCCAGGATCACCATGTCCACGTTGTAGTAGAAGGTCCCGAGGATCCATAACATCCCGAGCATCGCGGAGCCCTTGAACATGGTGACCACAGTCGCGCGCTCGAGCGCCGTCGACGAGACCGGGTGCCTGCGCATGCCCGAGACGAGAACGAGGAGCTGCAGCAGGTTCGCGAGGACGAACGCGATCGCGACCCCGATCATTCCCTGTCCCAGGGCGAGGGCCGCGATCCCCAGCACCGCCGCCGATCCGCGCTGGGCGATCGACGCGAGCGAAGGAACAACAAACAGTTCCCGTCCCTGGAAGTAGGAGCCGAGGCCCGCGGCAAGGGTCCCGAAGAGCATCGAGGCCCCGACGATCAGGATGGTTGCCTGTAGCTCGGCGTGGTAGCCAAGGATGACCGTACTTGCCCATACCACCGGCATCGCGGCGCACCAAAGGCCCACCCGCACAACAAGTGTCGCGACGAGCGCTTCTCCCGCGGTTTCCGGCCACCTCGCGACGTCCCGGGCGAGCTTCGTGCTGAGCCCGAAGTCGAGCACCACCCCCAACAAGAGCGAGTAGGAGAAGGCGACCGCGAGCTCGCCGAAGCGCGCAGGGTCTAGATAGCGCGCCTGGGCGATGGTGAAAACGAACGCCGCCGTCCACGTGATCGCTTGAGATATCGCGACGACTGAGACGTTTCGGACGATCTGCTGGAGTGCCCTCAAAGGCCCGAGTACCCCCCACCTGGCAGGACGAGCGGTCCACTCAAGGGTGGGCACCGTACGGCGGGCGCGTTGAATCAATGTTGAGGCGTTCTGCGCTGCCGGCCGGAGCGCCAGGCCTTGCGGACCCCGACCCCTGAACGGCTCTGGCGGAGCGACACGAGGCGGCCAATGGCTTCTCAATGCCGGCTGCGTCTGATGTGATCGCTGCGTAGCACTGGGGGTGGCGGGACGGAGAACTCGGAGGAGATTGCGATCCGGGCCGGACAAGTGATCGGAGAAAGGAACCTGAGATGAAGGTCCTGCTCGTCGAGGACGACCCCGACCAGCTGGACATCACCGCGTACATGCTCCGTCGCGAGCACTTCGCCGTGGTCGAGGCGTCTGACGGGGCACAGGCACTGCGGCGGTTCAAGATCGAGCGGCCGGATCTCGTCGTCGTGAATCTCGCGCTAGCTCCGTCGGACGGGGTCGAGGTGCTGCGCCAGATTCGCGCGGAGGACCACACTCCGGTCCTCGTCGTGACCGGACGCAACGACCAGCAGGACCTGTTCCGTTGCTTCGAGCTCGGTGCCGATGACTTCATCACGAAGCCGTATGTCTTCAAGGAGCTCACGCTTCGCATCCGCGCGATTCTCAGGCGCGCCGGCGGCTCCGTCCGCGAGGGGACAGAGGCTCGGCTCGAGCATGGCGACCTCAGCCTCGATCCCGAGAGTCATCAGGTGGCAAGGGGCTCATTCGTCCTGCGCCTTACGCCCACGGAATTCCGGATCCTCTACGCGCTCGTACAGAGCGCCGAGCATGTCGTGCCTGTGAATCGGCTGTTCACCTACGTCTGGGGCAACGAGGGCGGTGCTGCGAATTCCCTCCGCTCGCACATCTGCCATCTGAGAAAAAAGCTCACGCTCGACGGCTCCCATGGGTCGATCGCGAGTGTCCCCGGGATTGGTTACGTGTTTCGGGCGTCGGTCCCGCCCAGGCAGACGGCGCCGGACGCGCCCGCGCCCGAGCAGGGCGCGGCCAGCTCGTGACCAGCTCGGGCGAGACCGTGCCGCTCACTGCTGACGCTCCGGGTCGACAGGGCACAAGCCTCGTGCCGGGCCACGGCGGGAGCGTCCTTCTCCTGTCGATGCGCCGGTTGAACAACCTGGTCGCCTTCTGCATGCAGTACGAGTTCGAGGACATCGTCGCAGACCTGACCGGGGCGGACCGCGTCGATGTCGGCGACCGCGATGCGTTGGACCTCTCTCGCCGTGCGTACAGACTCGCCCGATTCGCGACGGGCTCTCGGCGTTTCGCCCGCGCGTTTGCGCCCCGTCCCCCAGGGGTGAGGCTCCAGAGGGACTACGAGCTCTTCTTCCCCGTCTTCAACTATGCGCACGAGCTATACGCGCTGACGACGGTCCCGGATTGGCGCAAACGCTGCCGCGTGGCGGCTTGCTTTATCAACGAAGCCATCGGGGAGACACCCCGGCGCGGGGAACGTCGCGTGCCCGACTACCTTCTGGAGCAGCTCGCGGAGTTCGACCACATATTCATCGGCATGCGCCACGCCGTCGGCGAGGTCGCTCGGATCACCGGACGGCCGTGCACCTACCTCCCACCGGCCGCTGACGTTCTTCGGTTCTCGCCCTATCCGGAGCCGCCCGAGCGCGCGATCGATGTTCTCAACATCGGAAGGCGATCGGCGGTCACACATGAGGCGCTCCTGCGGCTCGCGCGCGACCATCGTCTCTTTTACTACTACGACACCGTCGCCGCGAGCGGCACCGGTCAGAAGCAGCGAACCTTCCGCGTCGACAATGCGAGCGAGCACCGCGTCCTCCTCGCAAGCCTCCTCCAACGGAGTCGCTACTTCATCGCGAATCGCAGCCGCGCCAATGACCCAGAGTCCACGACCGTCGGCGAGGAGATCTCGGGACGGTTCTACGAGGGCGCGGCGGCGGGGACGATCATGCTCGGGGAAGCGCCACGGACGGATGAGTTCAGGACCGAGTTCGACTGGCCGGATGCCGTCATCCCACTGCCGTTTGACTCCCCAGACGTAGGCGACGTGCTGGCCGAGCTGGATCGGGATCCGCACCGCATCGCGAGGATTCGCCGAGACAACGTCTGCAACGCGGCGCTCCGGCATGACTGGGTGCACCGCCTCCGCACCGTGTTCGAAACCGTCGGCATCCCGCCGACCGAGGCAATGCTGGAGCGCGAGAAACGCCTGTGCGCCCTCGCGACCATGACGTCGGGAACGCCCGTAGCGCCGCGGTTGAGGAGCCTTGCGGGGACCGGATGAGGATGCGGCGGCGAGTCCTTCTATGAGCGCTGGAGACACCGCGACGCGCGGGGCGGAACGGGCGCCTCAGCTCGACAGGCGGCGGACCGTGGTGCTGTCTGGAGTGCCGGTGGACGCGCTCACCCTGGAAGAAACGATCGAAGTCGCACGGGCCATGGTCCATTCGGGAGTCCCGCATCAGCACGTGGGCGTCAACGCAGCCTTGCTCGTCGAGAGCGAACGTAATCCGGAGTTGCGGCGCGTGATCCGGGAATGCGATCTCGTCAGTGCCGACGGAATCTCGGCGGTCTGGGCGAGCCGTCTGTTGGGACGGCCGGTACCGGAGCGAGTCGCCGGCGTCGATCTATTCCAGCGCCTGGTCCGGGCCGCGTACGAGGACCACTCTTCCGTTTATTTCCTCGGCGCGACCGACGAGGTCGTTGAACGGGTCGCAGCCGTGTTCAGCGAACGCTTCCGCGGCTTGCGGATCGCGGGTTACCGCAACGGGTACTGGGACGACGATCTCGAGGTGATCAGCGCGGTGCGAGCGGCGCGCCCCGACTACCTGTTCCTGGCAATCCCCAGCCCCCGCAAGGAGCTATGGCTCAACAGCCACCTTGACGAGCTGGGCGTGCCGTTCGTCATGGGCGTGGGCGGTTCATTTGACGTTGTCGCCGGGAAGCTCAGCCGCGCGCCACTGTGGCTGCAGAACGCGGGCTTCGAATGGGCCTGGCGCCTCGGCCAGGAGCCCCGGCGGATGTGGAGGCGGTACCTATTCTCGAATACGGCGTTCATTCGCAGCCTTGCTCGTGAGTATTGGCAGACCCGACGGTGAAAGCGCTCATCGTCTTCGGCACCCGTCCTGAGGCAGTAAAGCTGGCGCCCGTCGTCATGGAGCTTCGCCGCCGGGCAGAGGCCGAGCCTGTGCTCTGCGCGACGGGCCAGCACCGCGAGATGCTCGACCAGGTGCTCCGGATCTTCGATCTCCAGCCAGACCACGACCTCGATCTGATGAAGGCCAACCAGCAGCCGGCGGATGTCGCCGCCGCCGTTCTCACCAGTGTCGGTCGCGTCATCGAGGCCGAAAAACCGACGGTCGTCGTCGTTCAAGGCGATACCACAACTGCAATGGCGGCGAGCCTCGCGGCGTTCTTTCACGGCACACCCGTTGCGCACGTGGAGGCCGGACTCCGCACCGGTAACAGGTCCAGTCCGTTTCCGGAAGAACTCATGCGGCGGATCGTGGGCCGCATCGCCGAGTTGCACTTCGCTCCGACGGCGCGGGCCGCCGAGAATCTTCGAGCCGAGCGCGCGGACGCGGAGGGTGTGATCTTCCTCACTGGCAACACGGTCGTCGACGCCGTGAAGTGGATCGCCGCGAAGCGTCGACCGAACAGCCGGCTTCTGACACGCCGCGCCGCCCGGCTCGTCCTCCTAACCGCCCATCGGCGCGAGAACTTCGGCGAGCCGATTCGCAGCATCTGCCACGCGGTACGCGCGCTCGTCCACCGGAACCCCGACATCGAGGTCGCGTATCCAGTGCACCCGAATCCAAACATTCAGCGGCCCGTCCGCGAGCTGCTCGAGGGCCAGGAGCGCATCCATCTCTTGCCGCCGCTCGACTACGAGGACCTCATCGGCCTCATGGAGGAGTCTTATCTCGTACTCACGGACTCGGGTGGGCTGCAGGAGGAAGCGCCTGTCTTCGGGAAGCCCGTGCTCGTACTCCGTCGTGACACCGAGCGGCCTGAGGCGATCGACGCCGGCACCGCGATCCTCGTCGGGACCGACGTGAGGCGAATCCTCCTCGAGAGCGAACGTCTCCTCGGAGATCCAGCCGCCTACCAGCGGATGGCACACGCGCACAGCCCATTCGGCGACGGATTCGCCGCAATGCGCATCGCGGACATCCTGTTGGCATTCGGACGCGGCGATCTCGAGGCGGTCGCACAGTCTCGATGGACCGAGCTCGGCGAACTGGTGCCGTACGCGCGCGAAGCGATCGTGGCCTGAGATTGGGTCGACGCTAGAAAAGCAGCGTCGAGGCGGTCGCCACGCTTGAGTAAGGACCGAGGTTGCCAGCTGCATCCGTCGCACGCACGCGGTAGCTGTAGCTCGTGTTCGCCGCCAACCCTGTGTCGGTGTAATTCGTGCTCGTGCTCGTGCCGACCTGGGCAAAGTTGGCGCACGCTGCGCCCAGGCAGCGTTCCACCAGGTACCCCGTCACGTCGACGTTGTCCGTCGCCGCCGTCCACATCAAATTGATCTGGCTTGCGCTCACCGGAATCGCGGTCAGCGCGCCGGGCGCCGTCGGGGCCTGCGTGTCCGGAGGCACGCTGACGGTCTCGCCGCCCTCCCATCCGGCGAACGTGAATGCCGGGGTGTAGGCGTCGATCCCAACATCACCCGTGGCATACGAGCCGTCGGTTACGTATGTGAACTGCGACACGCCATTCCTTGAGACGGTGAGGGTGTTCCCATCGGCGGTCAGCCGCCACCGGTCTCCCGAGATGATGAGGGGCGAGAAGACTCGAGCCGCGGTGAACGCCCCATTCGGGGCCAGCTTGTAGATCCCCGAGTTCGCCGGGTTGTCAGCGGCAAGGAAGAGCAGCCATCCCGTCTGGCCGGAGTTGGTGCGGTCGATGCGGACGATCGGTCCGCCGCCGCCGCTCGCCACCGTACCGAGCGTGACCTCGGAGTACTGCGTCGCCGGGGGTGCGATGCTCCAGACGCCTGAGGCGTTCTGTCCCCAGTCCCTGCCGATCGCGAGGCCGCCCGCCTTCCTAAAGCCCGAGTACCCCGGAAGCGGGTACCACCGGTCGCCTTCGTCGAGGGGATTCTCGGCGCCGATGAAGCTTGACGAGGCCCACGTCCCGGACGAAGCGGGGGCCGCCCCAGCGGACCACGAGGCGATCTGCGAATCCGTTTCCACTGCATTCCCTGCCCACGCGAGGATCCCCGCCGTCCCGGCGGAATACCTCGTCGCGTCCGGGCCGGTGTTGTAGATGAACTCACGCACGCCGTTCTTGATCCCGTAGATCACCGGGCCCCGCGCGATGAGTCGGAGCCTGTCTCCGTCGACGACCGACGAAGTTGGCAGGATCAGGTCCGCCCGATAACTGGTCCCATTGGCATCGATGCGATAGAGATTGTTCACCCCACTCGCTTGGCTCGCCCACCAGAGGTAGTGGCTGTCGACAGCCGCGCCGGATGTCTGGACCCGAACGATCGGTCCCACATTGTTGGTATTGCCCCCCACATGGCCCACGACGATCTCCGAGTAGTGATCAGCCGGCAGGGCGATTGTGGTGCGGGCACCCGCATGGTCGGGGGGCGACTGGTTGGGGAAGGCCCCGTTGTTCTTCTGGAATCTGCCGCCGGCCGGCGAGAGCGAGGTGAGTGCGGCCCACGCGCCGTTCTCGGAGAGTGGGTTCTCCGCGCCAGCGAAATCGGATGACGCGATCGGCCCGGCCGCGATCGCGGTGATCGAGATGAGCATCGCGGCTAGCAGAGCGGCCACGACCCTGCCGGTCATCCGAAGTGCGCGGTTCCTGTGTCTCATGTGATGCTCATCTCAAGCGCGAAACACGCGATCGGGAGTGCGGCGCGTGACTCGGCGCTGACCACGCTAGGGCAAGAAGTTGGCGTGGACAGATTTCGCGCTGGTCACGTTCACCGTGCAGGTCGTGCCGGAAGTGGAATCGCAGCCGTCCCATCCGTTGAAGACCGCGAGGAGGTTCGGCGACGCGGTCAGAGTCACCACCGTGCCGAAGTCGAAGGAGACAGAACACGTCGGCCCGCAGTTGATCTGGGTTGGGCTCGCGGGACTGGAGGTGGACGTAACCGTGCCGTTGCCGACACCCAGGGGGCTCGACTTGGTGACCGTCACCAGGAACCTCTGCAGGGTGAATGTGGCGGTGACCGATTGCGCCGCGCTCACGGTCGCGGTGCAGACGGCACCGGAGACCGAATCGCATCCGACCCAGTTGGTGATATTGGAACCCGTGGCGGGAGTCGCGGTCAGGGTGACCACGGTGCCGAGCGGGTATGCGCTCGAGCAGGTGTTGCCGCAGTTGATCTGGGTGGGATTGGAAGGATTGGAGGTCGACGTTATCGTCCCACCGCCGTTGCCCGCCTTCTGCGCCGACAGGGTCGCCATCACGGTGAAGCTGGTCGCGCTCGTCCCCGTGCCCACCCCTGTGGTCACGCTCACCGGTCCGCTCGTCGCCCCCGCGGGCACCGTCGCCTGGATCGCCGTGTCAGAAGTCATCGTGAAGTCCGCGCCTGCCGTGTTGAAGATCACCGCGGTCGCTCCGGTGAAGTCGACGCCTCGGATCGTCACGCTGGTCCCAACCGGCCCACTCGTTGGCGTGAAGCTCGTAATCGTTGGCGCTCCCACCACCCTGAACGCGCCCGCACTGTTCACCGTGCCGCCGGGCGTGGTCACGCTGATCGGACCGGTTGTGGCCGCCGCCGGGACGGTCGCCTGGATCGTCGTGGGCGAGGTCACCGTGTAGGTCGCGCTGACGTTGTTGAAGGTGACGGAGCTCGCCTCGTTGAAGTTGGTGCCGTTGATCTGGACGCTCGTCCCGACCGGCCCGCTCGCCGGTGCGAAGCCGCTGATGGTCGGCGGGCTCGCTGTCACGGTGAAGTTGCTCACGCTGCTGACGGTGCCGCCGGGCGTGGTCACGCTGATCGGCCCGGTGGTGGCCCCTGCGGGCACCGTCGCCTGGATCAGGGTCGGTGAGCTCACGGCGTAGGTCGCGCTCTTCGAGCCAAAGGTGACCGCGCTGGCCCCGCTGAAGTTGGTGCCATTGATCTGGACGCTCGTGCCGACCAGCCCGCTCGTCGGTGTGAAGCTTGTGATCGTCGGCGGGCTCGCGGTCACTGTGAAGTTGCTGCCGCTGCTGACGGTACCGCCAGGCGCCGTCACGCTGATGAGACCGGTTGTGGCGGTCGCCGGTACGGTGGCCTGGATAACCGTGGGTGAGCTCACCGCGTAGGTCGCGGCGACATTGTTGAACTTGACCGCGCTCGCACCGCTGAAGTTGGTGCCGTTGATCTGGACGCTCGTGCCGACCGGACCGCTCGCCGGGGCGAAGTCGCTGATGGTCGGCGGACTCGCCGTCACGCTGAAGTTGCCCAAGCTACTGACGGTGCCGCCGTCGGTGGTCACGCTGATCGGACCGCTCGTTGCGGTCGCGGGTACGGTTGTCTGGATCGTCGTGGGTGAGTTCACCGCGTAGGTCGCGGCGACGTTGTTGAACTTGACTGAGCTCGCCCCGCTGAAGTTGCTGCCGTTGATCTGGACGCTCGTGCCAACTGGCCCGCTGGCCGGGGTGAAGTCGCTGATGGTCGGCGGCGCGGGCGGCGGGCTGGTCACGGTGAAGTTGCTGGTGCTGCTGGCGGTGCCGCCGGCGGTGGTCACGCTAATGGGTCCCGAGCCGGCGCCTGAGGGCACCGTGGCCTGGATCACGGTCGGCGAGCTCACCGCGTAGGTCGCGGCGACGTTGTTGAAGGTGACGGAGCTGGCCCCGTTGAAGTTGCTGCCGTTGATCTGGACGCTCGTGCCGACTGGTCCGCTGGCCGGGGTGAAGTCACTGATCGTGGGCGCCGGGGGCGGCGGGCTGGTCACGGTGAAGTTGCTGGTGCTCGCGGCGGTGCCGCCGGCGGTGGTGACGCTGATGGGTCCCGAGCCGGCGCCCGAGGGCACCGTGGCCTGGATCACGGTCGGCGAGCTCACCGCGTAGGTCGCGCTGACGTTGTTGAACTTGACCGCGCTGGCACCGCTGAAGTTGGTGCCGTTGATCTGCACGCTTGTGCCGACCGGACCGCTCGTCGGGGTGAAGTCACTGATCGTCGGCGGCGCGGGCGGCGTGCTGGTCGTTTCGCCTCCCGCCCATCCGCTGAGGGTGAACGCGGAAGAAAGGGTCTCTATCCCGACGTCCCCGGTTGGATAGGAACCGTCGGTGACATAGGTGAATTGCGACACGCCGTTGCGGAAGACTTCGAGGGTGTTCCCATCGGCGGTGAGGCGCCACTTGTCACCGGGGAGGATGGTCGGGGTGATCGGGTTGAATATTCGAACGGCGGTGAACGGGTCACCGGTGGGGTTGATCTTATAGATGCCAGACCATGTCGGATTATCGGCCCAGAGGAAGAGCATCCACCCGGTCGGGCCGATGTTGTTGCGGTCGATTCGGACAACCGCCCCGCCGCCGCCGCTGGCCGCCGACCCGAGCGTGATCTCGGAATATTGCTTCGCGGACGGAGCGATGCTCCAGGCGCCCGCGACGTTGTGACCTCCATCCTTGCCGATAGCGACCCCGGCCTTTCGAAAGCCTTGGAACCCAGGCAGCGGATACCAGCGGTCGCCTTCGTCCAAGGGGTCTTCAGTCCCGGCAAAGGTAGAGGAGTCCGAAGTTCCGATGGAGGCCGGGGCCGCGCCTGTGGACCACGAGGCGATCGTCGCATCCGTCAGTGGCACGTTGGGGACAAACGAGAGTATTCCCGTCGTCCCCCCGTCATACCTGATGGGGTCGCGGCCGGTGTTGTAGATGAATTCGCGCACACCGTTCTTGATTCCGTAGAGCAGCGGGCCGCGCGCGATCAGTCGGAGTCGGTCTCCGTCGACGACGGCCGAATGTGGGACGAGCGAGGCCGCGCTGTAGCTGGTTCCGTTGCACGCGAACCGATAGAGCCAGTTGTTATCTCCGCCCGCCAGGGAGACCCACCACGTGTACTGGCTGTCGACCGCCGGCCCGCTGGTCTGCACCCGAACCATCGGCCCCACGTAACTGAATCTGTTGGCGATGTGGCCCACGACGATTTCGGAGTAGTGGTCGGTCGGGACGGCGGCCGTGGTGCGGGCCGCTGGATGATTCGGGTGTGCCGAACTCCAACTGGCAGCGTACGCGCCATTGTTCTTCTGGAACTGGATGTGCTCGGGGCTCATCGACCACATGTGCACCCAGGCACCGTTCTCGTTGAGCGGGTTCTCCGTTCCGGCGAAGCTGGACGAGGCGATCGGGCCAGCTGCGCTCACCGCGGTGGGGGCCGGCACCATGATGAGGAGGCTCGCGACCACTGCGATGGATGCCATCCGCTTAAACGGATGGCCCGAGCGCCCTCTACGCACCTGCGCCTCCCCAGCCAGAGGCAAGGGGCTCCGTCGTCATGTCTCCGCGATGAAACCCGCCGCGGATTGAGGGCGGTTCACGGGACTCCATGTCTTTTGCCCGGGGTTATGCCGATTCGGCTACGCCGGCGTGGGCGGCTTTACCCGGTCATCACGCGACCTCAATGGTCCGAAAATTCGGCAAATCGCCGGGGGCGACGCCTACCGTCCTGGTTCCCGCGGTCGCTTGACTGCGCGCCGCAACCGCTGAGCGGAGCGCCCCAGCGGTCTTGGACGGCAGTGTGGTGGCGCTGAGCGCGGGGAGGTGAGCTTGGCGACGTACGCCGGGCCGCTGGCATTAGCGGCGCATGAAGGCATCCAGTTCGGCGGCCGCCAATCAGCGCTTGGACTAACGTCTTAGTCAGAAGATGTTGGTCGCGACACCGAAATCAACGGCGACGCGGGTAGAAGCGTGGCGAAGTTCACAACGGCCTGCTCGCGATCACTGCATGGCGCCTGGGCGTACGACTGAAGCTCCGCTGGGTGGCCATCGCTACACGCGGATGTTTCCCGACCTACTTCACCTGAGCATCGGTCCGGACGTACTGCACGCGATTGGTCGAGCGGGAGGAGCCTGCGACAGCTCGAATTCGGCGCGGAACGAGTCACGCACTGTCGCGGCGGGCTGGCCGGTGTTCGGGCAGTTCATCGCCCACGACATCACGGCGGACCGATCGCCGGTCACGCATCACGACGATGCGGCCCTGGTTCGGAACGCGCGCAGCGCGCGCCTGGACCTCGAGTCCGTGTATGGGGACGGCCCGATTGGCAACCCCTTCCTCTTCAGCCGGAAAGACCCCGCCAAGATGCTGCTTGGACTGAACGATCACGGCCTCGCGGAGGACCTGCCGCGGAACCAAGAAGGTCTCGCGCTCGTCGGCGACCCGCGCCAGGATGTCCACCTTTTGATCTCGCAGATGCACGTCGCCATGCTCAAGGCTCATAACCGCCTCGTCGACCGGCTCCGGGAGGACGGCATTCCGGAGGCCGATCTCGTCGCTGAGGCGCGTCGAGCGTTGACCTGGCACTACCAGTGGGCGGTGCTCTTCGACTTCCTGCCCACGACGATCGGCGAACAACGCACGCGGAGACTGTTGGAGGATGGACCGCGCTACTTCCAGCCCACCGGCACCGTCTCGATCCCATTCGAGTTCGCCGACGCTGCATTTCGCTACGGTCACTCGCAGATGCGCCAGGCCTACCGCGTTCAGCGCAGCGGCGACGACCTGACGCTCTTCCCCGACTTGATCGGCTTTCGTCCCGTGGCCTCTGACCGCGTGATCGACTGGAGCCTCCTCTTTGATGTCGATGGCGAACCGCCCGCTGCGCGGGCTCGCCCGATCGATGGATGTTTACCCGAGCCGCTCCTGAAGCTGCCCGTCGACATCACGGGTGAGCTCGAGGATCAGAACTTCGAGTCGCTCGCGGTGAGAGACCTGCAGCGTGGCGTGGCAACCGGTCTTCCATCGGGGGAGGCGATCGCCCGGTTTGTCGGGGAGGAGCCTCTGCGTCCGGAGGAGATCGGACTCAGCGAGTTCGGATGGTCGGGCGAGACGCCACTTTGGTACTACCTGCTCAAGGAGGCCGAGGTTCGCGAAGATGGTGAGCGCTTGGGGCCTGTGGGTTCGTTGATCGTCGGCGAGGTGCTACTCGGGATCGTCGACGGTGATCCCGAGTCCTTCCGCAGCGTCGACCCGACATGGCGCCCCACACTCCCCAGTCGTGTGCCCGATCGGTTCACGCTCGCCGACTTACTCGTCCCACAAAACCAGGCCCCGTAGGCGCGCTCTGCGCCGCACGGGTCAGCGCGCGCTTGCCGCGGCAAGAATTCGTTCGGCGCCTCCATCGGCGAACGGGCTCAAACCAAACCACCGGCCGAACAGGGAGCGGGCGTCGTCGTCGCCTTCCACACGGATCGAACCTGCGGCGATCGCCTCGGCGAGGCGCAAGCGGCCAAGCCACACCGCGGTCAGTGCCGCGAGGTCGGCGTCGACCGCGAGCTGTACCTCGAAGCCCTCATCGGTGAAGCACAGATCCACAGCCGGCGGCTCGATCCGCAGCCAGAATGACCGTCGCGGGCGCCTGAAGTCGAAGCGAACCACGGTCCGAGCGCGTCGGAGCTCCTGGATTTGCATTCGGCGTCGAATGAACCACATCAGGAGAACGGGGTCTAACTGCTCCGAAGGCAGATCGGCTCCGCCCCAGCGGTAGCCCCATGCGCCCAAGGTCTCCACGACCGGTCGCAGCTCCTCGCCGGCGGCGGTCAGGTAATAGCTAAACCCGCGCCCCCGCTTCGCAGGTCGCCGCTCGACGACGCCGGCGCCCGCGAGCGAGGAAAGGCGCTGGGCGAGCAGGTTGCGCGAGATCCGCGGAAGTCCGACCTGGAGCTCGCTGAAGCGATGGCTGCCGTTTAGCAGCTCGCGAAGGATGAGTGGCGTCCAGCGCTCGGCGAAGATCTCGGCCCCACGAGACACCGGGCAGAACTGGCCGTATTCCGGCACCCGCACAGTCAACGCCGCGGTTCGCAAGGGCGCAAGTTCATTTTTTGGGCTTCCGCCGCATCCACGCGCGAGCAATCGTTTGAAGTGCCGGGAAAGGCTGTGGGAGGTACGGAAATGCGCAAGCGATTCGTGCTGGTGCTTCTCCTCGTGGTAGCGGGTGTCTCCGCCTACGGCGGGACTGTGCTCGCGACGTCGATGCGTGGCATCACCAGCACGGTGTTCGCCGTCGGGCAATTCGACGAGATCGACGCGAAGACGCACACGGGCAGATGGCACGCCCGGGTCGACACCAAGGGAGAATCCGATGTTTGGGTCTTGGAGAATCGGATCGCGCCGGGCGGGTCTTTTGGCTGGCACTCGCACCCCGGGCCGAGTCTCGTGGTCGTAAAGACGGGCGCCCTGACCTTGTACCGCGCGGATGATCCGAGCTGCACGCCAGAAGTCGTTCAGGCGGGGTCTGGGTTCGTGGATAACGGCGGCGATGTCCATCTCGTCAGGAACGAAGGAAGCGTCGAAACGATCGTCTACGTGACCTCGCTCGTCCCGCATGGCGCCGCCCGGCGGATCGATGAGCCGCAACCGAGCAACTGCCCCGGAATTCAGTAGAGCGCAGCGCGAAACACGCAGGGGACGGACGCGGTCCGTCCCCTGGTCCACGTGGGTCGAACTCAGCCGATCGCCTGACCGACCGAGATCGCCTGGTTGTACCGTTCCAGCGGGGCTGTGGATGACTAGGTCGGTCGAGACAATGAACCAGACGGGGCGCCGGTCCCCGCTGGACGACCTGTCCACGCCATTCCTCTACGTCGATCTCGACCGCATGAGCTCCAACATCGCGGCGATGGCAGCGGCCGCACGCGATCTGGGCGTTCGCCTGCGACCGCACGCCAAGACGCACAAGGTGCCTGAGATCGCGCGGCTCCAGATCGCGGCCGGCGCCACCGGGGTCACGGTGTCGAAAGTTTCGGAGGCAGAAGTGTTCGCCGACGCGGGTATCGACGACTTGTTCGTCGCCTACCAGGTCGTGGCGCCGGCGCAGCGGGAGCGCCTTGTCCGACTGGCTCGGAAATCACAGCTGTGGTGCGCCGTCGATAGTCGCGAGGGCGCGGAGTTCTTGTCGAGCGGTGCGGTCGTCGCGGGCATCCGCCTGCAGCTCATGCTCGAGATCGACCTTGGGATCGGACGAACCGGTGTGCGTGCCGGTGTCGCCGCGCGCGAGCTCGCGCAGCGCATCACGGACCTTCCGGGCCTCGAGCTCGTCGGCGTCTACGGCTTCCGCGGATTCCGCGCGTTCGCCGAAGGAGCCGAGTCGCGCGAACGCTGGGGGCGTGCCGAGGGTGAGGCGCTCGTTGCCGCTGCCGACGACTTGCGCGCTTGCGGTCTGCCGATCGCCGAGGTCAGTGCCGGATCGACGCCCACCGCGCTGCCGGCCGGCAGCGTGCGCGGAGTGACCGAGATCCGGCCCGGTCAGTATCTATTCGGCTGCGCCAATATCGTTGCGCAGGGGGCGATGCGCGCCGACGACGTCGCGCTCTTCGCCCGAGCCACCGTGATCAGCCGACCTGCCGACGACCGGGCCGTCGTGGATGCAGGGAGCAAGACGCTCTCGACCGATGGGCCATGGCAGCCGGGACGGGGGTTCGGCTACCTTGCGTCGGATCCAGCGACACGCGTCGTGAGCCTCTGGGAGGAGCACGGGGTGCTGGGCCTCGGCGAAATGTCGCGAGGCCTTCGTGTGGGTGACCGTGTCTCGATTGTCCCCAATCACGTATGCACCGCGATCAATCTTCACAACCGCCTTGTCGGCGTTCACGACGACCGAGTCGAGGAAGTCTGGAAGGTCGCCGCGCGCGGCCGAATCGAGTGACCTTGACGAGTGAACTCGTGATCAGGGATGCGCATCAAGAAGACCTCGATGCGGTGAGCGCCCTACTTATCGGCGCCTACGCCCAGTACATGCCCGCGTCGCTTGAATCGATCAGCCCAACGGAGCGCGCCGGATGGGAGGGATACCGCCAGAACATCGCCGACGTTTGGTCGCGCGCGCCGATCTCGTCGACGATCGTCGCCGAACGCGACGGGAAACTGCTCGGAAGCGTGAACTACTACGGGCCGGGGCGGGCCGACTCCAGCGACAACACCTGGCCCCCGGAGTGGGCGTCGATCCGGCTACTGGGTGTTTCTCCGGAGGCCCGCGGTCTGGGAATCGGGCGGGCGTTGATGGACGAATGCTTGCGGCGGGCGCGTGCCGACGGGGCGAGGGATATGGGTTTGCACACGACGTCGTTGATGGATGTCGCGCGCGCGATGTATCTGCGCCGCGGATTCAAGCGTGTACCCGACTACGACTTCCATCCGACGCCCGACTTTACCGTTGAGGCCTACGAGCTGGAGCTCACCTGATGGACTGGAAGCTCGAGCTTGTGCCGCTCCCGGTGGCGGACGTCGATCGGGCCAAGGCCTTCTACATGGAAAAGGTCGGGTTTCATTTGGACCACGACGTTCGGAACGGGGACCTCCGAGTCGTACAGCTGACGCCTCCCGGCTCCGCCTGCTCGATCGTGATCGGGAAGGGCATCGTGGACACGCCGCCTGGCTCGGTGAAGCTGCTGCACCTGGTGGTGCCCGACATTCAGGCGGCGCGTGCCGAGCTCAAGAGGCGGGGCGTTGAGGTCAGTGAGGTCCAGGACCTCGGCGGCGGGATCACGATGGCCTTCTTCGACGATCCGGACGGCAACAGCTGGGCGGTCCAACACATCGCACCCGGAGCCGGCCTCCCGCGGTAACGAGAAGTGGCCGGGTTTGCCCGCGGTTCCGTATACTTGTTTCGTTCAGGGCGCCAAAGGGGTTGCGGAGAGCAACCTCTTTTTAATGTCCAAGTGAGCGAACCGCCCACCTAGCTCAGTTGGTAGAGCACGTCCTTGGTAAGGACGAGGTCTCGGGTTCGATCCCCGAGGTGGGCTCAACGAGGAGAAAGAAGCGATGGCCAAGAAGAAGTTCGAGCGCACCAAGCCGCACGTGAACGTGGGGACGATCGGTCACATCGACCACGGCAAGACCACGCTGACCGCCGCGATCACGAAGACGTTGTCTTTGAAGGGCGAGGCCGAGTTCCGGCCGTTCGACTCGATCGATAATGCCCCCGAGGAGCGCGAGCGCGGCATCACGATCTCCATCGCGCATGTCGAGTACGAGACCGACAAGCGCCATTACGCGCACGTCGACTGCCCCGGCCATGCCGACTACATCAAGAACATGATCACCGGCGCGGCGCAGATGGACGGCGCGATCCTCGTCGTCTCCGCGGCGGACGGTCCGATGCCCCAGACGAGGGAGCACATCCTGCTTGCTCGCCAGGTGGAGGTGCCTCAGGTCGTGGTCTTCCTCAACAAGGTCGACATGGTCGACGACGAGGAGCTCCTCGAGCTCGTAGAGCTCGAGGTCCGGGAGCTCTTGACCAAGTACAAGTTCGACGGCGACAAGACTCCAATCATCCGCGGTTCGGCGCTCAAGGCGCTCGAGTCGACCTCGACGGATGTGAACGCGCCCGAGTTCAAGTGCATTTTCGATCTGATGAACGCGGTCGACACCTATATCCCGACCCCCGTTCGCATCAAGGACAAGCCCTTCCTCATGCCGATCGAGGACGTCTTCGCCATCAAAGGCCGCGGCACGGTGGCAACCGGCCGCGTGGAGCGCGGGATCACGAAGCTAGGCGACGAGGTCGAGATCGTAGGTATCCGCGAGCCTAAGAAGACGGTTGTGACCGGTGTCGAGATGTTCAAGAAGCTGCTCGACCAGGCGGAGGCCGGCGATAACGTCGGCCTGCTCCTGCGAGGCCTCGAGCGCGAGGACATCGAGCGCGGGCAGGTCGTCGCCAAGCCCGGCTCGGTCAAGCCGCACACCACGTTCAACGCCGAGGTCTACATCCTCACGAAGGAGGAGGGCGGTCGGCACACGCCGTTCTTCAATGGCTACCGCCCGCAGTTCTACGTTCGGACCACCGACGTGACCGGCGACGTGAAGCTACCCGAGGGCCGCGAGATGGTCGTCCCGGGTGATAACGTCAACCTCGAAGTCACGCTGGGGACTCCGATCGCGCTCGAAGAAGGACTCCGGTTCGCGATCCGCGAAGGCGGGCACACTGTCGGCGCGGGCGTGGTAACGAAGGTGCTCGCGTAATGCCGAAAGACAACCGACCGATCATCACGCTTGCGTGCTCGACCTGCCGGTCGCGGACGTACGCGACGACGAAGAACCGGAAGAACGATCCAGACCGGATCGAGCTTTCCAAGTTCTGCCCGCGGTGCCGCAAGCACACAGCACATCGGGAGACGAGATAATCATGTTGCTCACTGAGCCGGGGCACGGGCAGTTGCTCGGGGCTACGCCCCTCGCCTTTGCCCGGCGGCGGTACTCGGGCTGCGGCCCTCGTCCACCGTATGCGGCTCAGACTGAGCCGCATACGGCGGTAGCTCAACTGGTAGAGCACTGGTCTCCAAAACCAGCGGTTGAGAGTTCGAGTCTCTCCCGCCGTGCAGAGGTCTGCTGATGGCTGCTCCGGCGCGGACCCCGCCTCAGGTTCGGACCGGCAGTGTGGGCCTCGTTCGCTTCGCCCAGGAGTGCTGGTCGGAGTTGCAGAAGGTCACGTGGCCCGACCGCCAGACGGTCATCCGGCTGACGGTCTTGGTCATCCTCATCTCGGCGATCGTGGCCGCGTACATCCTGGGGGCCGACCAGGTCTTCACGTTCCTCGTGAACAACGTCCTGCTAAACCAAAACCTGCCAACGCCGGCGCCGTCGGCACCCTAAGAGGAGAGTCATGAGCGAAGAGCGCGACGACCCAACGCGCAGCGGGGACGAGCAGCAAGCGCCCGCATCGCCCGAGCCCGCCCCGGAGGCGGACGCGGAGGTCGACGCCGCGAAGCTCTCCGACGAAGCCGCGGCTGAAGCGGCGCGCGCGTTCCTCGGCACGGCGGAGCCTGAAGAAGAGGTCTCCGTCGACGAGGTCAAGAGCGTGCTGCGCCGCGCGGGTGCGGTCGCCGAGGCCGAACCCGCCGACGTGACCCCGCCCGTCGTCGAGGCGCAACCCGAGGTCATCCCGCCATCCACTCCGACCGCGGAGGAGATCGACACCGGCCGTCGCTGGTACGTGATCCACACGTACTCCGGCTACGAGAACAAGGTGAAGACGAACTTGGAGCACCGCATCACCTCAATGGACATGGGCGACAAGATCTACCAGGTCCTCGTGCCAACCGAGGAAGAGATCGAGATCAAGAACGGCAAGCGCCACCCGGTGGAGCGGAAGGTCTTCCCCGGCTATGTGCTCGTCGAAATGATCATGGGCGACGACTCGTGGTACGTCGTGCGAAACACGCCCGGGGTGACGAGTTTCGTCGGGAGCGGCAACAAGCCGACCCCGCTCACCGATGGCGAGGTCCGCGCGATCTTGCGCCAGATCAAGCTCGATGCGCCGAAGTACAAGGTCGCCTTCACCAAGGGTGAGGCGGTGCGCGTGACGGACGGCCCGTTCACGGACCTGCACGGCGTGGTCGACGAGGTGAATCCCGAGCGCAACAAGGTGAAGGTTCTGGTCTCCATCTTCGGCCGGGAGACGCCAGTCGAGCTCGACTTCCTACAGATAGAAAAACTAGTCAAATGACGAACGAGGAGCGGCGCGCTTCGCGCTCCGCTACGCGTCCGGGGGCCCCTGCCCCCTGGGCCCCTGCCCCTGCCGCGACGAGCGAGACCGCCCGCTGGGGCGGGTCTCCTGGCGGAGCCGGAGATTGAGCAGGTGAAATAAGAACGTGGCGAAGAAGATCAAAGCGGTCGTGAAGGTTCAGATCAACGCCGGCAAGGCGACGGCCGCGCCTCCCGTCGGCACGGCGCTCGGCCCGCACGGCATCAACATGGGCCAGTTCATCAAGGAGTACAACGAGCGCACCGCGTCGCTCACCGGTACGGTCGTGCCCGCCGTGGTTACGGTCTTCGAGGACCGGACATACACGTTCGTCACCAAGAGCCCCCCGGCGGCCGACCTCATCCGCAAGGAAGCCGGCATCGAGAAGGGCTCAGGCCAGCCCAACAAGAACAAGGTGGGGAAGATCACGCGTGCGAAGGTTCGGTCGATCGCCGAGATCAAGATGAACGATCTCAACGCGAACACGATCGAGTCCGCGATGCGGATGATCGAAGGCACGGCGCGCAGCATGGGCGTGGAGATCACCGGCTAGCACGGCCCGCGCTCTCGAGCCCTTCGACGCGCTTCAGGATCTCGAGCATCAACGCGTTCTGGTTCGTCAGGT
>VBEY01000130.1 GCA_005889295.1 Chloroflexota bacterium | reverse complement strand
CGGCGGCCTCGCCCGCTTCGTCGAGGCCGTCAGCATCCAAAGCAAATTCGTCGACGACCGCTACAGCGTGTTCGGGAACGGGCCGATCGCGATCTACCGAAACGCGTACGAGCTCGCGCGCTTCCTCGGGCGCGGTCTCTACTTCCTAGTACCCCTCGCCACGATGACGCTCATGTCCGCCGAAGCGCGTCGCGTCGAGCTACGCGATCACTGGCGCGCTGCGCTCGTGATCCTGTGGTCGTTCGCGCCGCTTCCCTTCTACCTCTTCGTCCATGTTGGCGAGTACGGCTACATCTTCAGCATGCTCCCCGGACTCGCGATCCTGTCGGCACGCGGCGCGATCGCACTCGCGAAGGGACTGCGGATGCCGCGCACGTTCAAGTGGATCGTCGCCGCGGTCGTTCTCGCCAACGCGGCGATCTTCCTGCTGAGCGATACCCCGATCTCGGCGCGCGATATCGCGCGGCAGGACCGCGGGATCGACGAGAAGCTCGCCTACCTCGCGACATTCAGTCCACAGACCACACAGATCGTGAGTGCGTACGACGCCGTGCTTGTGGGGTACTACCTCGAGCGGCTCCCCCACGGCCTCCCGCCGCTGCTCGGTTACGACCCGGCGAACCCTGGGTTCACGCTGCCGCTCTCCTGCGCCAACGCGCCGCCCCACATGCCCTGCGCGGATCCGGACGTCGACGTCGTCCTCTGGGACGACCTCCTTCGGGCGGAAGGACCGGGCTGGCAGGAGGTGCGCATGCCGCACGGCGGACGACTGCGTATCGCGCGGGCCCCACGGTCGGCGGCGTTACGAGTGAGCGACGGCCTCGGAGTGGAGATCGTCCGCTAGCACTCGCGCGACCCTACAACCAGCGAGCCAGCTCGCGGCGGCGAGCGGCGCGCTGAGGATTGCGGCGGCCACGGGCCACAGCGAGAGCCACGGCCGCGCCACCGCCTGCCCGTAGTACTGGTAGTAGAGCGCGGTGCCTCGCGGGTCGACACCGCTTCCGGTGCCGCTCGGAGGCGTGGCCGGGAAAAGCGCCATCCGTACGAACTCGGCGATGACGAAGGCGACCATGAACGCCGCGCCGAGCACGAGAGGATGGGCGAGGCGCCCGCCGCGCGAGCGAAGCAGGTCGATCGCGACCGCTCCCACGACGAAGAGCGGCGGGAACGCGGGCGCGAGCCATCCTCCACCCGCAAGGATCGCGTAGGTGACGAACGCCGCGCCGGTGTACGTGACCGCGGTCACCGTGGCGCCGAAGCGGCCGCCGAGCAGCGCGGCGCCGAATGCGAGTGCGGCGGGGATCGTGATAGCGACCGCGAGAGGGTAGAAGAAACCTTCGCGTGTGACCGACATGATGTAGTAGAAGTTCATCCCGAAGACGAACACCGCGCAGATGTTCGCGAGCATCAGGGCGCGCCCCAAACGCCGCAGTCCTTCCGGGATGGCGAACACACCCGGAGCGAAGGCGACGGACCAGCCCACGAACGCCAGTGCCGAGCCGGCGACGCCGGCGAGATGCGGCGGGCTCCAGATGTCGATGTCGCGTCCGAACGCGCGGTGCCAGCCGTCGTCGAACGGTGCGGAGGCGATCACGATCGCCGAGGCGATGCCCACCAGGGCCAGGCCGAGCTCAGCCCGAAGTGGGCCGACTCGAAGCTCGCGACCCCGCACCGGGCGCCCACGCATCGCCGTGATCGTGGCGACGAGCGCCGCGAGGCCCCAGAGCGAAATGCCCCCGTACAGGAAGAGATGCGGCGCGCTCCAGAAGGTGTCGCGTCCGACGAGCCGATGCCACGACACATCCCACGCCGCGCCGAACCACGTCAGCGCGACGCCGAGAAGACCGAGTGCGAGTGGGATCGTCGTCCCCGAGATCGCGACCTGCCTCGCGCGGAGCGGAAGTGCGATCGTCGCCATCGCCCCTGATTCTATGAAGCCTCGATCAGCTCCACGCGGGTCCCGTCGGTCCCGACCGTCAGCGCGGCGACGACCACGCGCCAGCGGGCATCACGCTCGCCGCGCATGGCGAGCCAGCCGGCACCGAGACGGGCGAGCCGGCCCAGCTTGCGGCGGTCCACGGCCTCGGCCGCCGCCACGAACGACCCGGCTCTCCTCGTCTTCACCTCGACGAACACGTAGCCGTCTCGATCGCGACAGACGAGGTCGATCTCACCAAACCTGGTGCGCTGATTCCGGGCTACGACGCGAAGCCCGGCGCGAGCGAGCTCCGTCTCAGCGGCACGCTCGCCCGCGAGACCCAGGGCACGCCGATCCACGAGCTGAAGATCGGCGGGTCATTGCGTCGGGGTGATGCGGATGACCTGGTCGTTCGAGCCGTTGCTTGTCGTGAGGTACAGCGACCCGTCCGGACCCTGCCGGGCGGTGCGGATGCGCCCGTAGGTTCCGTTGAAGAAGATGTCGCGCTGCGTCGCGACCGCGCCGGCGAACGTGAAACGGCGAAGGTCGGACTCCTTGAGCTGGGCCACGAAGAGCGATCCGTCGTACGCGCCCCACTGGACGCCCCGAGCGAAATCGGCGCCGCTCGTCGCAAGCGTCACGTTGCCCGACGACCACGCCGGGTCGACGAATCGCGGATCGCCGCACGGGCCGCGGCACACCGGGTACCCGTAGTTCGCGCCCGCCCGAAGGATGTTGATCTCGTCGTGTGTGTCGTCACCGTGCTCGACCTCGATGACGCGGCCGGTGCCCGGTTCGAAGGTGAGACCCTGCGGGTTACGGTTTCCCATCGTGTAGATGGCGGTGCGGGCGGTCGCGCCCGGCATGATGGGATTGTCGGCGGGGATCGTGCCGTCGCTGTTCACGCGCATGACCTTCCCATTCAACACGTTCGGGTTCTGGGCGTTTGCGGTGTTGCCGGCGTCGCCCATCGTCACCCAGAGCTTGCCGTCGGGGCCGAAGCGGATGCGGCACCCATCGTGGTTGCTGTTCGCGCGCATGCCCGAGCGGATGACGTAGCCGTCAAACATCGGGGTATTGCCGCTCATTCGATAGCGCAGCACCTGGTTGAGCCACTGCCCGCCGTCGCTCATCGACGCGCACACGTAGAGGAGCCCGTTGCTCGCGAAGCTCGGATCGAGATCGATGCTCATGAGGCCGGCCTCACCCGAGGCGTTGATGTTCGCGACCGGGTAATTCACGAGCTGCGCCGCGCCGGGCGCGGCGCTCGCGTAGATGAGGATGTTCCCGACCCGCTCGGTCACGAACATTCGACCGTCTGGCGCGAACGCCAGGTCCCATGGGATCGAGAGGCCAGACCGCACGGTCGTGGCGATGAGCCGCGGGGCGCTACCGGCCGGGAGCGGGACCGTGATCGTGAGGAAGACGCCCTGATCCTCCATCCACGCGGTGGCGTCGATCACCGGCCGGAGATGGAGCGAGTAGATGCCGGACGTCTGTGGCGCTCGAACCTGGAACGTGAACGTGCCGTTCGCACCTGGGGGCACGCTCGCTTCTGCCTGCGCCGCGACGCGGTTCGCCGACATCCAGTTCACGCCGAGCGCCGCCCACTGCGCATCGTCCTGGTTGATCCCGAGCCTCGCCTCCTGTCCGAGCACGCCTTTCGTCCATGTCTGCATGCCGGTGTTGCGGAACACGATCGTGAGGGGAGAGCTCACCTGACCCGGCTGCAGCGTCGGGTACGGCGACTGGCTCAGCCACGCGCTGTGGAAACCGGACTCGCTCACCACGAGCACGAACACACCTTCGTCCTCGAGGTGCTGCACACCTTCGAGCACCGGGTGTAGGGCCAATCGGTAGGTGCCCGGCGTTGCTGGCGCGCGGAGGGTGAACGTGAACGTCGCGATGGCATTCGGAGGCACGGTCGTTTCACTGGTCGTCGCGACGCGGTTCGCGCTGAGCCAACCCATGGCCATGCCCGCGTCGGCCGCCGCGGTGGAGTCGCCGCTCACACCAAGGTTCACCTGGCGCCCGGCAACTCCCCGTTGCCAGGTCTCGGTCCCGGTGTTTCGGAAGTGAATCATGTACGCGACCGCCGCGCCTGGACGCAGGACCGGCCAGGGCGATTGATCGACCCACGCCGCGTGGAAGCCGGGCGCGGCGAGAGCCGGCTGCGCCAGCAGCGAGACCAGAACGAGCGGGGCGAGAAGCGCCGCCCGGAGGGTTCGCCTCATCGGTGGCTTAACGCGCTAGAGGTCTTTCTCGTACGAAATCCAGGCCGGCAGCCTGGCGAACCCCATCGCCTCGTTGATCGACAGCATCGGCTTGTTGTGGATGTCGTTCCACGTCTTGATGTGCTCCACGCCGCGGTCGATCGCGTAACGGACCGTCCGGAGCTTGAGGGCCATGGCTATGCCCTTGCCGCGCGCCTCGCGGCGAACGCCGGTAAGCCCCTGCCAGAGGAACAGCGGATCGTCGAGAGAGCGGAACATGTTCGAGACACCGAGGTACCGACCGTCCGTATCGATCGCGATGAAGAACGCGTCGAGAAGAGCGTTCGGCGCGTCGATGTCGTCGCGACGGAACTCGTCGAACGTGTGACGGGTCGGCGGATCGACGCTGGGGACATCCATGCGGCAATCCTCATTCAGGTCGAAGGCCTTCTGCAGTGCTCCGGGGTCGCGACCCATCGCGTCCGCGAGCGTGGTGATGCGGATACCCTGCTTGGCCACGCGGTCGTCGGCCGTACCGAAGCGCTCGAAGTCGAACCCTTTCACGAAGAGCCGGGACTCCCAGTCGCGCTTGACCTCCCGGTAGCCGCGCTTTGTCAGGAAGCTGACGCCCTCGGTCATCGACTCCCTCGCGGCCGACGCGAGCGCTCGGGCGCCGCGTGCGGTGGCCGCCGCCGCGAGGTCGTCGTACAGGGCCGTGCCGTGCCCTCGACGGCGGTCTTCGGGCAGCACGACGATATCGAGGCGGTACTTCGTCGGCACGAACGCCCAGCGCATGTGATTGACCTGGCCATATCCGACGACGCGTCCCGCATCCTCGGCGACAAGACGCAGCTTGAAGTACTTGCTGTGGTCCCAGGTCTTGTCCCAGTGACGCAGCTCTTCGACGGTCTCCGCGTAATCCGGATACGACGCCTTTCCCACCGCGACGAGCGCTGGATAGTCCGCGGGCGTGGCGGTACGAACCCTTGTCCTCGGGAACGTCTTCATGGATCGCGAAATCTAGCCCAGCCCAGCCGCGCCGCGAACGTCAACTCGGTGACACTCCGGCTGTCTCGAGCTCGAGCGGGATCTGCTGCTCGGCCGACAACATCATCCGAACCGTGCCGAAGTCCTGACGGTGAAAAGGCGTTACGCCGAGCTCGCGCAGGGCTTTGCGGTGATCGATCGTCGGGTAGCCGCAGTTGTGCTCCCAGCCGTAGCCCGGGTACTTCACGGCGAGCTTGGCCATGAGGCGGTCGCGCGTTACCTTCGCGATGATCGACGCGGCTGCGATCGAAAACGACTTCGCGTCGCCCTTCACGATCTCGGTGTGACGGCCGGGCGCGAACGCGGGATCGAGGATGCGGCGCCCGTCGACGAGGACCCAGTCGTACTCGCCGATTTGCCGCAACGCTCGCAGCATCGCGACGTGACTCGCGTGGTAGATGTTCAGTCGATGGATCTCCGCGAGCGACGCGGCCCCGATGCCGATCTTCACCACGCGGCCGCGGATCGAATCGAGGAGTCCCTCGCGTTGCAGGCGGGTGAGGACCTTTGAATCGTTCACCTTGCGAATGAGCCTCGTGTCGGGCGTCACCAGGCATGCCGCCGCGACGACCGGGCCCGCCAGAGCAGCCATACCGACCTCATCGACGCCGACCACCCGGAGTAGGCCTCGCGCCCACAGGCGCTTTTCGTTGTTCAGGGATGGCATCGGCCTCTAGTTTGAGCGACGAGCGGTTTATCCGCGAGGAGCGAATCCGTCAGCTTGAGCGTGTCTCTGCCGCAGGCAGAGATTGATCGAGGGTCTAGGGTCGATTACCGGCTATGCGCCGGTCAAGTCATCGGCGCTTTTCGCGCAGGGTGGCGGCTTTGCCCACTCGCTCGCGGAGGAAGTAGAGAGCCGCACGGCGGGCGTGTCCGTGGCGCACGAGCTCGATTTTCTCGACGCGCGGCGAGTGGACCATGAAGGTGCGCTCCACTCCGACACCGCTCGCGATCCGACGCACCGTGATCTGCTTGTCGACGCCGCCGTTACGCACGCGGAGCACGGTCCCCTCGAAGTTCTGAAGGCGCTCGCGGTTCCCTTCGACGACCCGCACGCTAACGCGCACGGTGTCTCCGGGCCGGATCTCGGGCAGATCGGCCTTCAGCTGCTCTCGGGCAAGCGTGTTCAAGAGGTCGTTCATAGGAATGGTTAGGGCACTCACGAAGTAAAGGGATTCTAGCAGCACCTAGCGCTTCGCCTTCTTCAGACGATCCAGGATCGTCACGTGTGACACGCCGAAATGCCGCGCGAGCTCCCGAATCGTGAGTCCCGCGCCGCGCATCTTCGAGACCTCCGCCACGGTCGGGCCGCGCTGTCCGCTCCGCGGAGGCCGAAGCCGCACGCCAGCCGCGCGGAGGCGGGCGCGCACCGTCGCCGGAGAGATGCCGAATCGCGCCGCGATCCGGTACGACCCGACGCCCGACCCGTACGCCGCTTTGAGGTCCGTGTCGGAGACACGGTCACGGACCGGCTGTCGCGGCAGACGCGCTCGCTCCGCCGGCGTGAGGCCCGCGCGCTCGATGAGATCAGGACGCCTCTCGGCCGTCCGACGGACTGACTCCGCGCGACGCCACCGCGCGATCGCAGCGTGATCCCCCGAGAGCAGCACAGCCGGCACGCGACGGCCTTCGTGCTCCGGCGGTCGGGTGTAATGAGGGCCTTCGAGAAGACCTTCGGTATGCGACTCGTGCGCCAGCGACAGCGGCTCGATCACGCCCGGGACGAGGCGGGCGACAGCGTCGATCACGACCATCGCGGCGAGCTCGCCCCCGGTCAGCACGAAGTCGCCGATCGAGAGCTCCTCGTCGACGTCACCTTCGATGACGCGCTCGTCGACGCCCTCGTAGTGCCCGCACACGATCACCAGATGCGGGAGCTGCGCGAGCCGCCGCGCCGCCGCCTGGTCGAAGAGGGCGCCCTGCGCGCTCATGAGAACGACGCGACCGCGCTCGCCTTTTGTCGCGCGTATCGCGCGGGTGAGGGGTTCGGGTTTGAGGACCATCCCGGCACCGCCACCGTACGGCGCGTCATCCACGACGTGATGACGATCAGTCGCCCATTGCCGGATGTCATGGACCGCCAGCTCGATCTGGCCGGCGACGCGCGCACGCGCGACGATGCTTTCGGCGAACGGGCTCTCGAACATCTTCGGAAAGAGCGTGAGGACGTCGATGCGCGAGGTCATTCGAGGACCTCCTGCGGCATGACGACGATCCGGCCACCGGCGATATCGACCTCGCGAATCACCGACGCGATCGCCGGAAACAGCAGCTCCTCGCGCGATCCCTCCGCGCGCACCACAAGCACGTCCGTCTCACCAGCACGAAGCACTTCGCTCACGATCCCGAGCGATTGTCCCGTGCTCGTCTCGGCGCGCAGACCGAGAAGATCGGCCCAGAGGTAGGCGTCCTTTGCGGCCCGCCGCGCCTCGGCGCGCGGCACACGCAACGCGCGGCCGCGAATGCGCTCCGCATCGGTCCGCGTGCTGTGGCCTTCGAAGCGAACGATCGGAACATCGGCCGCGCCGCGGACCGAAGCCACGACGAGCTCGCCGAGCCCGTCGCACAGCAGGCGCGAGCCCTTGCGGAAGCGGCCGGCGATGTCGGTGCGCGGCTGCACCTTCACCTCGCCACGCACCCCGTGCGGCGCGCCCACCACCCCGACGATGGGGTCGTCGGTGCTAATCGATCTCGAGGTTGACCTTGGTCCCATCGCGCGTCGCCATCACTTTGAGGAGCGCGCGGATGGCCTTCGCGATGCGCCCCCCGCGGCCGATCACCTTCCCGACATCGGGTTCGGCGACCTGGAGGTGGAGCTTGGTGAAGTCTCCGTCGAGCTCCTCCGTGACCACGACAGCGGCGGGATCGTCGACGAGCGCCCGTGCGACATGCTCCAGAAGCACGCGCATCCGTCCGGGTTGCGCCTCACTCGTCATCGAACGGAGGCCGGAACCTCTCCCTCGGGGATACCGCTCCGGATGAGCAGCGAGCGCGTGGTCGAGGTCGGCCGCGCACCGTTCTTGAACCAGTGACGGGCGCGCTCCGCGTCGACGACGAGCCGGGCGGGCTCGGCGAGCGGGTCGTAGTGACCGATCGTTTCGATGAACTTGCCGTTTCGGGGCGCGCGCGAGTCCGCGATGACAACGCGGTACGTCGGCGCTTTTGTCTTACCTACACGGCGCAGGCGGATGTGAACTGCCAACTCGGTCGGGATCCTCCTCGCGAATGTGCCGTCCTTGGGGCCCTACCCCATCAGGGGCCCCTGCCCCTGGGCGCGACACATCGATGATATGGCATCACATACCCGGGAGTCCGGGCATTCCGGGGAGACGCGGCAACCGACCACTCTTGGCCATCGAGCCCATCTGCTTCATGAGTTTGCGCATCTCGGCGAACTGCTTCACGAGCTGGTTCACATCCGAGACCGTCGTACCGGAGCCGGCGGCGATCCGGCGCCGCCGAGCGCCGTTGATGAGCGTCGGGTCGGCGCGTTCGGCTTTGGTCATCGACGAGATGATCGCCTCGATCTTGCGCATCTCGCGCTCGGCCTCGGGTCCTTCCGGGAGCTGCTTCGCGATACCGCCCAGGCCGGGGATCATCTTCAAGAGATCTCCGAGCGGGCCCATCTTTTTGACCTGTTGAAGCTGTCCGTAGAAATCGTCGAACGTGAACTGTGCGTCGAGGAACTTCTTCGCCTGCGCCTCGGCGGTCTTCTGATCCACGTGCTCCTGCGCGCGCTCGACGAGTGTCAGGATGTCCCCCATCCCGAGGATGCGCTGCGCGAGACGGTCGGGGTGGAAGACCTCGATCGCGTCGAGCTTCTCACCGGTGCCGATGAGCTTCACCGGAACACCGGTCACCGCGCGCACGGAGAGCGACGCTCCGCCGCGAGCGTCGCCGTCCGCCTTCGCGAGCACGAGCCCCGTGAGAGGGAGCCGCGAGTGGAACACCGTCGCGCTCTCGACCGCGTCCTGTCCGGCCATGGCGTCGACGACCAGGAGCGTTTCGTGCGGCTTCACCGCGGCGACGACCTCGGAGATCTCAGTCATCATCGGCTCGTCGATGTGAAGACGACCGGCCGTGTCGATGATCACGGTGTCGCGTCCTTCCGCGGAGGCGCCGGCGGCGAGCGCGGCGACATCGGCCGCGACACGCTTCGCATCGACCGCGCGGACCGGGATCCCGAGCTGCTTGCCGAGGGCGACAAGCTGGTCGATCGCGGCCGGGCGGTGCACGTCCGCCGCGACCAGGAGCGGGTGCCGACCCTGCTTGCGCAGGAGGTTCGCGAGCTTGGCCGCGGTCGTGGTTTTACCGGATCCCTGAAGACCCGCGAGCACGATCACCGTCGGCGGTCGA
>VBEY01000129.1 GCA_005889295.1 Chloroflexota bacterium | reverse complement strand
GGCCACGGCCGCTGAAATGCGCGCGAAGATGCGGGAGCAGAAGATCCGCGTTCTCACCGTCGACCGCGACACCGATCCCGACAAGTGGAAGAAGCTCTGGCAGATGAGCGAGGAGGCCATCCACGATATCCCGACGACCGTGCCGTACTCGGGTACCTCGTTCGACGACTTCATGAAGTGGATGCGCTCGCCGGGCCTGCACGAAGACCGCATCTGGATCGCGCGCGACGGCGACGCGATCTTGGGTGTCTCGATCCTCTCCTACCCGCCGAAACGCGGCGTCGTAGCCACAGACTGGACCGGCGTCGCGCGCGTCGGTCGCGGGCGCGGCGTCGCGCGCGCGCTCAAGTACGAGACGGTGATGCAGGCCATCGGGCTCGGCGTGGACAAGGTGCGCACCGACAATGACTTCAAGAACACGCCGATCCTGCACATCAACGAGACGATGGGCTACAGGCGGCGGTCAGACGGAATTCAATTCATGCGCAACGCTTAGCGCTCTCCGACGAGAGGAAGGTGCGGAGCCGACGCGGGGTGGCACGGGGGAGCGGGTTGCGCGCGAGCCGTTGACCGGCCGCGTCGCTGAACGGCTGATTGCATGCGATGGGGAGCGGACCGGTAGGTGAGCGCGCGGCCCCGACCCCGGGACAGGACCCCGCGTCGGTTCGCGTCGTGACGAGCGCTTAGGCAATGTGGAAGCGGAAGGTCTCCTCGCGCTGATAGACCTCGTAGTCCTCGTCATCGATCCGGCGGTACGCCGCCCGAAGCTCGGGACGCGCCTCGAACTCGCCGAATTGCCGAAGGGCGTTGTACGCATCGAGCGGTGTGTTCGTGTAGATCAGGAAGTCCGTCTCGCCCGCACCGGCGTCGTGGCGCTGGACCTTGCCGGTCTCACCGAGAGCCTCCGAGACCCGGTCTCTCAGATGAGCGACCTCGTCGTTGTCGCGGACGGACGAGCCGGGGACCGGGAGGACGAGAAGGAACTCCACTGCTGCGAATCTAGGCGCCCTCGCGTGTTGCGCTAGGCCGCGATAGTCCTAACGGAGCGCAGTACTTCGTGGCCAGCGTCACGGCGGAGCACGCTCACGCGTTGCTGTCCGCTTCCGTCGCGGAGAGGGTCCGCTCTTGCCCCGGGTCGCGTCGCATTGCTCGTCATCGGTCGTCACTCGTGACAGTGTTGGCGCGGAGCGTGAGGTGACTGAATCCCCGATCCTCCGCTCCGAGCTCGAGGATCCGGGTCGCGAGCTGCTGGTGGATGTCTGGGGCCAGGACATTTGGGTCGGCTGGGCCGTCGAAAACCACGAGCCATTTTGCGTCCTGCTTGCTGATCCGGGCAGCGAGGTCCTCGTCGACGATCCGCTCGACCGCGCTGAGCGCCCCGTTCAGCGTGGCGAACGCGAATGTGTGCTCGAGGCGGCTGCCCGGCGTGAACAGCGCCGAGATGGACGGGTCCGCCTCTCCCGGCTCGAACGGCGCGACGGTAAAACGGGCCGGATCCATCCCGGCCTTGCGGATCGCCTCGGCGATCTTGGGATCGAGCGGCGTGGTGTCGCCAGGCGCTCGTGGCACCAGGCGGTACTTCGTCGAGGCCTTGGTCAATGGCCCTTCATGAACTCGCGGATCGATGTCGTCACGCGGTCGATCTGATCGTCCGTGAGCTCGGGGTACATCGGGATCGACAGGACCTCGGTCGCGAGGCGCTCGGTCACAGGCAGATCGCCCTTGCGGTAGCCGAGGAATTGGGCTGACTGCTGCAGGTGGATCGGGACCGGATAGTGGATCTGCGTGCCGATGCCACGCTCGCCCAGGAACTTACGCAGATCGTCGCGCCGGCCGCCGGGCACCCTGATGCAGTAGACGTAGAACACGTGGCGCTCGCCGCTCGGGATCTCCGGTGTGATCACGCCGGAGCCTGCGAGAAGCTTGTCGTAGCTGCGCGCAATCTCGCGCCGGCGCTTGTTCCACTCCGGTAGGCGGCGGAGCTTGATGCGCAAAATCGCGGCCTGGATCTCGTCAAGACGCGCGTTGTACCCGACGACCGGGTGGTAGTAGCGGGTCGACTGCCCGTGCTCGCGAAGCGCGCGGAGCTCCTCAGCCAGGCGATCATCGTTCGTCGTGATGCTCCCCGCCTCGCCGTATGCGCCGAGGTTCTTCGAGCAGTAAAACGAGAAGCATCCGACCCGACCGCTTGCGCCGGCCTTGGTCGAGCCGTCGTCGGTGAGCGCGCCGTGGGCCTGGGCGGCGTCCTCGATGATGATGATGTTCCGGTCCTGCGCGATCTGGCGGAGCGGCTTCAGGTCAGCGGTGCGGCCATAGAGGTGAACGGGAATAATCGCCTTCGTCCGAGGGGTGATCGCCGCGGCGACGGCGGCGGCGTCGATGTTCATGGTTCGCTCGTCCACCTCGACGAGGATCGGGCGCGCGTTCGCGTACAGGATCGCTTCGACCGTCGCGAAGAAGGTGTGCGACACCGTGATGACCTCGTCACCGGATGACACGCCGCACGCGCGGATCGCGAGCTGGAGGGCATCCGTGCCGCTGCCGACCCCGACGCTGTGTTTCGTCCCGATGTAGCGCGCGAACTCTTCATCGAACGCCTTGACGTTCGGACCGATCGTGAGCTGCATGCTCTCGAGGACGTCGTCGATCGCCTTGCGGACCTCGTCGCGGATCGTGGCGTACTGCGCCTTGAGGTCGACGAGGGGGATTTCCTGTGTGGCGATAGCGGTCATGTTGTTGCGGTCTCCTTCAAAGCTGCCTCGATATCGCCGCGATGGTTTCGTAGGTGGACAAAGCCCGGCACCGCGAAGTAGGGGTGCATGCCCTCAGGGCCATCCGGCCGAACGAGCTGCTCGGGTCGCAGCAGCCGCAGCGCGTCCATCATCCGCGAGTGCGCCTCGAGCCACAGCGCCCAGCGGTCGGACATCGGTCGATCGCGCCACGTCTTGAATATCTCGGCGTTCTGTTCGTCTCCTGACAAGGTGATCCCGACGAACGCGCGCGACCCGCGCTGGTCCGGCGCGCCACCTTCGGCTGCGATCTTCTCGGCCACACGGCCGGCCAGTCCCTGCCACCACGCCATGTGCGGAATCATGTCGCGCACGCACCAGCCGGGGCCTTCGCCGAAAACCGGTCGGTCGAGATCCGATTCGGAAAGCGACCGTAGCCAGGTGTCCATGTCGTGCCACTCACGCTCGAGAACCCCGATGGCCCGTTGCCTGGCGACCTCGGTCATACCTTCGCCTTCTCCGGTAGATCCTTCAGCCACGCGTAGGCGTGCGGGTAGATGCCGACGAAACACGCCAGGTCGCGGATGTCGTCCTTGAGCTGGACCGCGGGATTGCCGGCCCAGACCGTACGCGGGGGCACCGTGTGACGCACGACGCTGCCTGCTCCGACGAGGGCGTCCTCGCCGATCTCGATGCCTGGGAGGATCGTGCTGTTCGCGCCGATGCGAGCGCGACGGCGCACCACGCCGCCCTTCACGCAATCGAGATACGCCGGACACTGCGGGTGCGGATCGTCGGTGAACACCACGTGGGGCCCGAGGAACACATCGTCGTCGATCCGGGTGAGCTCGAGGAAGCAACCGGTGTGGATGCGCACGCGCGAGCCGACCCGATTGCCGAACTCGAGGGACGCGTGCGTGCCGACCGAGACGTCGTCGCCGATCACGTTGTCCTCGCGGATCGAGGCGCCCTGCCCGGTCTGGAGGCGCGCTCCGATCCGGGTACCGGCGTAGATCGTGGTGAACGGACGGATGACCGCGCCCGGACCGATGACGAGCTCGAGCTCGCCGTCCTTCTTCCCGCGGGGCGCGCGTCCCAGGATCGCGTACTCGCCGACAATGCTTCCCTCGCCGAGGCGGACGTTCGGTGCCACGACCGCCGTGGGATGCACGGTCGCGCCGGTCATGCGCGCACGGCGTCGAGCCGGTATGCGACGCGCGCGCCGCCCGACCGCAGGGACCGCATGGCGAGCTCGAGCACGCGGACGACCATGAGGCCGGCCTCGCCGTCGCTCAGCGGCTTCTTACCGTCGCGCACGCACTCGACGAAGTGACGCATCTCGACCTGGAGCGCCTCGGTCATCGGAATTCTCGGGCTGTGGATGTCGCCGGCCCGGTAGCTGCGTCGAAGCTCATCGCTCTCGAGCTTTTCAACGCCCTGGTCGTAGACCTTCACCTTCTCGACCGCCTGGTTGTCATCGTAGACGACCATCTTTCGCGAGCCGATCAAGATCGTCGTGCGCAGCTTGCTCGGCGCGAGCCACGACAGGTGCGCGTGCGCGATCGCGCCTGAGGGGAACCCGATCATCAGAAAGACGACGTCCTCGATGTTCGGCTGCACAAAGCATGCGCCGGTGCACTGCACCCACGCCGGCTCCTGATCCAGCCAGTAGAGCGCGATCGACACGTCGTGCGGGCCGAGGTCCCAGAGCACGTTGATGTCGAACTGATGCAGTCCGAGATTCACGCGCTGGCTGTCGAGGTAGTGCAACTTGCCGATGCCCTTTGCGTCGAGGATCCCCTTCACCGCGGCGACGGCCGGGTTGTAGACGAACGTGTGGCCGACCATGAGCGTCTTGCCGGCCCGCTCTCCAGCGCGGACGATTGCCTCGGCATCGCTGACGGTGTGGGCGAGCGGCTTCTCGACGAAGACGTGCTTCCCCGCGGCAAATGCCTCCTCCGCGAGCTTCCGGTGAGTGCCGACGGGCGTGACGACACAGATGGCGTCGATCGACGGATCGCTGATGAGCTCGCGATAGTCGGTCGTCACGCGCAACGCCGGGAACCGCTTGGCGATTGCATCGAGCCGATCCTGCGAGAGGTCCGCGACCGCCACCGCATCCGCGCCGGGCGCTTCGTACAGGTTCCGCACGATGTTCGGGCCCCAGTAGCCCGCACCGATCACACCCACGCGCACGGTCTTCGTCAAGAAGACCGAATTCTAGAGTTCGCTCCCGGGATCGACGTTACTGCCCGGTGGCGGCACGAAGCTTCGCGAGATCGTCCTCCAGAAGCTTCAGTTGGCGGCCGTATTCGGCGAAGTCGCCCGCTTTCAGGGCAGCCTGCGCCGCGTTGTAGTGGTCGGTCGCCGACCGGACGAGCGCGGCGATCTCAGACGGTGGCGTGGTCGTTGGCGGAGGCGTGGTGCTCGGTGGTGGCGTCGTCGTCGGTGGCGGCTGTTGCTGCGCGCCGAAGAGCGCGTCGAGGGACTTCTCGAACGACTCGGTCATGACGACCCTGTCCTGCGTCGCGAGGATCACGCGCTGGAGCTCCGGGATGCGGCTCGTCGACGTCGCCTGCACGAAGATCGCCTCGACGTACACGAAGCTGCCTCCGACTGGCAACACCAGCAAATTCCCGCGGATGCAGTTCGGGGCCTGAGGGCAGAGCAGCGTGAGCTGCTGACGAATCGTCGAATCGGCCTCGATCCGGTTCTCGATGTTCAGTGGACCGAGAATCGGGCGGTCGCGCGGGAATGTCAGCACGCGCAGCTTGCCGTAATCCGGCGCGTCGGCGCGTCCGGCGATCCAGCCGACCATGTTGTTGCGCTCCCCGCCGAATGGGGTCATCGGTACGAAGAGGACGAACTCCGGCCGGTCTGATCCGGGGAGCCGGGTGGTGACGTAATAGGGCTCGATCGGCAGCGCGGGGCCACCCTGCGTGAACACCTCGTTCGCGATCTTCCACGCATCTGTCCGGTTGTAGAAGTCGTCGGGGTTGGTCATGTGGTAGAAGGCGTACGTCTGCGCCTGGATGCTGAAGAGCGCCTCGGGGTAGCGAATGTGGTCCCGCAAGGCCTGCGGCATGTCAGTGATGGACTTGAACAGATCGGGGTAGATCGCCTTCAGGTTGCGGACCACGGGGTCCTTGTCGTCGATGATGTAGTAGCTGATCGTGCCGTCGTACGCGTCGGTCACGACCTTGACGCTATTGCGGATGTAGTTGAGACGCCCACCGGCGAGCGCACCGCTGCTGACTCCGAGCGCGGAGAATCGTTCGCTGTACGGATACTGGTCTCCGATCGTGAAAGCGTCGTTCATCCAGTAGAGCTTTCCGTTCGCGATGACGAGGTACGGGTCGGGGTCGTACTCGAGGAACGGCGCGATCAGCTTCTCGCGCGGGACGATCTGGCGGTGGAAGAGCACCTTGCTCGGTCCGGTGATCTGGTTCGAGACAAGCAAGTTCGAGTCTCCCAGGCGAATGGCGAAGAGGAGTCGGTCCCAGAGTGACCCGACGCCCACACCGCCGGTGCCACTGAAGCGCGTCTGCACGTTGCCCTGGTCTGTCGTGTAGTCGAACTCGTCCTGATTCGTGTCGACGATGACGTAGTCGCTCGTGAGCTCGCCGTAGTAGATCCGCGGCTGGTCGATCTTCGGTTCACCGACCGGAGGGATGTCCTTGACGAGATAGACCGGCGACCCGTCCGGGGCCACGCCACCCACAGGGCTGACGACCGCGCCGAGCCCGTGGGTGAAGACGAGGTGCCGGTTGACCCACGTCTGCTGGGGCAGGCGGTTCGATGAAAGCTCGCGCGCCGACAGCATCACCGGTTGCTCTTTGGCGCCGATCCGATAGCGGTCGATGTCGACGTCGACGAAGGTGTATTGCGTCCGCAGCGCTTGGTTCTGGTCGAAGGCCTGCTGCAGCGGGCGGTAGTCCCAGAGGCGCACGGTCGTCGTGTCGGAGAGCGCGGCGCGCGCTTCCGCAGGGGTCGGGGTGTCCGCGACGTTGAACCCGCTCTCGTCGACCGTATCGAGGGAATACGCGGCACGCGTCGCGGCGATGTTCCGCGCGATGTACAGGCGCTCTTTGTTGAGCTGGTCCGGCTGCACGATGAAGTTCTGGATGAGCGCCGGATAGACATTTCCGACGACCAGGCTCGCCGCGAACCAGAGGACGATCGCGCCCCCGAGGATCCAGAGCGTGCCGCGAAACGCGTTCGCGAAGCACGCCAGCGCGGCGATGCCGACGAGGACCGTGAGTATGGTGAGCGCCGGCAAACGCGCGTTGATGCTCGTGTAGCCAGCGCCGACGAGCACGGTCTCCTGCCGGAAGAGGAGCTCGAACTGGTCGAGAAGGTAGCCGCTCGCGATGAGCGCGAGGAAGAGGCCGCCCAGGATGGAGAGATGCGCGCGCGCCGGGCGCGCCAGCGCGAGCGCGGTGCGCCCCGCGACGCGGATGTCGGCGCTCGCGAGCGTGCCGGTCGCGACCCCGATGACGCCTCGAGTGAAGTAGAGCGTCACCACGCCAATGGCGATGACGATGAGCGCGACGAGAATCCAGCCGCGCACGAACTCGAGAACCGGCAGCGTGAAGAAGTAGAACCCGATGTCTCGTCCGAAGACCGGATCCGTGGCGCCGAAGGGGACCTGGTTGACCCAGCGAAGCAGCATGTCCCACTCGTCGCCGCCCGCGAGGCCAAAGAAGAAGGCAGGGATGAGGAGAAGCCACATGAACCGCAGAGTGGTCGGGAGCGCGCCGCGCCGTCGGCGCTCGGCGTCGACTACCACGCGCGGAACCTGCGGCCGGAGCGCGAAATACAGGTTTGGTAGGGCGAGTACGAAAAACAGCGCCCCGAAGACGGCGAACGCATAGAAGCCCGCGGTGAATCGCCGCAGGTATACCGATTCGAGGCCGAGGCTACGGAACCAGAGGAGGTCGGTGAGGAAGGCGACGAACGGGCCGAACAGCAGGGGGATGAGCAGAAGGAGTAGGACGATGATCGCGAAGAAGACCACCCGGCGCGATGGACCCGATATGCGGTTGCCGCCCCGGCCGAAACCCGAGAGGTCGATGTTCGACCAGTCGATGTTCCCCCAGTCCCTGCCCCCGTCGCCGCCGCGGCCGCGGTCGCGCATCCTTGCTCAGGATAGGCGCGAGGTTGCCCGTTCGCGTTCCAGCCTCGCGTTGGCTACCTAGCGACGCGGCTCATCGCGTACGTACGCAAAGCGGAGAGGTTTTCGACCTCGATGCGATCCTTGATACGTCCCGCCGCACATCAGGCGGCGAGGCGCGATCGGACCTCCGCGAAGAGATCGATATAGGTGTCGACGACGCGCGGCCAGGTGTACGTGCGCGCGACGAATTCCGCGCCCGACTGGCCGAGGCGATTGCCGAGCCGCGGATCGTCGAGCAGCACTTCGCAGATCTCGGCGAACTCGGCCGAGCTGCGGTACGCGAGCCCCGCGCCGGCGCGACGCGCCATGCCCGCGAGCACCGGCGAGCGCGCGTCGACGATCACCGGACGCCCTGCCGCCCACGCTTCGAGCGTCACGAGCGACAGCGACTCGAGCAGGCTCGGCATCACGAACGCGGCGCAGCCGGCCAGGGCGTCCCACTTGTCCTGCTCGGCGAGGCGGCCGAGATGCACGATGCCGCTTTTCTTCGGAACTCTCATCTCGGCGTCGCCGATAAGAACCAATGAAACGTCGTGCGCCGGATCAGCGGCGCGCCAGCGCTCGTAATTCGCGAAGAGCTCGCGGGAGCCCTTGCTGACGCCGATGCGCCCGACGTAGAGCAGGTAGGGGCCGGTGATGCCATGCCTGGCGCGGAAGCGCGCGGCGTTCCGCTCCCCGGGGACATCGATCCCGACGCCGACGACCTCGTTCGAGACACGCTCGTTGCGGAAGCGGCGCCAGACCATGCGCCGCTCCTCCTCGGTGTTGTAGGCGATCGCGCGCGGTCCGTGGAACACCGGCTTGTAGGCGGCGAGGCCGATCGCCGACTCCTCATGCGCCGTCGGCACCAGGACCGCGCGCTCCGGCACGAGCGGCAGGCCAAGGACAGTCGGGTAGTAGATGTACGTAAAGAAGAGCACGTGGTCGTAGTCCCGTCCGCGTTTGAACAGGAACTCGAGAAGCTCCGGCGCGTACGGCCCCTGGGCGTCGATGAAGGCGCGCTCGTCCTCGAGCGTGTGCGTACCGCGGAACGCGCGCCGCTCGTAGAGCTTGAAGTCCCAAGCTCGCGGGCGCTCGACCGCGAAGCGGCGGACGGGCACGCCGTCCACCTGATCGAGTCCCGCGGTGAGGTCGCCCTTCCAGGTGAGGTAGTCGGTCGAGTTCGTGGTCGCGACCTCGATCGCGAAATGCGGTTTGAGGCGCTGCACCACGGAGCGGGCGTGCGCCTCGGCCCCGCCGGGCACGTCCCCGTACCGCTGCACGACTACGAGCAGGCTCGGACCGCTCAATTCGCGACGAGGTCGACGAGCTGCTCGAGGCGTGCGTCGAACGCGGGCCAGGTGCACTCGCGCTCGACGTACCTGCGGCCCGACTCGCCCAGCGCATCGCGTTTCGCGATAACCCCGTGGAGCGCGCGCGCGAAGCCGGCGCGTTCGTATGAAGCTCCGCCATTCGCCCGGGCGACCTGCCCGCCGGTGACCTTGTTCTTCGCCGACACGAGGCAGGGCGTCCCGACCTGCCACGCCTCAAGGAGGACGATGCCGAGGCTTTCGAGGTGCGAGGGGAGCACGAGCACATCCGCCGCTTCGAGGAGCGCGTACTTGTCCTCGTCGCTGACCCGGCCGAGCGACACGATGTCGTCCCGATCGGGAACGGGCATGCGCACCGTACCGGCAAGGACCAGCGAGCCCGGGCCGCCATCCTCGCGATAGGCGATCCAATCGGCGACGAGCTCGTCGACGGCCTTCCCCTCGCTCACCTGCCCGAGATAGAGAACGAGTGGCCCGCGCGGCGCGTAGCGCTCGCGGAACGGCTCGGGGTCGTGCCACGGCGGCGGGTCGAGGCCGATGCTCAACACCTCGCTCGGGATGTGGTCGTTGTGGAACCGTGAGTGCACGAGGTCGCGCTCCTCCGGGGTGAGGAATCCGAACGCGCGCGGAAGCTGAAAGAGCGCGCGGTAGGGAGCCAGGCGAAGCGGCTCCTCGTCGTGCGCTGTCGAGATGAGCGCGGCACGCTCGGGAACGAGCGGGAGTCCCGCCGCCGTGGGCTCGTAGATGTACGTGTAGAAGAGGATCGCGTCGTAGCCCTTGCCGTCCCGGGCGAGGAACTCCAGCAGACCGGGAGTGTGCGGTCCCTGCAACGCGAGCCATCGCTGCTCGTCGGCGAGCGTGTGCGGCTCGAAAAGGATGTGGCGTTCGGCGTCCTTGAATGTCGGGCTGCGGACGCCGGTAACCGCAAAGCGGCGGACATGCACCGTACCGTCCATCGACTCGCCGGCCGGGAAGTGCGGCGACCAGCTCCAATAATCGAGCGCGTTCGTCGTCGCGACCTCGACCTCATTGATCTTCGCGAGCCGATGTGCCACGACGCGCGCATGTGACTCGGAACCGCCGACGACCTCGGCGCCGTAACGCTGAACGACGATGAGGATCCTCACTGGATGCCGGCGAGATAGCGTTCGGCGTTGCGCTCGGGCGAGAGCAGGCGGCGCAGGATCCGCACGCCGCGCAGGTACTTCGCGTAGGTGTCTGGCTTCTGGATCTCGCGCATCGCCCTGGCGAGCTCGTCGACGCTCCGCACGACCGGGCCGGCCGCGTGATACGGCGCGAAGCCCTCAGCCTCGGAGAAGATGCACGGCAAACCTGCCCACACCGCCTGCGTAACCACGGCGCTTTGAAAGACGTCCTCATAGAAGAGAACCACCGCGTCGGAGGCCGCGACGAACTCGCCCATCGTGTTGTACTCGGTGTTGATCACGACGTTCGGCTTCGTTTTCGCGAACGCGATGACCTCATCGAAGTAGCGCGGCTCCCAGTCCGATTTCGTGCCTGAGAGGACGAGCACGGCGTCGTCGGGCAGGGCTTCGATCACTTCCCGGTAGCGCTTACGCGCGAAGAAGAATCCTGGCGACACGAAGATGAACTTGTCGATCGGCAATCCGAACCGCGCTCGAAGCTTTCGTTTCTCCTCGACGTTCCGTGGCAGCACGGTGTTCTCGAGCGGCATGACGAGGAGCGGGAAGCGCTCGCGCTTGTCCGGGTCCGGCGTGAGGAGCTGCAACCAGCGCTCGCTCCGCGTCGAGTGCACCACAAGCTTGCGCGGGAGCCCGCCCATGAACATCAGGATCAGGCGGTACCGCAGGAACCAGTTCGCCAGACGCAGGCCGACCCACGGAATCCGCAGGAGCTCGAGCGGCCACCGGTAACGCGGGTTGTAGTGGAGCGCGGCCGAGAGACGGCGGTAGTGATGGAACTTCTCGGGCTCGAGCTCGTGCATGGAGAGGATCACCGGGAGCCGCTTGCGCCAGAGCGAGAGGAGCGCCCGCACGAACGGGACGTCGCGGAAGATCCCGGCCTCGTGCTCGATGAGCACAGCGTCGCTCTGCGAGGAGATGAACTTGAGCTTGCGGTAGAGGTCGGCTGTGTCGAGGTGCTTCACGCCGACGAAGGTCACCTGGTGCCCGCGATCGCGCAGGCCGTCTGTGACGGCGAGCGAGTAGTGGTGGATGCCACAGCGCTGATCGCTCGAGAGGACCACAACACGCTTCGATCGCGCGTCGGGTAGGTCCCAGCCGGCCTGCGCGAGCGCGAGCTTGAGCCGGTCGGCGATGTGCCCGCGGGAGAAGGCCTCGACCCGACGGCGGCCCTTCTCGATGAGGTCTTTGCGTAGCGTCTGGTCGCGGACGACCCGCTCGAGCTGCGCCGCCACTGTCTCCGGCGACTTGTTCTCGAGGAGGATTCCGCCGTCGCCAAGAGTCTCGGGGATCGCGGCTGCGGCGTTCGCGACGACCGGCAGATCGCTGCGCATGGCCTCGAGGAGCGGGACGCAGAAGCCCTCGTGCTCGGAGAGTGTGAGAAACGCGGTCGCGCCGCGGTAGTAGGCGACGAGCTGCTCGACAGTGACGCTCCCGGTGAGCGTGACCGCGCCGTCGAGACCGAGCTTGCGGATGTCGCCGCGGACACGGTCGAGGTAACCCGCGGACATGGCGGTCGGCCCGACCAGATACAGGTGCGCCGTGCGGTCCGACTCGCGGTACCGGGCGAACGCCGCGATGACGTCGTGGACGGCCTTATGGGGAAGGATCTGCCCCACCGTGAGGATCGACGTGCGCTCATCGGCGAGCCTCCGCGCGACGTCTTGGTCCGGCGGCCGGTCGAAGTCCTCCCAGTCGACGAGCGGGGGCACGACCGCGGTCGTGGTCAGCCCGGCCTCCTCGAGCTCCTTGCGGTTGTATTCGCTGTCGGCGATGCCGAGCTCGGCGGTCTTCGCAAGCAGCTTCAGCTGCTCGCGGCCGACCTCGGCGTAGCGCATGAGCTCGTCGTTGAGGCCGGCGAAGTAGGTCGCCGGCGTGATGTTGTGATACACGACCGCCTTCCGGATCGGGAGGTTGGCGACTTCGGGCACGGCGTCATTGCCGATGGAGTGATGAACGAGCAGCAGGCCGTCGCGCCGCTGGATCGTCTCGAGGTCGTGGTAATCGCGTACGAGCGCGCGGACCTCGGGCTTCGCTTCCCATGCGAAGAGCTCGCTCCGGACGCCGGCGGACCAGAAGACCCGCTGCAGCTCGAGGCAATCGTTCCCGATCGCGTCGCCGTACGCGATTACCGGATTGAACTGATGTGCGAAGCGGAGCGGCTCGGCCATCGTCGGCCTTCAACGATATGAGGAAAGAGGGACGGTCCGCCGCAGGTCAGGTGGGCGGGCTGATCACGGCGTTACGGTCACCGTTGCCGACGTCAAGCTGTCGAAGCCCGTCGCCGACGCCGTGATGGTGTATGTCCCTGCGGCTGTCGGCGTCCCCACGCTCGCAATCTCGGATAGATAGTCGTTCTGTTTGATCTTCACGGTCGTCGGTGTGACCGCGGCGATGTTCGCGGGCGAGCCGGTCACGGTGAAGGTCACGGTAATGTCCGCATTTGCGGTGTCGCAGGTGCTACAGCCTGGCGTATAGGTGTAGACGGCGATGGGATCCGGTGTGCTCGTGGTAGTGCGCGACGTCTGCACGCCGCTGAAGACGAACGTAGGCCTCACGCTATTGACTTGTTCGCTATCGCCCGTCCAGCCAGGTAACGAGGCAGCGATCTGCACGACACCAACGGCGACAGCCGAGACCGGGACGGACCACGAGGTTGCGCCGGCATCCACGCTCACATTGCTCGGCAGGGTGACGATCGTCGGGTCGGAGCTTGAGAGATTCACCACGATGCCTCCATCGGGCACCGGGTCGGAGAAGAACAGGGTGAAGTTTCGGTGAAGCCCGACCCCCACATAGGGAACGAAGTACGGATAGTTCGTGAGCGCGAGGAACGGCCGTGTCACCGTGACCAGGTCTGAGGCCAGGCTCGTGAAGCCGGTCGCGGACGCGGTGATGGTGTAGCTGCCGGCGCTCGTCGGCGTGCCGACGGCCGCGATGTCGGAGATAGATGCGTTCTGCAGGATCGTGACGCTCGCGGGCGCGATGGCGACGATGTTCGAGGGCGTGCCAGCCACCGTGAGCTGAACGGTGATGTTGGCGTTGGCCGAGTCGCAGTTGTATCCGCACCC
The DNA here is from genome assembly GCA_005889295.1 of Chloroflexota bacterium. Taxonomy (GTDB): domain Bacteria; phylum Chloroflexota; class Limnocylindria; order P2-11E; family P2-11E; genus 3-1-20CM-2-70-9. Next base: position 1,809 of record VBEY01000129.1, on the reverse strand, counting down.
CGGTGTGAACGTGTAGACGGCGATGGGATGCGCCGCGCTCAGGGTGGTGCGCGCCGTCGGCACGCCGTAATAGAAGGCGAAGGTGGCCGTCACCACCGTCACCGAGTACGTGCCAGTGAGCCAGCCTGGGGCGGCGGCGCTGATCGTCACCGGCGACGTCGTCAGGGCCAGGCCGGACACCGGGAAGTCCGCGAAGGTGTCACCCGCCGCGACGGTGATGGACGCAGGCACGCCGACCTTTGTGGGATCGGAGCTCGAGAGCGTCACCGTCAATGGCGAGGTCACAGGAGCGTTGAAGGCCACACGGAAGTTGCGGTGAAGGCCGAACCCGACCTGGGTGGTGTAGTAGACGATGTTTTGGATCGTGAGCGCAGGGGCAGGTCCGACGGTTATGTCGGTCGACCCGGACGTCGCGCCGGCCGCGCTCGCTGTAAGACTTGTGCTGCCCTGCACAAGTCCGTTGACCGTGAACGCGGGCGAGCTCAGCTGACCGCCAGGCACAGTAACGCTCGAGGGCGTGACGGTGGCGAGCGTGGTGTCGGCGATCACGAGGTTGACAACGACTCCGCCTGGCGGCGCGGCGTCCGAGAGCAGCACTTGCCGGGTCACGGAGCGCGTCGCGTTTACGCCGATCGTGCCGACTGGCGTAAACCCGATCGTGATGACCTTGACCGTCACGAGCGTCGAATCACTCCGGTAGCTCGTAGACGTGGCCGAGAGCGTAGTGGTCCCGTTCACGATGCCGTTGGCCGTAGCCGTCGCGCTTGTCGCACCGGCTGGAACGCTCAGCGCGGACGGGCTGACGGTGGCGATCGAGCCGTCAAGCGTCGCCAGGTTGACGGTCGCGCCACCGCTCGGCGCGGGGCTCGTGAGGTTGATCGTGAAGCTCACGTTGCCGCCGGGTGGGACGAGAATATTTGAAGGCAACACGATCTGAGCTACCGGTTCCGCCGTGACGGTCACCGCCGTGACCGTGCCGGTGTATCCGCCCGACGCCGTGCCGCTGATGCTCGAGGACCCGGGGGTCGTGGTCGATCTCACAGTCCCCCGTGCCGACGAGCTGTCGCTCGCGCCTGCGGGGATCGTCGTAGTCGCTCCCGTCAGCACACAGCAGGCGATGTTGCTTGACGTGAGCGAAATGACGATCGCCGATGCGGCGACGACAGGCGCCCCGAGCGCGTCGACAGCCCGCGCTGTGATGCTGCTGGTTGAAGCGCCATCGGCGCCGATGCTCGCGGGATTGGCGCTAAGGATGACCTGCGCGATCCGAGTATCGAAGGTCGCGCCAACGGTCTTTGCACCATTCATCGTGACCGAGCACGCCCCAGTGCCGGTGCATGCCCCACTCCACACGACGAACGTCGAAGCGGAGTCCGCGGTCGGGGTGAGGTCGACGACCGTGCCATCGGCATAGTCAAACGTACAGACGGTGCCGCAGAAGATGCCGGGCGGCGTGCTCGCGACGACCCCGCCGCCGGATCCAGCTGTCGTCACAGTTAGCCGGCGCATCGTCACAGCGTTGTCGTCATTGGTGACCGTGCAGCTCTTGGTCTCGCCGAGCAGAGCGGTTCCGCTGCACCCGGCGGTGTAGCTCACCGTGTAACTTGCAGACGGGTTGAACTCGACGATGTTGTACGGAACGCTGGCCGGGAGCGGGAGCCGCAGCCCGTTTTCATCTCCATAGGCGAAACCGTCGGCGACGCCGTTCAGGAATAGCTGAAGGAGGAAGTCTGAGGCGATTGCGCCGCCGCCGTTGTCGTTGATGACGTGCTTTCGGAGTACGACCACGACCTCGAAGACGGTCAGGTG
>VBEY01000291.1 GCA_005889295.1 Chloroflexota bacterium | reverse complement strand
ACGATCTAAGCAGTGGCTCCGAACGAAATCTCGCCGAGAGTTTCCATCACACGCGCCTTCGGTTCGTCCGCGGTAGCGTGCTGGATGAGCGACTTGTCGACGAGCTCGTGGCACAGAGCCCCCTCGTGTACCACCTTGCGGCAGCGGTGGGGGTTCACAAGATCGTCGAGGATCCACTTCACAGCATTCTCACGAACGTCAACGGAACGGAGCACGTTCTCGCCGCGGCGACCCGTCATGGCTCGCGCGTCCTCCTCGCGTCGACCTCCGAAGTCTACGGGCGCAGCGGAGAAATCCCGTTTCGCGAGACCGGCAATCGCACCCTTGGACCGACCTCGGTGCATCGCTGGTCCTATGCGACCGCGAAAGCGCTAGACGAGCATCTGGCCTTCGCCTACCTCGATCGTGGTCTCGCTGTGTCGATCGTTCGCTACTTCAACTCGTACGGCCCACGCATTCATCAAAGCGGCTACGGCAGCGTGATCGCCCGCTTCGCATGGCAGGCGCTGAGTGGATTGCCGCTGACGGTGCATGGCGACGGAGAACAAACGCGATGCTTTACCTACGTAAGCGACACAATCGACGGGACGATCCGCGCGGCCACGAGGACCGAGGCCGTCGGCAGCGTCTTCAATATTGGGAGTGCGCGCGAGGTCTCGATCCTCGAGCTCGCACGCGAGGTCCGGAGGGTCTTGGGATCGGGCTCCGAGATCCGCCTCGAACCCTACGAGACGGATTACCCGCGAGGTTTCGAAGACACGCGACGGCGGGTTCCTGATGTCACGCGAGCGCGAGAGATCCTCGACTTCGAGGCGCGTGTCGAGTTCACTGATGGGCTTGCGCGTACTCTCGAGTGGTGTCGGCAAAACTACGAATTGGCGGTCAGTCAATGAACGCCGACGCACTCCGGAAGGCGATCGCGGACCGATCTGCATGCATCGGCGTGATTGGCTGTGGTTACGTTGGTCTTCCTCTCGCCGTGGGGTTCGCCAAGTCGGGATACGGCGTCATCGCCGTCGATGTCGACCCCGAGCGGGTCCGTAAGCTGGGCGCGGGCGAAAGCTACATCGGCGACGTGCCATCCGACGCGGTTGCGGCAGAGGTCAAGGCGGGCCGATTCACCGCGACGATGGACTACGGAGCGCTCCGCAAGGCCCACATCATCTTTGTCGCCGTCCCGACCCCGTTTGACCGGGCGAAACAGCCCGACCTTAGTTACATCATCAGCGCTGCCGAGAGCATCGCCGCGGTGCTCCAGAAAGGCCAGCTCGTCGTGCTTGAAAGCACAACCTACCCAGGAACAACTGACGAGGTCATGCGGCCGATCCTTGAGCGATCCGGTCTTCACGCCGGCGTGGACTTCTATCTCGCGTTCTCACCTGAGCGGATCGACCCGGGCAACAAGATGTTCGGGATCGAGAACACGCCGAAGGTAGTGGGTGGGATCGATCCTGAGAGTACGGGGCTCGCAGCCGCGGCCCTTCAGGTCATTACCAAGGGGCGAATCCACACGGTCTCCTCCGCACGCGTCGCGGAACTCACGAAGCTTCTCGAGAACACGTTTCGAGCGGTGAACATTGCGCTCGTCAACGAACTCGCGATGCTCTGCGATCGGATGGGCATCGACATTTGGGAAGTGATCGATGCCGCCGCGACGAAGCCGTACGGGTTCATGCCGTTCTACCCTGGCCCTGGAGTGGGTGGTCACTGTATCCCGGTTGACCCGTACTACCTCGCGTGGAAAGCACGTGAGTACGACTTCCACACGAAGTTCATCGAGCTCGCCGCGGAGACGAACCTGGCGATGCCGTTCTTCACCGTGGCGCGAATTCGCAAACAGCTCAACGACGCTGGCCGGTCGCTGCGCGATTCGCGCGTCCTCGTGCTCGGGGCGTCCTTCAAGAAGGACATCGATGACGCGCGCGAGTCGGCCGCGATCCGCGTAATGGAAATCCTTAAGGCAGAGGGTGCTTTGGTCGAGCACCACGACCCGCACGTACCAGCAGTGAGACTCGCGTCGCCGTTATTCGGAAGCAACGGCGACCATCACACGCTCCGGTCGGTGGAGCTCGACGCGAAACGGCTGCGCCAATCCGATTGCGTTGTGATCTTGGTGGCGCACTCTGCGGTTGACTACACCGCGGTGCTGCGCGAGGCGTCCCTCGTCTTCGACGCTGTAAACGCAACCCGCGGCCGGGACGGCCAAGCCCAGGTCGAGCGTCTCTAAAGAGAAGAGTCTTGCGCACGGCGGTTCGACGAACTATGGCAATCGTTACCGGCGCGTGCGTGGGTGTCGCTGGTGGTTTTCTCCTCACGGACGGCGACGCAATCGGGCTTGCGATAGCCATTAGCGGAGTGGCCACGGCGATGGCAGCCTCGTACTTCATTGTTCCAAAGGGCGCCCGCTCCGTCGTTCTGCCAATTGTGCTGCTAGCGATCTTGATAAGGGTCGCTGCCGCGGTTGTGTTGTACGACGCTCTACTCGTGGCGGGGAGAGGTGGGTTTG
>VBEY01000290.1 GCA_005889295.1 Chloroflexota bacterium | reverse complement strand
CGTTCCTTTCAAGAACTGGTACGTCACCCCGAACGCGAGCTCGGCTTTGGGGCCCTTCCTTGCGCCGTTCATCGCCGGTTTCCGGCACGTCTTCGACGTCACCGTCAGCTGGACGGAGGGACGCACCGCGCAGAGCTCGTCCGCGTCGTTCGAGCTCCGCTTCTGGCGCGAGCCGACGTCGGAGCCTCGCTTCATGCGGATCGGGGACAGGCCCTCGTATCGCGATCAGGTCGGCGGCCTGGGCGAGCTGCGCGACAGAGGCGCGGCGCTACGCAAGGAAGGGATGATGCTGCCGCTCGCGTCGCTCGGCGTGTGGCTCGGGCGCGTCGTCTCGTGGACGAGCGAAACGCGAGCCCTGATCGCTGAGGTCTCGACGGCTGACAGCGATTACTTCTGGACGCTCAAGAACTTCGACGCGCCGTTGTTCGAGGGCGTCCGGCTGCACGATGACCGACATCGTCAGGCGCTCCGCGAGCTGCACGAGAGATTGATCCGGCTTCAGTTCTTCATGCGACCCGGAGGCGCCCCCAGGGCGTAAGGAAAGGCGCCCCGGAGGGCGCCCTTCGCGATGCTCTTACGTGTCGCGAGCTACTTCGGCTTGACGACGAGTGGCTTGGGGACGACCGGCTTCGGGACCATCGGGACGTGGTCCACGAAGGTCGCGCTCGCGATCTGCTCGTTCCACCCGGGGATCGAATCGACCTTGGTGACGCGGTACTTCGATCGGTTCACGTCGATGAGGCTGCCGACCACCGCGCCGTACGAGACCGCGGACTTGCCGTTGAGGGGACCTCCGACGAGCTTCACGGTGACGCTCGCGGTATTGCGGGTCATCGGGATCCGCGGTCCGAGTTCCGGCCTCCCCTGCGTGCCTTCTGCTGCTTCAGTGCAGCGATGCGGTTCTTTTCCTGCTTGTCCCGCTTCGGGCCCTTCTGCTTTGGCATCTAGTAGCGCCGCGCCGGGCGGCGCTGCTCGAAGCAATCGCTGCAGTACACGGGTTTGTCGCCGCGCGGCTGGAACGGAACGCGCGCCTCGCGTCCGCAGTTGCTGCATGTCGCGGTGAACATCTCGCGCTGGCCGCCGCCGTAGCCTCCGCCACCGCCGCCGTAGCCACCACCGCCACCGCCACCGCCGTACCCACCGCCGCCACCACCACCGCGTCCGCCACCCTGCGCGCGACGCGCGGCACGGTCAGCGGGGCAACGGGTGGGGGCGTTCTGGAGGCCGCGGCTTGCGTAGAACTCCTGCTCGCCGGCGGTCCATATGAATTCCTGCCCGCAGTCCTTGCAGGTCAGGGTCTTGTCTTGAAAGCTCACGGGATCGTCCTCCAAAGCTCGCGGCCCACTTATTGGTTCGTGCGAGCCAGGGAGCCTCCTGAGTGTAGGCCTTAGGCGCGAATCCGGGACGGGTTGAGCGCCTTTCCGAGCCGTTCCAGAGCGTAGTAGCCGATCCCGATCGCCGAGGCCCACGAGAGCACCGCAATGACCGGTGAGGTGAGGTCGGTTCCCGACAGCATGGCGTGCAGGAACATCGTCACAAACCCCAGGTAGCTCACTCGGTGCCACCACTGCCACGCGTTGTTGCTCAAGCGGCGGCGCAACCAGGTCGTTACCAGAACGATGATCAGAAGGTCGAGCGAGATCGTCCCGAGTCCGATCGCGAGCCGTCCGTAGCTCGTGAGGAACGGGACGAAGACATCGAGGATGCCGATGCGCGCGGTCGCGTCGAGGAGCAGCGCGAGGATGTGCGTGAGCGCGGCGGGAATGACGATCCACGGGGTCCAGTCGTGCAGCGCGCGCACCGCGCGGTTGTTCGCGAGGAAGCTGAGCGCTTGCGTGCGCGGCGCGAGACCCGAGAGCACGGAGATGCAGAGCGCGGCGTAGGCGGCAAGGCCGCTCGCTCGCGCGATCTCCCAGAAGACGAGGTCCACCTAGGACGTCTTGGTCGCGGTGACCGCGGGAAGGGTGGTGGTCCGCACGCTGGATGTCAGTGTCGTGGTCGATGTGGTCGT
>VBEY01000289.1 GCA_005889295.1 Chloroflexota bacterium | reverse complement strand
GTTCGTCTCAGGTCCCGAGTGGGGCTCTTGGTCCGGCTCGCTCGTCGTCGCGACGCTCAAGGAGCAGGACCTCCGGCGTTTCACCATCGACGGCGCGCATGCGACGCAGCGCGACATCCTCCTCGATCAGAAATACGGACGCCTTCGTGCCGCGACGGCGGCTCCCGACGGTTCGCTGCTCGTCACCACGAGCAATGGGAGCGGGGACCGCATCATCCGCATCGTGCCCGCGCGCTAACAGGCGACGATCACGGTCGCTCTCGGCGTTCGCGCTGGAATCGTGCTCTCGGCCTTCGTGGTTCTGCTCGGGTTCGTCGGTCTCACCCCTGAGCTCTCCTGGGTGCCGGAGGTCCCGCTCCTCGCGGTCTCAGTTCTCGTGCCGCTCGTGGGGTACGGGGTAACCGGCTTTCAGGCAGAGCGGCGCTCCGGGCGCGTCCGTAGCGCGGTATTCGCGAGCGCCGTCGCCGGTGTGGTGAGCGGCCTCGCCGGAGGTGTGACTTTCGTGCTCTTCGGCAAGTCGCTGCTCAACGTGCCCGTCGGGATGGCGCTTGGATGTGCCGCCGGCGCCGTATGGGGAGCCGCTGGCGCGGTGCTGAGCGCACGGTCGCGGAAGGGTCTCGACACGAGCGTGTGAGCGCCACTTCCGATTCGGATCTCACAGAGTTGCCAGGCAACCGCCCGATAGGATTCGTACCCCGTGTCGCACCGGAGTGGCTGGTGGCTCGTCGCCTTATTCGTCATCGTTGCGTGCGGAGCGCCGCTCGCAACGGCGACACCGCCGGGCGCGAGCCAATCGCCAGCACCGTCGGCGTCGCCGGCGTCGCCTCCTGTCGCGACGGTCCCGGGCGCGAGCGCGACGCCGTGCGCATCGCCGAATACCGCGATCCTCCAGTCGCCGCCGGCGCCAAAGCCGACGGAGCCGAGCGGGCGCACGGATGTTGAGTGGCCGTACTCCGAAGGCCACATCTACGTGAAGCTCGCGGCCTGCCGTGAAATCGACGTCATCTCGGCCCGGTATGGCCTGCTCGGGCCAGCGCTTCGTACGAGCCCCGGGCCCTACGACCCGATCGCGCTCGCCATCGGGATCGACCGTCAGTATCACGTGCCCGTACGCATCGGCGACGAGATGCGCGAAGTTGAGCGCCTCGCAGCGCACCCCGACGACTTCGACTTCGTCTCTCTCATCGGGGCCAGCTGGGTCTGCGTCGTAACTTGTCACCCGTCTCCGACGGTCGCGCCTGCGGTTGGCCGCCGCGGAACGACGTTCGAGCTGCGCTTCTGCTGCTGGCCGGGGGGAACCGCAGTTGAGAAGATCTTCACGACGCCCGAGGGACGCGTGATCCGGCTGAACGACACGAGCCGCGAGGACGGTACCGTGCCCGCCGCCTGGGGTAGTGGGCCGGATGACGCCGTCGGGACTTACCTCGTCAAGGTCCGCGGAGACGGGGTCGCCGAGGTCCTGCGATTCCGGATCGAATGAGCGCGAGCGCCCGACAAGGGGAGGCCGCGCGCTAGCGACGCGCCAGGCGGCCGTCGGCCGCCATGCCGATCCGTCCGCGAGTCACTAGACGCGTGACGAGTCGGGACCCGAACTGGACCGATTTAAGGGGCCCGCACAGATGAGAAAGAGGCAAGCCCCTGCTTGACACGGCGTCTTAGAGTAACTTCGTTTTGCGAACGAACTAAGCACCCGAGGTGCGTTGGATCATGGGAAATCTCGAGCGATGAGCGCCGAGGGTCCGATCAGTTTCCCGACACGCGGCGAACGGCGGCTGCTGCGCGCGATCAACCGCAACCTGGTGCTCAACCACATCAAGGCGCGTGAGCCGGTCTCGCGTGCGGCGGTCGCGCGTGCCGTCGGACTGAGCCCTGGGACGGTCACGCAGATCGTGAAGGGTCTCGTACACGCGGGGCTGGTGGTCGACGGCGAGGCCGGGCCCTCGGCGGGCGGTCGCCCACCGATCCTGCTCTCCCTGCGCCACGACGCCGGCTTCGTCGTGGGCGTGAAGATCACCGAGCACGGCGTGATCGCCGCATTGACGGACCTCGACGCGAACCAGCGCGCGCGACACGAGGAGGCCTTCGCCGAGCGCTCGCCGGAGAGCGTTGTCGGCGCGGTCGAGCGCAGCGTGCGCGCGCTGTCACGCACGGCCCGGATCCCCGCGGATCGGCTCGTGGGCGTCGGGGTCGGGCTTGCCGGCATCGTCGACGGTCTCGCTGGCGTCTGCCGCTACTCGCCGTTCCTCAAATGGCGCGACGTGCCGCTGCGCGATCTGCTCGCGGAGCGCCTCGACCTTCCCGTGTATGTCGACAACGACGTGAACACGCTCGCGATGGCCGAGCAGTGGTTCGGCGCGGGTCGGGGTGTCGAGCACTTCCTGACGGTGACAACCGGACGCGGGGTCGGTCTCGGGATCGTGCTCAACGGCCATCTCTACCGGGGCGCCACCGGCGCCGCTGGCGAATTCGGGCACACGGTCATGGATCCCGCGGGACCACGCTGCGCCTGCGGCAAGCGCGGCTGCCTCGAAGCGCTCGTGGCCGAGCCTGCGCTCCTGCGCGCGTATCGCTCCCGCACCGGGCGGCGCGAAACCGCCGAAGGGTTGTACGAACGCGCGCGCCGCGGCGACCGCATCGCGAGCGCGGTCCTCGCGACCGCTGGGAAGACGCTCGGCCTCGCGCTAGCGAACCTGGTGAACGTTCTCAACCCCTCGCGGATCCTGCTCAG
>VBEY01000128.1 GCA_005889295.1 Chloroflexota bacterium | reverse complement strand
TCTCGCTCGAAGCGCTCCTCGTGACCGCAGTTTTGACCGCAACCAGTCTTGCGGGTCGTTGCCTCTGCCCGTGCGTGGCGAACAAGACCTGGAAACAGCCTGACCTCATGAGTGCGATTCAGGACGGCTAGTGCTCGCGACGCAGTCATGCGAATCGCTGGTCGTTCGCATACCGAGCACCCCTTGAGCCCGCAACCAGCTGACCGCCTCGTGCAGTGCCCCTCGAGGACCTGGCCGGTCGACGATGACTACCTCGCGAAGGCGGCGTCCGAACAGAGAATGGCAGACGCGACTTGTTTGGATGGTGCAGATCTGGGAACGGCACATCGCAGCACGCTCGAGATATGGATGCCGGCTCAGGAAAATCGCGGTCTTTCGCACGATCGCTCGCGTTTTGACCTCAGTTCTGACCTCAATCAGACCGGGAAAACTTCACAGCGCAGGTCCTCGATCGTGCGCGGGAAACCGAGTTGCTTCCAGGGTCGTTCCTCGGATTGGACCTGGAACCGCGTCTAGTCTTTCGCCGTGGAGATTCGGCTGGTGGCAAGCGATCTCGATGGCACACTGCTGAGATCAGATGGCTCGATTTCGCATTACACCCGGTCGGTGCTGCAACAAGTCGCAGCGATAGTCCCAATTGCACTGGTTACGGCACGGCCGCCGCGAACAGCGCAGCTCATTGCCGCACATTTCACCCTGAACACTCATCTGATCTGTTGCAACGGTGCGCTCGTGTGCGACCTCGCTAGTGGCCGCGTGATGCGACACCGCCCGATCGCACCTGAAAGCGCTCGTCACCTCATCGAGACCTTTCGCCGCGCTCTACCTGGTGTCGTTTTTGCGGCGGAGTTGGAGCTCGCCTATGCGTGCGAACCCGGGTATCGAGCGCTCATGGCCTCGCACGACCATCTCACGGACCCAGGCCCATTCATCGGGGACGCCCTTGAGTTTTGCGCTGTTCCTGTCACCAAGCTCGTCGTTCGCCACCCGCAACACACCGCATCTACGCTGGCGGGCGTGCTCGAGAGCGCGCTGGGTGCGGGTCTTGTCGCCACCTACTCGGGGAATGACTTTCTCGAAATCTCCGCAAGTGGCGTGCACAAGGCTTCGGCCCTGGCAGCCCTTGCCGAGGAACTCCACATTCAGCCACAGAATGTCCTCGCATTCGGCGACATGCGCAACGACATTCCGATGTTGGCTTGGGCAGGCCGGAGCATCGCCGTGGCGAACGCGCACCCGGAGGTGCTCACTGCCGCTCAGGAGACTGTCCCGTCAAACGATGAAGATGGCGTAGCTCTGACTTTGGAACGTCTCCTTCTGACCTAGATCCGCACGGTTTCCGGGCACAGCCGCCACGCCGCTCATCCTTGAGATGGTGCTCCGCCCGCGGACTCCTCAGAGGTCCAGAGATGTGAGCCCCAGTGCTCGACCACTTTGCCGTTCTCAAGACGAAGCAGATCAATCGTCTCTCTGACCACGGCCTTTCCTCCTCGTCTTCCGTTCCACCGGAGCCGGACCGCGATTTTGTCGCCTTCGGCGACCGCGTCGACTATGCGCACCGCGAGTTCGTCGTATGAGCGGCGTGCCGCTGCGACAACATCCTCGAAGCCCCCTGATCCCTGCACCGGCTCACCGAGGCCCTGGTGATCTAAGTAGTTCGGCGCTAACACCGCCGCGGCAGTCGATGTATCGCCAGTGCTGAACATCTTGGTGATTCTCTCGACCGAGTCTCGGTACGCGCTCGTCATATTCAGGAGTGTGAACGAAAGTGACGCCTACCTTCTCGAGAACGCGGTATGCGAGCTTGCAAGGCTTCTGATCGCCTCTTGCTCCGGCCGAAGCTGCCGACCGCGGCCCGGACGACCCAAAAACTGACCGCAGTTCTGACCGCAGATAGCCGGTACTGTCTGACACCATCTGGAATCACCAGACTGAATGGCGACGACGATTTCCCGCTCGCCTTCCCCGTGGGCGTTCAGCCAGCCGGCAAAGTCGGCCTCACTGGCCATGGGAACGGACTGGGAAATATCCAGGGGACTCACGCGCCTCCGGCTGAGCATTGGTGAAAGACCACTCAAAACTACGTCCTACTGAGGGCTCTCGCGAGATCGGCGGGCAGTGGGTGGCGCGCTTGCGGGTTGCGCCACAGGCTGGCCAGCGGCGCGTCGAGCGCGCCAGCCAGCCACAAGGTGCCGCTCAGTCGCTGGTAGTGCCGCAGGAAGTCGCGAACGCCCGCGAAACCATGCTGCTGAAACAGACCCTCGTCCTTACGGACCGCGCGGTCCTGCAGCCAGAGCATGGCCGCGGCCAGCGCCTCCGCGGCGGACGATGGACCGTCGGCGCCGAGGACCAGCACGTTGATCATCGCGGGCGGCAGCTGGCCCAGCTTGTCGCAGACGGCGCGAACAAGCGGAGCCCGATCGGCCGGCGCGCCGGGTGTCGGCGCGGGCCGGCGCAGCCGCCGCCCCTCGACGTTGAAGCGGGTCTGGCTGCGGAAGGTCACGCGGAAGTCCGGCGCACGCTGGCCGATTCCGTACGACTCGTATTCGAGCGCGAAGCGGCGCTCGTCGAGCAGGCGGACGGCGATCGCAAGTTCGAACGCGAGGTCGCGCCGACCCTCGTCGTCGCGTAGCCCGCGGATCTTCTTGCGAATCTTGTCGCGATAGGTCTCGGCGAACGCCCGAAATCGCGGCGACGCGGACAGCCAGGGGCGGACCTCGGCGGCGAGCGAGGAACGATCGACGCCGAAGAGGTAGGCGATCAGCTCGTCGAGCGGAATCGTCGGACGTGGCACGTGCCGCTCAGGCGTCGGTAGACATGAGAGTCACCGTGCCCCTCCGAAGCCGTGAATAATGCCGTGGTCTAACGTGTCTCCGGGCCGCTACCGACTGGAACAAGAACATCCGGCTGCTACGCGTTGGCTCCTCGAGTCGAAAGCTCGCCCAGGAGTCGTAGTGCAACCGCCGAGATCCAGGTCCAGGCGAGCACAACGGCGATAGCGAACGCCACGTTGAGCGCGGGCTGCCCGCCCCCCGAGGCGATCCCGGCGAACGCCGCGAAGAAGAGAACGCCCGTCGCTACGGAGTACGCCGCCCAGCCTCGCTGGCCGATCGCCGCGAACCGCCGGGCGAACACGAAGCACGCCGCGATGAGCGAGAAGAACCCGACCCCGGCGGCGACGAAGTGCAGAAGGCCAGGCGTGCTGATGGTGGTCGGCGGCCCCGCAGGCGTCCCGGGCGGGAAGCCATCCATCGGGTCGGCGCGAAAGATCGCGGCGGCGATGAGCCCAAGCCCGTAGCCGGCGACGAGCAGTGGTCCCCAGGTCGCCGCGCGGCCTGCCATCAGCATGTGCCGCATCCCGACCGCGCCAGCGATGACGAGCAGACCCGTAACGAGGAAGTTCGCAACCTGGATCCAGCCGAGGTCCCCGTTGCTGAGCACGCTCATCGCATGGCGTCTGATGTCGAATCCCTCGCGAATGAACATCTGGATCAAGCCCACGACGACATAGAGAGGTCCCGCGACAGCGGCGCAGGCGAGCAGAACCCTCGTTACGTTCTCGCTCATCGCCGTTTTCCGTCGCGCGGGGTCTGCGCAGGGGCAGGGAGCGGCTGCGAGAACCGGATTCTGTTGCCGAACGGGTCGCGCAGCCCGCAGTCGATCCCGTAGGGACGCTCCGTCGGACCGTCCGTGAACTCGACGCCCTTGGCCAGCAGCATCTCGTAGGTCTTCCGGCAATCCGCGGTGGTGAAGAAGAGCGAGCCGCCCGTCGCGCCTTTCGTCACGAGCTCGCGCACCTGCTGCGCGGTGACATCGTCTAACGCCGGCGGGCCCGGCGTCTCCAGCAGGACCTGGCGGCCAGGATCGCCCGGGACGCTGACGGTCAGCCAGCGCATGAAGCCAAGGTCCTGGTCGGAATTCACCTCGAGACCGAGCTTCCCGACGTAGAAGTCGAGGGCCTCGTCCTGGTCGAGGACATAGATCTGCGAGATCGCTATCGCGTTGAACACGGTGGCCTCCTCGTCTTGGCTGCGCGAAGTTCGATCGGGAGCGAGGCTAGCCGCGGTCTGCTGCGCGCGCTTCTCCAAAACTGCTGGGCCGCGTCCAGGCCATCGCGAAGCAGGTCGGCACGGCCACGATGCGCCCGCGCCTGCGGTACGCGGTCGGCGACTCGCCGACGATGTCGCGGAAGCTCCGGCTGAACGTGCCCAGGCCGTTGAAGCCGACATCGAGGCAGATTTCGGTCACGTCACGATCGGTCTGGCGAAGGAGGAACATCGCACGCTCGACGCGGCGGCGCTGGAGGTAGCGGTGCGGAGTCTCGCCGAAGGTCGCTCGGAAGGTCCGGATGAAGTGCGCCTCGGACACGCAGGCCACTCTGGCCAGCGTGGGAATGTCGAGCGGCTGCGCGTAGCTGCGGTCCATCGCGTCGCGGGCCCGGAGCATCCGGCGGTTCGACTCCTCCACGGCGCGGCTCACAACGTAATCACAGCACGACCCCGCCTCGAGCGCGCCGGTTCCCGGGCTACGGCGTGATCAGATGCACTGGGTTCCCCCGGATGTTCACCTGCCAGGTCGTGATGTCCTGCCCCGTCCCCAGCGTTCCGTACTCGATCTTCCACCAGCCCGGCCCCGGCTCACCCGGTGGAGTCGGCGCCGTGTAGTTCGACGCGATCGGCACGGAGATCGTCACCCACTGGTTGTTGTAGTAGTTACACGAGCCGGTCGAGGTCACGAGCGATGTCGTCGGGCCGCCGCTCGTCGCGGCTCCACACGCGGATCCCGTCGCCGTCCAGGTGAAGGTCGCGTATTGGAACCCGGTCGCCGTTGGGATCCGGATCTTGAAGGTCGTGTTCGTGATGTCGCCCGGGTCGAAGAGGCTGATCTCGAGGATCTTGCCGGCGTGGGCCGCCTCGACCTGTGCGAGATAGAAGACGGAGGTGTTGTTGATCACGATGAAGGCCTCCATACGACTCTGGCCGTAGACACGAGGAGTGGGGCCGGCCGCCGAGGTCACTTCGATCCCGAACCCGTTGATCCCGTTCTCATCGGTCGTCCCGCTGCTCGTCACGACCTGGAGTCGATACTGCCCCTCGGTGAGTCCGGTCGCCAACAGGACCCAGTTGTTGTGCGCTGGATCGTTCTTGCAGTCGGGGCCGGCTCCATTCCCGGTCGCGCCGCCGCCGTAGTTCGCGTCGCCCTGGTAGCTCGCGCTCTTATCGACGCCATCCGACACGTAGGTCTGTGACGCGATCACCGTGTCGTCGGTGAAGTCGTAGGGGGTCCCGCGCATGTTCATAAGGTTGTAGACGGTGGTCATGGGCGTCCCACCGTTGTAGAACCAGAAGTCGCCCACGCCGAGGCGACGGTGGCTCGACGACTGCCCGCCGGTGGCACAGAAGGTCGGGTCGTACAGCCAGACGCTCCCGGCCACGGTACCCGGAGGGAAGTCGGCGACGTACGAGTATCCACTCGGGTCGAATGAGGTATTGCCATTTGAGGCCGTCCCTACGTTCAGCCCGTTCACCCCGGTCAACGCGTTGTAATACGGCGAATAGGCGTCGCCGTTCTGCCGATCGCCGCCGCGATACTCGACCCCGCCGAAAAAGCCGAGAGGCATCAGGTTTCCTGGTGGGACCGCCGAGGGAACCTGCGGGCAGGCGGGCGGAGTGTCGCCATCCCGGCAGAGGACGTTGATGCCGTAGTAGTTCTCCGGGCTGCCCATCGGCACGGGAAGGACGAATTCCGCGCGCGCACTGCGGCGCGCGGTGAACGCGTTCAGGCCGAAAAGACGCGCGAAGAAGGGGCGGACCGGCGCCGAGACCGTCGTGTCGATGATCTTGTTGTTCCCGGTCTCTGCTACGGCGGTCACGGTCACGCCGCTCACTCCGTTCGCATATCCGTTCTTCGCAGCCTCGTTCTGGGCGGCCGTCACCGCTCCCGACACGTTGCCAGGCAGCAAGACCACACCTGCGAGGGCCGCGGCATCCGCCGCCCGTTGGACCCGCACGAGGTTCATCTGGAACCAGGCCACGTCGGTGGCGATGCCGGTGAAGCCGATGAGCGTCACCAGCATGAGCGCGACGATGATGAATGTCTGGCCGCGATCCTCGCGACAGAAGTTAGCGTGACGCATTCATCGACATGACGGTCTTATCCGTCATCGTGAACTGATCGAACATCGGGACGAAGAGTCGAAGCGGCGTCCGCCCGCGGTAGGTATAGATCACGGTGATCCGGACCGAGTCCGGAGGAGTGGCATTAGAGCGCGTGCACGGCAGCCACGGCTGGCTCACTTGGACGAAGTCGAGCGCCTGACCGTCGACTACCGGGCCGCCGTTCAACTGATATCTCCAAACGTTCACCAAGCCGGCTGTCTCGTTGCCGTTGGCGTCGGCCTTGGCGATGTGGATCTCGCTGACGTCGGAGAGCACGACCCGTCCGCCTTTGTCGGTGAGCACGCGCTCGACCGCCCCGACGATGTTTGGATCGACCGTGGCCGCATTCGGCGAGTTGGTCCCGCCGCAACCCAGGCTGCCGCCTCCGTTGACGAGGGCGCTGCCAACGCGTGCTCCCTCGCGCGTGGCGGCCGAGACCGTCACACCAACGCTCAACGTGTTGGCGAGCTCGATCAGGCCGAACACCAGGATGAGCAAGATTGGGGGCAGCACGAGCGCGAACTCAAGAAGGCCCTGTCCGGCCTCATCGCGCGCAAATGCGCTCACTTCTGTGGCTCCACCCGGGTGATCGTCGTCTCCGTGAAGGTCACACCGCTGCCGGTGATGCGCGCGAAGCTCGTCAGCCAGTTATGGCGGTAGGTGACCTGGACGCCGACGATGTCCACCGTCGTGTGGGAGCCGCCGCACCCAGCGAGAACATCGCACCGCGCGCTCTCGATGTAGCCGGAAGTCGCGATCGCGTAAGGCACCGTGATCGTGCTCCCATCCGGGTAGGTACACGTCGTCGAGCCGGTCCGGCCGTAGACGTTTTGGTTCGCGCCGACCAGGTCGCCGTTGCGGTCGGACCAGTAGATGACGACTTGCTGGATTTGGATCGACTTCGCCGGAGAAACGACGTCGCTTTCGATGCGGTTGAGCACGACACAGTCCGTGCCGTCGATACTTCCGCCTTCGGCAGCGAGCATCGAGCCGTCGCGGCTCGCGAACAGAATGGTGTTCCGCGAGTTCCATACGAAGGAGAACTCGATCAGGCCGATCACGACGAGCAGCAGGACAGGCAGGATCAGCGCGAATTCAACGAGCGCCTGCCCTCGCTCCGAGCGGCTAAACCTCACCACACGGAAGTTAACGGGGCATCACATCGTTGACAGGGCACCATTAGGGGGACATCAGGAGAACATCTGGTATCTGTTTCGCGCTGACCGGGTTAGGCCATCCGGGGGATGGGGCGCTGATCCTCTAGCGGTGTCGCACGCGAGCCATTCACGACCGCACGTGCGCCGCGGAAGGTCACTTAGCGACGCGACGGCTGCGCGCCAACGCGGCGAGAGGGTCCCCCGCCATCTCGCCGCAGACGGACAGCTCCGATGCTCAGAGCGTCGGCTTGAACAGCATGAGGTACAGGATCACGAGCAGACCGCCCGCCCCGGTTACGGCGAGTACCCACGGGTTGAAGCGCGAGAGCAGCCGCTCCATCTGCGCGTCGTCCCGCGTATCGGCGATCCGATCGATGGTGCGACCGCCGTAGAGGTTCATCACGACGCCGATGAGGATGAAGATGATGAGCGCCGCCCAGATCCATGCGGTGCCCCAGAACGACCCCATGAACCCGAGCGCGATCCCGGATGCAAGGGTCAGTCCGAAGAAGATCCAACGCAGCGTGCTGGCAGCCTCCGATACCTCGAGCAGTTCGCGGATCCTGAGGTCGTTCCGCTCCTCCTTGAGATGGAATGCGACGGTCACCGGATGCACGAGCAAGAGCCCGAGCACGCTCGCGATATGGACGAACGCGATCCACTGATACATCAGCACCTCCTGTCCGTGCGGTCCGTCATCCCGAGAGCATCGATCGTGGGGCCACAAGACGATCGGATGTCGACCCCGTAACAGATCGACAACTTTCGTCGTGGCTAAATTCTTGACCATCATGACGGCGTATGGTCGAGCGACAAAAGGGCGGCGGTCGTGCGCCTTCGCGCGGGGGGACACATGCCGAAGATCCGGGTGCTGGTCGTCGAGGACGATGACGATACGAGGCGACTGATCGAGCAGGAGCTTGGCGAGGCCGGCTATGACGTTATACCCGCTCTCGACGGCAGACACGCGCTCCGAATCGCGAAGACGGCGCGGCCGAAAGTTCTGCTTGTCGATTTGGGTCTGCCCCTGATGAGCGGAGACGAGTTCGTGCGGCGCTGGCGAATATCCGCCGAGGCAAAAGACGCAACGGTAGTGATCGTGAGCGGGCGAGAGGACGCGCCCGATGTAGCGGAAAGTCTCGGGATCCGATCGGTCATTCCCAAGCCCTTTCGTGTCGAGGACTTGGTCGCGACAGTCGCGCAGTACGCCGGCCTGCCCGCCGCTTAACCCTCGGCCCCAGATGTTGACGCGCTAACTTCGCGTCACTGTCGCTTTGGCCTACGCGTGTCGTATCGCCGGGGTGTCAGTCGATCACGTTTACGGTCCGTTGACCGGTCTCGGCTTGCTCGCTGCTGGACCCGTCACCGGCCCAGTTAGTGGGCCGAGGTGGAGTCAACAGATGAGAAGAGTGCTCGAGATCATCACGGTCATCGCGCTTCTCGATCTTGGCGGCAGCGTCGCGTTTGCCGACGACCCCACGATCTCTGTGCGACCGGACGTGCGGCCCGATCCACAAGGCTCGACGGCCGGCGGGTCCGCATCAGTCGATGGTGGGACCGTCGGACCTGCCACCGTCGCATCGAGCGAGCCCGTCACAGCCTCGAGCTCGACGAGCGGTACCCCAAGCGGAAGCGCCGCCGGGTCGACCTCCGCGAGCGGCCCGGGCACCACGGCGAGCGCACCAGCGAACGTGTCTCCAGCGCAGCCAAGCACCACAGCGCCTGACCTGGCGGTACCGTCGGCCACGACGACCGGTCCCGCAGCGAGCGCCGACGCAAGCCAGAGCAGCGTTTCGACGTCGGACTCTCGGATTAGAGCGCGAATGCGGGCCATTGCGACAGGCGCCTTCGCTGGATCCGCAACTGGCCTCGGATCATTCGAAGACCCGACCTTCGCATCGACGTGTAGCACCGCGGACGCGTCGCCCGGCGTACCTACGGACGCGAGTGTCGGGACGATGTGCGGCAGCGGACCGTCGACCGCATCGGAGGACTTCTCCGTCGGCGGCACGGGCGGCAGCAGAGCTGCCGGGACTCCTTCAGGATCCGCGTGCCTCGTCGCAGGTACCTCCGCTGGAGTACCCGCGACCGGCCAGATCAGCGCCGCCTGCGGCGACCAGAGCAGCGCGACACCATCAACGGTCGCCGCACCATCAGGTGCAAACGCGAGCGGAACGAGCCCCAGCGCCTCATCGTGCCTTTCCGGCGCGGCCAATAGTGCGGGGTCGCCTGACCGCGAGACCGCGGCCGCGAACGGCGCCGCGCGCGGCGACGCCAACGCGAACGCGAAGTTGAACACCGAGCGAACGCCCGAAGGCCTCGGTGTGTTGTCCCTGCCATCCACCGCCACGGAAACGACATCGGTCGGATTCCTTGGCGCGGGTCTCATCGCCGCGGGTCT
>VBEY01000288.1 GCA_005889295.1 Chloroflexota bacterium | reverse complement strand
GGAGCTGGCCGGCGCTCGCTTGGTACGACCTGCTCGGCCGCGTGTTCCGCGCTCAACCGGTCGTCGTCAAGGGAGCGTTCTCGTTCGGACTCAAGTCCATCGCGCGCGCGATGCGTGCGCACGGGCTCATCGAGACCGTGTGGGGCGAGGGGTTGGCCGACGGCGCTGGCGCGATGGCCGGTGCGTGGTCTGCCGCCGCCGATTCACGCGCGCGTGGACGATCTCTCGCGGAATCGCCGGTGATGCGGGAGATCGCGCGCTACAACGAAGTCGACTGCCGCGTCATGGCCGAGATGCTTGATTACTTGCGACGGGAGCGGTGACGCGTCGCGTAACGGCAGAGTCGCGGGCAGGTAACGGAGGGGCGACGGATCAGCACGGGGCTAACGAGCGGCTGCCTGCCGCTTGAATCTGCGTTGAGAGGGCTTCCCCTCGCAATCCCTTAAGGCCGCGCACGTGATCGTTGCGACGCGATTGGTTTCGTCCCCGCTCTAGAGCGTTCGACGGCGGCCGGGTGAGTGGCGGCACGTGTCGGTCGCTTCGCGGTCGTGTGCATTAACTAACGGGCGTCCACCGTTTCGTCTCTGTGCCAGGTACCCAATCAATACCGGCTAACAACGACTCTCAAGACCGGTATTCGAGTCTCGCCACCGACGGCGCACGCAGCCATCGGGCCACAGACAAACGGAAAGGAGGTTCCCATGAGCATCAGCGCGCTACCTCTCCCACTCGAGCTGGCCAAGCCCATGGTATTGGCAAGTGACCTGGACACCCAGGTTCGAAAGATGTTCGCTCACGGCTACGACGCCACGATGCAGCTTGGCGAAGGCGGCGGCATCGGCTTCTGCTCCTCGACGACAAGTGATGTCGAGTGCAACGTGACGAGCGAGAGCAATCCTTCGGGTCAAGCGAGTGTCGACGTCCAAACCGACTTCGCCATGGACTACACGACAGACGACGAAGACGCGGACAACGTCTACTTCTAGGAGGACCCCACTCGATCAAGCGGAAAGGAGGTTCGCATGAGCGCTAACCCGCTACCTCTTCCACTCGAGCTGGCCAAGCCCATGGTATTGGCAAGTGACCTCGACACCCAGGTTCGAAAGATGTTCGCTCACGACTACGACGCCACGATGCAGCTCGGTGGCATCGGCGGCTACGGCTTCCACACGTCGACGACAAGTGATGTCGAATGCAACGCGACGAGCGAGAGCAACCCCTCGGGCGAATTGAGTGTCGACGTCCAAACCGACTACGCCGAGGACTACACGACAGACGACGAAGACGCGGACACCATCGAATTCTAGGAGTACCCAGGCGAGGCTATGGATACGGGTAATCAGGCCGAGGTGGGCCTTGACGTGGCGCTGATGGCGTATCGGCGAGTCGAACGGGAGCAGGAGCTGCCGGTTCCCGCTCTCGTTCGATCTGGAGGTGTTCCCGTCTTCCGCTTCCACCCGATGGACCTACCTCACGCCTGCAGCGTGTCGATCGAGATTCAGCATGGGCGCATCGAGGGTGAAATCAGGAACGCTTACCACCGGGTGGCCCTCAGCGACATATGCGGCGCCTGGTTCCGGAGGTCGCGGAACTCCTATTCGGGTCCCGTAAACGCGACTTCGGAAAAGCTGACCGACTACGTAAAAGCCCAGAACAACGCGACGTTGGATGCGCTGTTCCACGGTCTGCGAACCCTATGGGTCAGTCACCCGTACGTTTTGCGGCGTGCCGAGATCAAGGCGCTCCAGCTTGCGGCGGCCAGCAAGGCTGGGCTCACGACTCCGAATACGCTGATCTCCAACGATCCGGCGCGCGCACGCGCGTTTGTCGATGCGCTCGGCGACAAACAGTGTGCGATCAAGCCGCAGCTGGCACTGGGGGTAACCGACGAGCGGGGGTACCACCTGCCGCTGACGGCAATCCTGCCGCCGAGCTATCCCCTGGAGGCGTTGGCGGCGCAGGCGCACACGATTTTCCAGCCCTACGTCGACAAAGCGGCCGAACTCCGCTGCGTGGTGATTGGCGAGAGGATCTTTACTGCCAGGATCAACTCGCAGGCCTATGAGAGCACTCGTATCGATTGGCGCGCGGCGGGACATCGCGAGCAGGACATCTTTTCTCTCCCCGATCAGGTGAAGGCATCGATCCACCGCCTGATGGACAGTTTCGAGATCAACTTCGCGTCGATCGACATGATCCTCACGCCTGATGGCGAGTTCGTCTTCTTGGAGCTGAATCCCAACGGGCAGTGGCTCTGGTTGGAGATCGAGCTTGGCCTTCCCCTTACCGCTGCGATGGCCGACCTCCTCACGACGAATTACGCACGCCGAGCGGAGCGAACCGAGGGCGCGGCTGCGGTGGACGCCACTCGCCAAGACAGCCAGAGCAAGGCTGCACATGTCTCGTGAGGACGCGCGGCCGGCGTACGTGCGAGCCATAGCAACTACGGAACGCATCCCGCGCGAGAGAATCTTTTCGCTCCGCGGCCTTGGCGTTTCTGTCGACCCGCAGTGGATGTTGGTGATCACGCGGAGTATGGTGACGAGCAGCACCGTGCACGTCTTCGTCCCGTATCCGACTCGCACGGCATGGTGACGCCAGCCGCGCCGAGACTCCTTGGCGCGTTCCTCCACAAGACGCCGAGCTGCCGAGCGCCCTGTTCGTAAGACGTGATTTTCGGGGGTCGCTTACCGGTCGAGGCGCCGGCCGAGCGGCGGCTGCTGCGGCGAGTACCCCGCGTCCTCGGATCGTCGATGCGGCTCGTCTGGGAGGCCTCGCCACGGCGCTTCCTCGTTTCGCTCGCGCCCCAGGCAGTGAGCGCGGTCGCGACTGGCGCTCAGCTTGTCATCGCGCGCGATCTAATCGCCGCAGTGCTCGCAGCCGGTTCTGGCGGGGCCCTCGGGCGCGTTTCGTACCTGCTCGCCGCGCTGATCGCCCTGAACCTCGTGGGCAGCGCAGCCGCGCTCGTCCAGAACCAGCAGCAGCAGCTCCTCGGGGTCATCGTTGAACGGCATACAAACTCGATCCTTCTCGACCGGATCCTCGCGATCGACCTCAAGCGCTTCGAGACGCCCGAGTTTCAGGACCTCCTGCGGCGCGCAATGAACGCCCTCGGTCGCATGATGGGCATCACCGCTTCGGCTATCGGTGTTGCCCGAAGCATCTTCCTCATCATCGGGGTTGGGGCAGCGCTCTACCTCCTCCAGCCGA
This sequence comes from Chloroflexota bacterium, assembly GCA_005889295.1. GTDB lineage: Bacteria > Chloroflexota > Limnocylindria > P2-11E > P2-11E > 3-1-20CM-2-70-9. Next base: position 1,030 of record VBEY01000288.1, on the reverse strand, counting down.
TCCTCTTGGCCCTCGCGATCGTCGGTTTCATTCCAATGTGGCTCGCGAACGCCGCGAGCAGCCGGCAGACATACCAGTTCTGGCGCTCCATGACTCCGAACGAACGGCAGCGCTCCTACGTGTTCGGGCTCTTCACAATGCGCGAGTACGCGAAGGAGCTGCGCGCGTTCGGCCTGGCTCCGTACCTGCGCGGGCTGTACGAGCGTCTTTCGAACGAACGCCTGAGGGAGCTTGCGACAAGTCTTCGCCGACGCGCTCGCTACTCGATCCTTAGTAGCGGCGTGTCGTCGATCGTCACCGCGATGACGTACGGCGCGCTGGCATACCTCGTCATCGACCACCGGATCGGTCTCGCCGAAGCCGGAGCCGCGGTCGCCGCGAGCCAGCAGCTTTCCTTGCAGCTCGGGAGTCTGTCCAGCAACCTGTCGCAGCTCTACGAGTCGAGTCTGTTTCTCGAGGACTGGGAGCGGTTCTCGTCGCTTGCGGCTGCTCGCCCGCCGCTCCAGGCCGTCCCCACGGCCCCGTTCGAGCGAATCGAGCTTGACCACGTCTCGTTCCGCTATCCGCCGTCAACCCCGACCGATGGCTCCCCGCCGGCGCCGTCGCGGCTTGCCCTCGACGACGTGTCGCTGGAGATCCGCGCCGGCGAGGTCGTCGCGCTTGTCGGCGAGAACGGATCCGGAAAGACAACACTCGCGAAGGTGCTGTCGGGCCTCTACAAGCCCGATTCGGGTCAGGTCCAGTGGGATGGTGTTGATGCGGCGACACGCGACCCGAGATGGGTCTACGAGCGCGTCGCCGTGCTCTTCCAGGATTTCGCGCGGTTCATGCTGACCGCACGGGAGAATATCGGCCTGGGCCGTGTCGAGCGGATCGATGACGCGGACGCCATCGTCAGGGCCGCCGAGCGCGCGGGCGCCGACTCATTCGTGAGCGCGTGGCCAGAGCGCTACGACACGATCCTCGGACCTTTCTTCATGGGCGGCAGGGACGTATCCATCGGCCAGTGGCAACGTATCGCGCTCGCGCG
>VBEY01000127.1 GCA_005889295.1 Chloroflexota bacterium | reverse complement strand
CCGCGCGGTCTCCCGATACGGTCTCGAACGGGCCGGCGTCGCGGCGGTCATGCTGCTGACGCTTCGGGGAACGCCGTTCATCTACTACGGCGAGGAGATCGGCATGACCGACGTGCCGATCCCGCCCGAGCGCGTCGTCGATGTCGATGGCCGGGATCCCGAGCGGACACCGATGCAGTGGGACGCCTCGAAGAACGCGGGCTTCACGACCGGAAATCCGTGGCTGCCGATAGCGGCCGACCACGCGACGCGCAACGTGGCGGCGCAGCTGGACGATCCCGCGTCGCTCCTCTCTCTTTACCGGCGCCTGATATGGCTGCGCAAGTCCTCGCCTGCGCTGCGTCGCGGCTCTTACCGCACCGTACCGGCCCCGCGCGGCGTGTTCGCGTTCGCGCGCGAGGCGGATGACGAACGGGTGCTCGTGGCGCTCAACTTCACGAACGCGGCGCAAAAGGTCGCCCTCGGAACCGGGTCGGCGCGGCTGCTCGTTTCCACTCGCCACGACCGCGAGGGCGCGGTGGTCGATCTCGGTCGCGTCGAGCTCAGCCCTGACGAAGGCGTCGTCGTAGCCTCACGCTGATCGCGAACGCCCCGGCGATCAACAGCACGACGACCGCGAGCCCGAGGATCGACCAGGGCGGTAGGCCGGACGGCGCCGCACCAAGAAGGAATATCGCGGCCGCGCGCGGCGCGAGCGTCATCCGCAACGCCCCGCCTTCAATTCGCCCGCTCGTGCCGGTCCCCATCGTTCGGTGCAGGTCGCCGCCGTCCAGGCCGAGCTTCGCGAGCGGGACGTCGACGGAGCGCTGCTCGTCACCGTTGATCGCGACCACGGCCACATCGGGGCCGCCGCGCCGGTCGTACACGACGAGGCCGCGCTCACTCTGCAGCTCATCGAAGGAGCCACGACGAAGCGACGGAATCGCCAGACGCATCGTCGCAAGATCGCGGACGAGCTGACGGATCGTCTCGTCGGCCCCGGTCCAGGGCATGGGTCGGCGATCGTCCGGGTCCGGGCCGCCCGGAAGCGCGATCTCGGTGCCGTAGTAGAGGACCGGCGTGCCGGGCATCGTGAAGAGGTACACCAGCGCCTGAGCGAGGCGCGCCTTCGTCGCCGCGTCCGGCGCGTCGCGCCCGACAAAGCGCGGTAGGTCGTGGTTATCGATGAAGATCGCGCGCGCGTCCTCGCGGCCGGCGCCGAGATCGGCCGCGAGCGATGGCGACGTCGCGAGCTGCGCGAGGTTGCCGCGAGGATCGAGACCGATACGCACGCTGTCGTAGGTTTGGAAATCGGTGACCGCGTCGATGCCCGCGTCCAGGTACCCCGACTGATAGCGGTATCCGGAGCTGTAGACCTCGCCGAGGATCCAGAACGCGGGATGCTTCGCCCGAATCGAGGTCACCAGAGCACGCAGGAAGTCCTTCGAAAGATGGCGCGCCGCGTCGACGCGGAAACCATCGACGCCGGTCTGCTCGATGAGCCAGTTGGCCCACTCGACCAGGTATGCGCGGACGGCGGGGTTCTCCGTGTTCAGGTCGGGAAGACCGGCGAGCCAGCAATTCTCCACGCTCGATTGGTCCGAGAAGTTGACCGGGCAGTCGGGATGGAACCAGCCCGCGTGCCCGCCGTCAGTCAGCCAGGGGTGGCCGTAGCCGAGGTGATTCAGGACAACATCGAGCACGACCTTGAGCCCCTTCTCGTGGGCCTTCCGGACGAGCTCCTGCAGCGTGGACAGCGATCCAAAGTGAGGGTCCACCGTGTACGGATCGAGCGTCCAGTACCCGTGGTAGCCCCCTTTGATCTGCTGCGCGACCGGGGTCATCCAGATCGCGGTCATGCCGAGTCCTTTGATGTAGTCGAGCTCGTCGATCACGCCCCGCAGGTCCCCGCCCTGCCACCAGTCCGCTTTGCCCGGGACGCTATCGAGATCGTTGGTCGGATCGCCGTTCCGGAAGCGGTCGGTCATCACCATGTAGATAGCCTCATCGCGCCAGTCAGTCGGCGCGGCCGCCGCGCTCGTTGCGCTTGCCGGCGTCACACTTGCGACGAGAACGACCGTGGACAAGAAGAGTTGACGCAGCGTCCTCACTGCTGCTGGCGTCTAGCGGTCTCAGGGCCTCGATGGGTAGCTTCCGACTCTTCGAGTTGATCCGGATAGTGCTCGCTGCCGTGCTCCCATAACCATGCGACCGTCGCGGCGAGTGCTTCGGCGGGATCAGGCTGCGTCACCCCAAGCACCTCGCGCAATCGTTGGTCGGAGCAGAAGTACGGCGACTGGATCTTGAACGGATGCGCTGCAGCGTCCCAGGGAACGAGGACGGGCTCCCACTTCCAGTCCAACAGTCGCGCGATCTCGCCGGCGAGGCCCGCGTAGGTCCAGCCATATGGATCGACCACGTTCACGGGCCACCAACCGGCCGGAGCCTTCTCGATCGCGGCGATCACCGCTCGCCCAACGCGTTCGACGGCGGCGCGCGCGAAGAACTGAGCTCCTCCGTCGGGCAGCTCCAACGTTCGGATTCCCGCACGAATCCGAGAGACGAGCGTCCACTCACGTCCGGCGGCCCCGGGGCCGTAGATCATGCCGGGCCGGAGCACCGCGATGGACTCGTCAAGACGCGAACCGACAAGAGCGCGCTCCATCGCCGCGTTGTCGTGGCCCAGCGTCGCCCAGGGATACGGCACCCGTCGCAACGGAGCATCTTCGGTGATTGGTAGGGTCTGCGCGGGAAGAACGGCACGACCGCCAGCTTTTTCGTGGCCGGAGCCGACCACGAAGTACTCGTATACGTCCGTCGAGCTCACCACCACGAGGCGCCCGGTGTCTGCGCGACGCGCGCAAGCCAGTAGCGCCATGGCGTTGGCCGCGGTGGTACGAGTGTCTACGATCGCGTCGGGCCTCAAGGTCGCGATCGGCCCATTTGCGGCGAGCAGGACATCGCGATCGGCGTGGATGTGCTCGACGGCAAGGTCATCCGGTGGCTCGTGCTCGCCCGTGTGCGCGACCGTGACGTCGTAGCCGCGCGAAATTGCCTGCCGGCACGCCGCGAGACCGACCGGGCCCGTGCCACCGATGAACAGGACGCGCACGTCTAGGTCGAGGGCACGAGCACGGCGGCGTCGCGGGCGCCGACCGTGATACCGCCGCTCGCACGTTTCCCGGTCAAGAGATCGACGCGGTCACCGTCGGGAAGGCACACGTCGCTCGGGTGGTCACCCGTGTTGACCGCGACGTACATCTCGTCGCGCGGCGCGTCCGCCGGCGCGAGCGGACCGGTTGACGAGCGGCGGTACGCGTAGACCTGACGATCGTCGTCCACAACGACGTCCTCGAACGCACCCCACGAAAGCCAGGTCCGTTCGCGGCGCGCGCGGATCAGGGCGCGGTGGGTCGCGAGGATCCGCTGGTCCTGCTTTTTGGGATCCCACTCCATGCAACGGCGCGAGTCCGGATCGTCGCCACCCTCCATGCCGACCTCGTCGCCGTAATAGACCAGGGGCGCGCCGGTCGCGGTCAGAAGCAGCACCGCGGCGAGCCTTGCGCGGTCGGCGCTCCCGCCGAGCTCGGTGCGCACCCGCGCGGTGTCGTGGCTGCCCAGGAGGTGCATGAGCCCGGGCGTCGCCGAGATGTCGTACATGTGCCGGATGCCGGCGGTGCGTCCCGCAAAGTGACTCGGCGTGATGTCGCGGCGCACGTAATCAAGGACCGCGTCGCGCCAGGGGTAGTGCATCACGGAGTCGAACTGCGCTCCGTCCAGCCAGCGGATCGCGTCGTGCCAGGCCTCGCCGACGATAAACGCGTCGGACTTCGCGGCCTTCACCCGATCGCGAAACGCACGCCAGAAACGGTGGTCGACCTCGTTCGCGACGTCGAGACGCCATCCGTCGATGTCGGCTTCGCGGATCCATTTCTCGCCGATCCCGACCAGGTATTCGCGCAGCTCGGGATTCGCGGTGTTGAGCTTCGGGTGGCTGCGCGCACGGTTCGCGAACGTCTCGTAATTCACCGTGTCGAAGTCCACGGGGAAGCTCTCGATGCGGAAGAACCAGTCGCGGTACTTGCTGGCCTCACCCTTCTCGCGAACGTCGCGGAACGCGAACCAGCGGTCGCCGGAGTGATTGAAGACGCCATCGAGGAGCACGCGGATGTCCCTCGAGTGCGCGTCGCGAACGAGCGCGGCGAGGTCTTCGTTGGTGCCGAAGCCAGGATCCACCCGCTCGTAATCCGAGGGGTCGTACTTGTGATTCGACGGTGCCGCGAAGACCGGCGTCAGGTAGAGACCGCCGACGCCGAGATCGCTCAGCCAGCCGAGGTTCTGACGGATGCCGGGCAGGTCTCCGCCGAAAAAGGATTTCACCGTCGGCGCCTCGCCCCACGGCCGCTTCCACGGCGGGTCGTTCATCTGGTCGCCATTGGCGAAACGGTCGGGGAACACGAGATAGAAGGTGGTCCCGGCGATCCACGGCGGGACCGCGAAGCGGTCGATCGGGAGGTCGTACGGGTAGAAGAAGTGGCCGGCGTGATGCTTGCGGGCGGGACGCCGCTCGAGGAAACCGTGTTCGTTGAAGAAGCGAGTCTCGCCGGCCGTGTCGGTCAGCTCAAAGAAGTATCGGAGACGCGAGCTCGGCATCGGTAGGACCGCCGTCCAGTAGTCACTGACCCCATCCGTCGCCTCGCGCGCGAGCGGCAGCACTCCCTCGAGCCCCGGTTCGTACTTGTCCGCGAAGTGGCAGCGGACCGCCGCGAGGTCGCCGGCCTCGCAGAGCACGCGGACGTAGAACCGATCGCCGGCGATCGGCTGTACGAACGGGGCTCGGGCGCGGTGCCTGATCGCTGCGAGTCTCAGAGCGGCACTAACCCTTCACCCCGCCGATGGTGAGCCCGCCCACGATGTACTTCTGCAGCGAGAGGTACACGACGGACACCGGCAGCGCCACGATGATCGCCATCGCCGAGAACTTGGACCAGGGTGTGTTGCCCGCGTATTGCCCGGTGATGTTCCAGAGGGCCATCGCCAAAGTGAAATTTTCGGGGTTCGTGAGGAACTGCCAGCTCATGACGAACTCGGTCCACCCGGTGAGGAAACCGAGGAACGCCGTGACGGCAAGGGCGGGCGTCGCGAGCGGCAGCATGATCCGGAGGAACGTCTGCGTCGGCGACGCGCCGTCGAGGCTCGCCGCCTCCTCGAGCTCCTTGGGGATCGTGTCGATGTACCCCTTGAGGTTCCAGATCGCGAACGGCAGCGCGCCCGACGTCAGCGCGAGCCCGACGCCGAGCAGTGAGTTGCGGAGGTTGAACGAGAAATCGCCCGAATTGACCTGGATCTTGTTCAAGAAGACGAAGAGCGGTGCCAGCGCGGCGACGGATGGCACCATCAGGACAGCGACGATCGCGATCATGAGCGCGCGACGCGCGGGGAACTTGAACCGTGAGAACGCGTATGCGGCGAGCACCCCAAGACCGAGCGAGCCGAGCGACACGCCGGCGGCGAGCCCGAGGCTGTTGAAGGCGAGCTGGATGAGCGACACGGGGTTCGACGTCGGCCGCTCGAGCACGTCCTGGTACGCCTGCAACGATGCCCCCGGCGGGATCAGCGTGAGCTCCGTCGGGCGGGAGATGTTACGTGGGTCGAGCGACATGCTGACGACCCACACGAGCGGCAGAAGCACCGTGAAGCTGATGAAGATGAGGATGGCCTGCAGCATGAGCTGCTTGCCCCAGCCCGCGCGGAAGAACGCGCGCCGGCGCCTTGGGACAGCGAGCGCGAGCGCCTGGCTAGACATACTCGCTTCGCTCATACGTAGCTTTCGGTCGCCTTGGTGATCCGGTTCGTGAGGAGCGTAAGGACGAGCAGGATGATCATTGTGTAGATGCCGAATGCGGCGGCTACGCCGTACAGACGCTGCTCGTTCACGAGTCTGAATGCGGTCGTCACGAGGATCTCGGTCTGCCGCAATGGACCACCTCCCGAGACCATGTAGATGAGGTTGAAGAGATTGAACGTGACGATGAGGCCGTACATCGCCGCTGGGATCATCGCGGGACGGAGGAGCGGAAGCGTGATGCGGAAGAACTGCTGCGGCCCCGACGCGCCGTCGATCGACGCGGCCTCGTAGTACTCCTTGCTGATGCTCTGAAGAGCGCCGGTCGCGACGATGGTCATGAACGGCCAGCCGAGCCAGATGTTCGTGATGAGCAGCGCGAAGTACGAGAGAGGAAGCGGGATGCCTGGGATCGGCGGGTCGATCTGTTCGAGCCAGCGGATGTGGAAGTGATCGGGCGTGACTCCGAAGAGCCCGCCGATCGCCGCGAGACCCTGATTGATGGCGCCGTAGTCGGTGTCGAACATGTTCTTCCAGACTGTGGCCACGACGAGCGTCGGAATGACGATGGGAAGGATGAAGATGGCTCGGTAGATCCCACGGAAGCGCAGGCCCGGCGTGTTCAAGACGACCGCGATGAGGATCCCGATCGCCACATGGAAGATCACGTTCGAGAACGTCCAGAAGAGGTTGAACGCGAGCATTCCCCAGAAGCTGAAGTTCGGAATGACGGTGATGCCGTTGGTGATGAGGTCGATGAAGTTCTGAAACCCGACGAAGTTCGGTGCCGGAGCATCGAATCGAAGATTGCGAAGGCCGTAATCGGTGAACGACATGTAGACCTGAAAGAGGATCGGCCAGTACGTGATCGCCGCCATGATCAGCGTGGCGGGCAGGATGTAGAGATACGCGGTGAGCCAGCGCGGCGCACCACGACGGGAGCCCGCCGGTGCGGCGGTCGCGGCTTCGGTTATCGCGAAACTGGCCATCTACACCTCGACGCTCGGGGGGAGCGCTTTCGCGCTCCCCCCAAAAGTTACTTCTTGTTCGCCTTGTTCATCGCAGCGCAAGCCTCGGAGATCCCGGCCTGCGGCGTGGATTTGCCCTCGATGATCTTCGTGACCGCGTCGCCGAACGGCGTCCAGTAATTGCCGAACTCGACGCTCTGCGGACGGGCGAAACCCGTCGCCGATGCGTCGGAGAACGCCTTCACGAGAGGGTCACTGACGGTGACGTCGGTGCGGACCGGCACGTCGCCGGCTACGTCCGCGTAGACCTTCTGCGAGTCCGCGTTGGTGAGTGCGAGCGCGAGAGCGATCGCACCGTCGACGTTCTTGGCGCTCTGGTTGATGTACCAACCGTCAACGCCGGTGAGCGGTCCGGCTTTGCCCTTCGGGCCCGCCGGGATCGGGGAGACGCCGAGCTTTGCGCCAAGGTCCTTCTTGTAGTCGCCGAGGACCCACGGCCCGTTGATGATCATGTCGACTTGCCCCGCGCGGAAGGACGTGTCCGCCCGGCCGCCATCGGTCTCGAACTTGGCGCCGGCCGCCTTGAGGCCCAGGTTGTATGTGAAGGCATCGGCCCAGCCACCCTGGTCCGCGACGCATTTGCCGTTCGTATCCATGAGGCTGCCGCCGAACGCCGTGGACCAACCGAACATGTGGTACGCGTTCTCGTTCTGCACGAGTGTCTTGCCTGCCTTGAGCATCGTCATGAGCTCATCGGTGCTCTTCGGTGGGGTCGGCACCTTGTCCTTGTTGTAGTAGAGCGCGACCGCTTTGAAGAGCATGGGCACGCCATACAGCTTGCCGTCGACCTTGAGGCCATCGACGCCGAGCTGCGCGACGTTGCTGAGCTTGCCAGACAGCTTGGAGTCGAGCGCCATCAGGAGGTTCGCCCGAACCTCGTTGCCGAGCTCATCGTTCGGTGCCGTGAAGAGGTCAGGCCCGCCGCCCGCGGCGGCCTCGGTCTGGAACTTGTTGAAGACCTGGTCGAACGGCACCTGAAGAACCGTGATCTTCGCGGTCGGGTTGTCCGTTCGGATCTTCGTGATGAGCTGGTTGAGAGCCTGCTCTTCGGAGCCGCCCGTTCCGTACGCGTGCCAGAGCGTGATGTTCCCCGTGATCGCGCCGGCCGCCGGGCCGGCGCTCGCGCTCGGGCCGCCGCTCGCGCTCGGGCTGGTGGTGCTGCCGCTCGGCCCGCCGCACGCGGCGGCCAGGACCAAGGCGACGGTGAGGAGCGTGATCGCCCTTAGTTTCATGTTTAGCTTCCTTCCAATGCGCGCCAGTTGAACGATTACGTCTAGCGGGCCGCCGCTTTCAAGATTCGCTTCCCCTCCCGATCGGTACCTCCCTTCGCAACGCCCAAGGTCCGGGATTTCGTCGCTTGCGCTCGTGTCGACTCACGCAGAAGCAGCTCGGTCGGCAGAACGATCCGCTCTCGTGGCCCACCTTCGTCGAGCTCGCGGATGAGAAGGCGCGTCGCGACACGGCCTTTTTCAGTGATCGGCTGATGGACCGTCGTCAGCGCGGGGTCGCTCGCCGCGGCAAGCGGGATGTCGTCGAAGCCGATGACCTCGAGGTCCTTGGGGACCTCTCGACCGAGACGCTTCGCGGCGCGCATCGCTCCGATCGCCATGATGTCGCTCGCCGCGAGGACTGCCGTCGGTCGCACCCCGTCGGCCCACGCTTTGGCGAAGGCCGTGTCGCCGCCGGCGAGAGTCACGAACGTCCGCACGATGGCGTCATCGCCGAGGGCCAGACCGTGATCGACGAACGCGCGACGATAACCGCGCAGCCGGCGCCCGCGCACGCCGAGGTCCTTGTCGAGCTCGTCGGGAGGCGCGTGGAAGGTAAGCACGAGGATCTTGCGATGCCCGCGGTCGAGGAGAAGATTGGCCGCCGCATAGGCGCCCCCCTCGTCGTCGACGTTCACGGACGATGCGGTCTCCGCGTCACCGTCGACGACGACGAATGGCACACCACGCTTCCGAAGCGGTGCGACCTCGGCGTGGCGCTCGTCGAGGCCGATGATCACGAACCCGTCGACCGGGGCGGCAGCGATCGCGCGCTCCAGAGAGCCGCCGAGCGGAGTCACCGTGAGGAGTCCGATGCCGCGTTCGTCGGTGACGCTGCCGATGCCCTCAAGGAAGGAGGCGAAGAACGGGTTCGCGAAGACCGTCGCGATCGGCTGTGGAAAGAGGACCCCGAGAACGCCGACGCGCTGGGAGTGGAGGGCCCTCGCGTGCGGATTCGGCGCGTACCCCAGCTCGCGCGCCGCGTCGAGGATGCGCGTCACCGTGGTCGCCCGAAGTCGTTCGGGGTCGTTGAACGCGTGGGAGACCGCGGCTGTGGACACGCCGGCTTTCCCCGCGACGTCGTGAATGGTGACCCTGCGCACGCCTTCCCCCATCGCTCTCGTGAAACCTTTCATAAAAGGTTTCACACGGCAGTTTTCAGGTCTGACGCGCGGCTGTCAAGGGTTTGGAGGGTCGGCCGAAGAGGTCAGACCAATTCGGGTGGGCGTTGCCGATCTGTCGATACTTCCGCCGTGGGGGTAGCGACAGCGCAGATTCGGCCAGCGGAGAGGCCGGCCGGCACGTTGCCGGCCTTCCAGATCGTTCAGCTCTCCATCTACTGGTTCGGCATCAACGCGATCTGGGGCGGGCTGAACAACGTGATCCTCCCGCGACGCATGGACGACCTCGTCGGAAAAGCGAACGCAGGTACGGGCTTTGCCCTTCTGACCTTTCTCGGCGCGATCGTCGCGATCCTCGTGCAGCCAACTATCGGAACGATCTCGGATTACACGATCACCCGGTGGGGGCGCCGCAAGCCCTACATCGCCATCGGGGCGGTACTCGACGTCGTCTTCCTTGTCGGCATCGCGACCTCGAACACCTACCTCTCGGTCGTCGCCTTCTTCGTCCTGCTCCAGATCTCGTCCAACTTCGCTCAGGGACCATTCCAAGGCTACGTTCCCGACCTCGTGCCCGGCGCGCAAGTGGGTCTCGCGAGCGGGCTCATGGGTTTGATGATCATCCTCGGGCGCATTGGCGGCGTCGCGATCGCGTCGATCGGTCTCTTCACCGGAAGTTTCGTC
>VBEY01000298.1 GCA_005889295.1 Chloroflexota bacterium | reverse complement strand
GGAGGGTGTGCCGCTCGTCGTGTTCGCGGGCAAGGAGTACGGCAGCGGGAGCTCGCGCGACTGGGCGGCGAAGGGTCCGAACCTCATGGGCGTGCGCGCCGCGATCGCGGAGTCGTTCGAGCGGATCCACCGCTCGAACCTCGTGATGATGGGAATCATCCCGCTCGAGTTCATGCCCAGCGAGACGATGGCGTCGCTTGGGCTCACCGGCCAGGAGACGTTCACGATCCGCGGGCTCGACAAGCTCGCGCCGAAGGCAAAGCTCACGGTCGAGGCGACGTCACCTGACGGAAAGAAGAAGTCGTTCGCCGTTCTGTCGCGGGTCGACGATCCAACCGATCTCGAGTACGTGCGCCAGGGCGGGATCCTTCACCAGGTTCTTCGGGAGCGGATCGCGGCTACTTAAGCGATCTCAGAGAAAGTCACCGGAGATGACTTGGGGGCGAACGTGACCCGGTCAGGCTCGAACAAAACTCCGTGACGACAGCTCCATCGCGCCTCGCAAGACCCACCAAGCGCCGCTGACAAAGCCGATGTCGTAATAGCCCGTATAGATCGACTGCGTTACGAAGCCGACCGGATTGTTCGGGAAGTTCTCAGTGGCGACGACACTGCCAGAGATCCGTGCAGTCGTCGCGGTCAACGCGCGCGTGCCGGTCGGCACGAACTTGGTGGTGAGCGTCAGGGAATACCCGGTGACCCAGGTTGGAAACGGTTGTTCCGCCCGCAACTCCTCTCCGAGCATCGACCAGGCGCTATAGAAGTCGCGTCCCTGCAAGTACCCGTAATAAAGCGACATGAGCGTCGGCGCGGTCGCAACCGGGTCGACGGATAGCGTCGCCGCAGAAGTGGCGCCGCTTTCGGTGAATGGCCGCGCAGTGGATGCGGCGACCGCGAAGCCGAGACCTTGAGCGTTGAGCACTTTCCAGTCCGCGATCCCGACAAGTTCGCCAGCCGAGTTGACCAATGGTCCACCTGAGTTTCCTGGGTTGATCGCTGCGTCGGTCTGCACGTACTCAGTCGAAGCGTCTCGCTTCAGTCCCGAAAACACTCCTTGGGTAACGGTGAAGCCGACCTGACTTGGGTAGCCGGCGACGACGATCGGCTCTCCCAAACGCATCAGCGTCACGTCGCCCCATGTCAGGGGTTCAGCGCCAGCTCCGTCCAGGCCACTGATGGTCAGTGTGGCCAGGTCGTCCGTCAGATCGACGCGGTCGATGCGGGCGGCTCCGATTAGCCGGTCGCGAAAGAAGATCGTGAACGGACCGCGACCTCCGATCACGTGCGCTGCAGTGAGGACGCGCCCACCTCCGATGTACGCGCCACTACCGTGGCCTGTAGGCGAACTGATGAGAACGGTGCCTGCGGCTGCCGCCTCGGCCGCCGAGCGTCGCGAGCGAGCCGCGACCGCAGCTGAGGCCGGGACGGACGGCACGGAGCTCGGCGCGACAAGTGGCGAAGCAACCTGCGGGGAGGCCGGCGGGGCTTGGACGACGGTGATGCAAGCGGCAAGCGCAATCGAGGCCGCGACGGCAAGCGCGAAACCTACGCGACTGCTTACGACGTGGGTCATGGAACGGAGAATGACGCGCTCGCGTTGCGCGTCACACCGTCGAGGACGCATGTCACCGTGTGAGTTCCCGTACCCGGCGTGGTCTGCGTGCTCGTGTTGTAGCTCCACGAGACCGCGCCGCTCGCGATCGCGAGCTTCGTTGGCACGAGGCCTTGGGCGGAGCTGATGTTCCCGGACGGCAACCGCGCCTTCGCGTTACAGCTCGCGCCAGCGAGGGTCGTCGCGGAGACGAGCCCGTATCGCGAAGCGCTGATCAAGACCGAGAGGACAGGAGCCAGGGTTGGTGACGCGGCCGCGGGCGATGGCGTTGTCGCCGCTGCGGTGGGCAAGGCGGCTGGGGCGAGCGTCGGGGCAGTCGTCGGCTGGGCGGTCGCGACACCAGCGAGCATCGCGTTGTACAGCGCGATCCAGTTCTCGGCCATGCGACGCTGAGCGTCGGCGAGCTGCATCCGGCCCGCACAAACCTCGTCGTGGGCCCAGTTCTCAACACGATCCTTCTGCAGCGCTCCAGACCCGCCCGTGAGTCGCTCCGGCCAGAGATTCCGTGGGTCGCGTGGATGCCCGCCGAGCTCGAGCGCGATGAGATGGTCTTCCTCGAAATCGCCAGGCGCCTGATCGGCATACCCGTACGCGCGCATGTGATCGACCTTGAGGCTGTTCGTGTACGTCGCGGCTGGACGGATCTGCGCGACGTACCCGGGAACGCAGATCGTGATGCTGACCGTGGCCTGGGTCACATCGGGATTCGTCGCGCCCGGCGTGCAGGCTCGATCCGGCAGGCCGCTCGCGCTGCTGCACGAGTTCGGCGGCGGAACCGTTGCGGTCGGGATAGGGACGA
>VBEY01000126.1 GCA_005889295.1 Chloroflexota bacterium | reverse complement strand
AGCCCGGACGGCGCGCGGTCGTGCGCTACGTCGCCGAGCAAGACCGACCACTCGAAGGCACCGACCTGGTGCTGCGCAAGGGCACCGTCACGATCGGACATTTCTGGACGGACCGTCCGTACAACGTGTACCACTGGCTCTACGAGGGCCGCACCGTCGCGTTCTACGTGAACATCGCTGCCGACACAACCATTGACGACGCGACGATCGGCTACACCGACCTCGTCGTCGATGTGCTCATCCGTCCGTCGGGCGCGATCGAGGTTCTCGACGAGGACGAGCTCCCGCCCTCGATCGAGCCGCGCTACCGCCTGGCAATCGCGAAGGCGATCGAGACGTGTGTGACCGAAGGCCGCCGACTGACTGCGGAGATCGAGCGCGAGACCCGAGCCGCAGTGCCCAGTTGACCGTAGCGCTCAAGCTCGTCCTCACTCCGGCGCTCATCGCGATCGCGACCCTTGTCGGTCGGCGCTTCGGACCATCGATCAGCGGCTGGCTCGTCGGCCTTCCGTTTACGTCGGGCCCGGTGTCACTCTTCCTTGCTCTCGAGCAGGGCACGAGCTTCGCCGCGAACGCCGCGGCCGGATCGATCGGCGGCGTTTCCGCTTCGGCGGTGTTCGCGATCGCGTACGCGGCGATGGCACGGCGGTTCCGATGGCCCGCCGCGCTCGCCGTCGCGAGCGTCGCGTTCGGCGCCGCGGTGCTCGTCCTGCGCGCGATGCCTCTTGAGAGCGGCTTTCCCGTACCGCTACTCGCGCTGTACGCGGCCGGCGTCGCCGCCGCGATCGTCGGGATCCGTCTCATCCCAGCGCCGGGCGCCCTCGAACAAGCGCCCGAGCCGCCACGATGGGACCTTCCCGTGCGGATGATCGTCGCGACCGCGCTCGTGCTCGTCATCACGGGCGCCGCTCCGATCCTCGGGCCGCAGCTCAGCGGACTCCTCACGACGTACCCGATCTATGCGGGGGTGCTCGCCGTGTTCGCGCATGCGCAACGCGGAGGGGCGGCCGCGGCGCAGGTGGTGCGCGGTCTCTGCTACGGGATCATCGCGTTCGCGACCTTCTTCCTCGCGATCGGGGCATTCATCGATCGGGTCGGCATTCTTCCCGCGTTCGCCGCGGCTTCCACGGGCGCGCTCCTCGTTCAGGCGCTGACGCTGACGCGGGTCAGGAGAGGTTCGCTTTCACCGACAGCTTGACGTTCCCCTTGAGCGCGCGAGAGACCGGACAATTCTCCTTCGCGGACTCCGCGGCCTGAGCGAACTTCGTGGCATCGGCCCCGGGGACATCGCCCTTCACCTCGAGCTCGCTCGAGACGACCGTCCAGTTGTCACCGACCTTGTCGAACGTGACCCTTGACCGCACCTCGAGCCGGTTGGGCGGCGTGCCCGCGCGGCCGAGGCCCGCCGAAAGCGCCATGGCGAAGCACGACGCGTGGGCCGCTGCGAGCAGCTCCTCGGGACTCGACTTCCCGCCGGGCGCTTCGGTGCGCGCGCTCCACGAAACCGGCAGATCGCTGAACCTGCCGCTCGACACCGCGCTCACCATCCCGGTGCCACTCATCAGATCGCCGTTCCAGACCGCACGCGCTTCCCTGGTCGCCGCCATGTCACACCTCCCGATCGCCCTCAGGGTACGGATGTGCCGGCTCCTTTGGCAGCAGCCAGGGCAGCGCCTCGTCCATGGGTCGCGCGAGAGTCGCGAACTGTTCGTGAGTGATGTGGTCGCGGGCAAACAAGGCCAGGGCGGCCCCGAACGCGGCGCGTTCGGCCTTGTGGCCCTTCTCGCCGTGCTCGAACTGCCAGGCCACGAGGGCCTTCCGTCCTTCAGTCATATCGAAGATGGACCGCCGAAACTCGTCCCATCGGGGTCCGCGATTGGCCGTCTCGATGGCTCGAAGGGCAGCACGCTCCGCATCCCGGAACGAGCCGATGTTCCCTTCGCCGTGCTGATCCCAGCCCCACGCCGCGCGCTCAACGCCGGCTGCTGAGAACGCTCCGAGCTCTCGAAGGAACCGCTCGCGCTCCTTCTGGCTCATGGGTCAGGCTGCTGCAGAGTCGGACTTACCGGCGCGGGGGATGTGGAGTGAGGTGATGACCGCTCGCCGTGCGATCTCGTCGCCGTGAGTGGCCGCAATGCGTTCACGGACGTCCGCAACTGACTCGCCGCGCATGTGGTGAACGATGTTTTCGTCTGTGCGCCAGAAGTAAGCGTTCATGCTTCCCAGAACAGCACGCCGGCGCGCGAGATTCCCGCTCAACGGACGGCGGATGTATCGCATTTATCGAGATCGCCTGTCGTGTATCCCGTCTTGAACCACTGTTGGCGCTGCGCGGCCGAGCCGTGTGTCCACTTCTCTGGCTGGACACGACCCTGCGTCTCCTGCTGGATGCGGTCGTCACCAACGGAGGCCGCCGCGTCGAGGGCCTGCCCGATCTCCGCGTCGGTGGGTGGTTCGAGATAACCGGTGTCCGCGGCGTGTCGCGCCCACACGCCCGCGAGGCAATCCGCCTGCAGCTCGACACGGATGGATTGCGCGTTCGATCCGGTCTGGGTGAGGAGTCCGAGCTGGTTCTGCACGTGGTGGCCGTACTCGTGGGCCACAACGTATCCCTCCGCGAAGGGCCCGCCCTTCGCGCCAAAGCGCTGCGTCAGCTCCTGAAAGAAGGTGGTGTCGAGATAGACCTTCTCATCGTCGGGGCAATAGAAGGGTCCCATCGCAGTCTGCGCGAGACCACATGCGCCCTGCGTGGACCCCGTGAACAGCACGGTCCTGGCCGGCAGATAGGTCTCGCCGCGGCGCGCGAACTCGTCGCCCCAATACTTCTGGACGCTGTCGACGAAACCGACGATCCGGCAATCCTCGCGTTTGTTCGCGTCCGCGCCGGTCTGACAATCTTGCACAGACGGCGCGCCATCGACCGACGGAGTCGTCCCGGTGTAGTCCGAGAGCGGATTCACGCCGAGGAGGAGCGAGACGATAAGGATGATCAGCCCGATCCCGCCGCCTCCGACGATGATCGGCCCACCCAGACCACCACCTCCGCGCTGATCCTCGACCTGCGACGGATCGAGAGGCTTGTCCCCGCGAAATGTCATGTTTGTACGGACCGCAATTCGACGGCCAGCCGCGTACGCTCCTGCGAATGGCGAAAAAGGCCGAGCCAACAGAAGGCGTCTGGGAGATCCACGCGGGCGTGCCGCGCGCGAAAAAGGTCGTGCGAAAAACAGGTCCCGTCGAAGACCTCCACTACAACAATCCGTACGGCTACAAGATCGAGCGCGTCTGGTTCGACGGGCGCGTCATCTTCGCGACCGAGCAGGGCGAGGTCGACGTGGACCCGAAGAAAGTCAAGGTCGCGCAGGAGTACCAGATCGTCTATGCCGTGAGGTTGAACGCGAAAGGCACGCTCGTGCGCGAGCCGGATCGCGTTCCCGGACAGCTCAACATCTACGACTCGATCCCGGGCATGAAGAAGTACAGCCCCATCTGGCAATTCAATTACGTGATCGTTCCGCGCGATTACGTGCCCAATGCGCTCCGTTCGGAGCGGGACTGTCTCGCGAGCGGCTATGAGATCAGGCAGAGCCGCGTCTTCGAAAACTGACCGGTACTTTAGGAGCCTGCGGTCGCAGGTTGTCGCGAAAGCCAGACCTCGGCCTCCACCGAGCGACGAAAGCGGTGAACCGCGAGGTGTGCGTGCTCCGGGCGCGCCAGGATCAGCGGTAGCTCACGTCTGCGCCGGCGATGTGTCCTGAGTGCCCATAGGAAGAGCGAGTCGCGCGACAAGAACTGGTTCCGATAGGTCTCGCGGTTGCCCGTCCCGGGCCAGAGCTCCTCGTCCGTGCGCATCCGGCGGATCGCGCGACCGAAGAGCCGCGCGAAGATCACGGGCAGCGGCGGATCGAGCCAGATGACTGTGTCGGCGCGCTGCCACACCAGTTCCCGCGCACCGCGCCCGGCGTAGTTCCCGTCGATCACCCAGCGCTCGCCTTCGACCGCGCGACCGACGCGCTCCTTGAATACCTCGACGGGGACCATCGTCCAGGTCGGACCCCAGTTGAGCGCGTCGAGCTCGACGTGAGGCACGCCGAGCCGACGCGCCAGCTCACGCGCGAAGGTTGTCTTGCCCGAACCCGTCGAGCCGACGACGGAAACCCGGTCCGAGCGCCTACCTCCCCGACTCGCCGTGTGCCTTGCTTGGGTCGACATTCATGAGCTTGTAGGAGCTCAACCTGCGATCCCTTTCGCCAGCCGCGGTCAGGATCTCCTTGACGATCGCCGCGACCCGCAAAGCCTCCTCTTTCGGCGCGTGCTTGGTTTCGCCGCCCTTCCGTCCACCTCCGGGAACCAAGTCGTACCCGACCTCCAGGTTGATGTAACGGTGATAGCTCATGCCTCCCCCTCCTGCCCCTCGCGGGCCATATCAGCGGAGATAGTCCTCGGGCAGTCAAGCGAGTCACCCTGTCGCTTCTAAACTCGGCCCGTGCCGCAGGAACGGAAGGTCGTAACCGTCCTGTTTGCGGACATCGTCGATTCGAGCGGCACGACTCGCTCGTATGACGCCGAGGTGCTCCGCGCGGCCCTCGCGCGCACGTTTACCAGGACGCGCGAGATCCTCATCGCCCACGGTGCGACGGTCGAGAAATTCATCGGCGATGCCGTGATGGCGGTGTTTGGGGTGCCGGTCGCGCACGAGGATGACGCCGAACGCGCCGTGCGCGCGGCGATCGCCCTGCGCGCGGAGGTGTCCTCGAGCGGCGAGGGTCGCCCGCGGTTCAGCCTTCGCATCGGGATCAACACCGGCGAGGTCGTGACCGGCGATGTCGAAGGGGCGGAGTTCCTCGTGACCGGCGGCCCCGTCATCGTCGCCGCGCGTCTCGAGGAGAACGCGCAGCCCGGCGAGATCCTCGTCGGACCGATGACCCGCGAGATCACGCGCGACCGCATTCAGTACGACACGCCACGGCTGATCGAGGCGAAGGGCATGGGACAGGTCGAGGCGGCGGCCGCTCTCGAGGTCCTGGGCGCGGTGCTTCCCGGTGCGCTGCCACACCTCGGTCCATTCGTCGGCCGCGACTCCGAGCTGCGTCTCCTGGGCGAGATCCACGCGCGTGTCGCCTCCACCGGACGGCCTCACCTTGTCACCGTCTATGGCGAGGCCGGGATCGGAAAGTCCCGAGTCGCGATGGAGTTCCTGCGCCGCCTCGATCCGAACGAGCCGATGGCGCGCGCGACATGTCTTCCCTACGGCCACGCGATCACCTACGGACCGCTCCAAGAGCTCATCCGCGGCGAGGCGGCGATCGCCGCGACGGATGCGCGCGACACAGCGCGATCGAAGATCGAGACGAGGGTTGCCGGGATGGCGGGGCTCGACGAGCAGGAGGCTCGGGCGATCGCGCGGGAGTTGACGACGCTCGCGCTGGCCGACGAAAGCGGACTGCCGGGCGAGCTCGCGTCGGACGAGCGGCGCCGCGAGCTCGCGCTCGGCATGACGCGATATCTCGCGGCGCGTCTCGGTTCGGCACCCGGGACGATCGTGCTCGAGGACCTTCATTGGGCGGAGGAGCCGTTCCTCGCGCTGCTGGAGGAGCTGCTCGAGCACTTGCGAGCGCCGCTCCTCTTGCTCTGTCTCGCGCGCCCGGATCTGCTCGAGCGCCGGCCCAGCTGGGGTGCCGGACGCACGAATGCGATCGCGATCTCACTGGAGCCGCTCGACACGCGGGAGACGGAGACGCTCGCGCGCGATCTTCTCGGCGAGGGAGCCGCATCGCGAGTCGAAGAGATCGTCGAACGCACCGAAGGCAACCCGCTCTTTGTCGAGGAGTTCGTCCACATGCTCCTCGATCAGGGCTCGAAGGCCGTCGTCCCGCCGACCTTGCACGGAGTGATCGCGGCGCGTCTCGACGCGACGAGCCCATCGGTGAAGCGGTTGATCCAAGAAGCGAGCGTCGTCGGGCGCACGTTCTGGCTCGACGCGCTGCCGTCGACCCCGAGCACACGCGACGTCGATGAAGCGGAGCGCCGCGGGCTCATCTCGCAGCGGGCGCGGCGTGGGCCGACCGGTACGCACACCTTCGTCTTCCGCCACGGGCTAATTCGCGACGTCGCGTACGGATCGCTGTCCAAGGCGGAGCGGATCCAGGTCCACGACCACTACTCGCGCTGGCTCGAGACCGCCGCCGGCGAGCGCGCGCAAGAGTACGCCGAGATCGTCGCGTATCACGCGGAGCGAGCATTCGAGCTCGCGCGCGAGCTCGACGCGCCGGCGGCGTCGGAGCTCGGGCGCCGCGCGTTCGCGGAGCTGAGCCGCACGGCGGCAGCGGCATCCGCGCGAGGCGAGTTCCGGGCGGCTCGGGAGCTCAACGACCGCGCCCTCCGGGTGGCCGAGACGGCTTCCATCCCGATGCCTGACCAGGCCGCATCACGAACGCTCGCCGCGATCGTGAGTCTCCGCCTCGACTCCGACACCGCCGCCGTGAACGAGCTCGACCGCGCGATCACCGCCGCGCGGGCGCTCGGCCCGAGCACAGAGCTCGTCCGCCTTCTGGTCTGGCGCGCCTCGTCGGTGACGATCTTCGACGATCTCGATGAGTCGCAGCGTCTCTTCGAAGAGGCCGTCGCCCTCGCCCGGCAGACCGGCGACCGCGAGATCCTCGCGTATGCGGTCTGGGCCTCGAGCGAGCCGCTGGGCCTCACCGGTCAACTCCAGGAGCAGGCGCGCCTCCTCGACGACGCGCTCGCGCAGATCCGCGCCACCGCCGCGCCGTACGAGGTGGCGTGCTTGGCGGAGCTCTGCGTGAACGCGATCGGGCGCGGCGACAAGAAGCGCGCTCGCCAGATCGCCGACGAAGCCGTCGCGGCGGCGCGGACGACCGGTCGGAGGATGGACCGTTGGAGGGCGACGTGGGCTCTGGCGGCGAGCCTGCTTGCGAATGAGGACCCCGCGTCGCTTCCGGCCGCGGAGGAGGCGCTCTCTCTCGCGAGGGAGGTGGGCGGTCCCGGGGCGTTGGCGGAAGCGGCGCTCACCGCGAGCCGAGCGCGTCAGCAGAGCGGCGACCTCGGCGGTGCGCAGGCGGTGCTCGACGAGATCGAAGCAGAACTGGACCCGGCGCGCATGACCGTGCAGCGCGAGGCGATCACCCTACTCGAAACGCGACGCAGCGAGGTCGCCTTCGCGCGGGGCGATCGGGCTGTCGCGCGAACGTCAGCGACTACCGCCGTCCGTCTGGCTCCGAAGAGACACGTCGAAGCGCGCGTGGAAGCGCTTCTCGCCCTGGCGTCGGTCGACTTCGCCGAAGAACGGCCGAAGGACGCACAGCGACTGATCGAAGAAGCGAGCGCGCTCGCGGCGCCGACCGATTACCGCGACCTTCAGGAGCGCACTCGGCGTATGACCGACGAGCTCACCGCGAGGCCTAAAGCGCGCTAGCACCGGGCGGTGCTATGTTCGGCCCGCGCCGTGAAACTTCACGAATACCAAGCGAAGCAGATCCTCGCGCGCGCGGGCATCCCCATTCCGGACGGCCGCCTCGCGACGTCACCGGAAGAAGCCGAGGCTGCGGCAAAAGCGATCGCGGCACCGGTCGCTGTGAAGGCGCAGGTGCACACAGGCGGACGCGGCAAGGCCGGCGGGATCAAGGTCGCGAAGTCCCCGGCCGAAGCGAAGGCCGCGGCCGGAGCGATCCTGGGCATGGACATAAAAGGACTGCGCGTCGACAAGGTGTACGTGGAGCGCGCGGCCGACGTGGCAAGCGAGCTCTACCTCGGGATCACCCTCGACCGCGATCGGCGCCGGCCCGTCGTGATCCTCTCCACCGTCGGCGGTGTGGATATAGAGGAGGTGGCCTCGTCGCGCCCGGACGCGATCGCGCGCGGTTGGCCGAGCCCCCTTCTGGGGCTGCTTCCGTTCGAGGCGCGCGCGCTGGTGTTCGCCGCCGGAGTCGCGCCCGCGCAACGCGAGGCCGTGGCCGATATCGCGCGGCGGCTCTACCGGGTGTACGGCGAGAGCGACGCGACCCTCGTCGAGATCAATCCCCTCTTCGTCCAGAAGAACGGTTCGGTGCTCGCCGGCGACGCGAAATTGGACATCGACGACAACGCGCTCTTCCGACTCCCGGAGCTCGCGAAGCTCAAGGAGGTGTCGGCGGACGAGGAAGCCGAGGAGAAAGCCCGCGCCCTCGGATTCAGCTACGTCCAGCTCGATGGCGACGTCGGGATCATCGGGAACGGCGCGGGCCTGGTCATGGCGACGCTTGACGCGGTGCGCAATGCGGGCGGTCGCGCCGCCAACTTCCTGGACGTCGGGGGCGGAGCCAAGGAAGCGGTCGTAAAGGCAGCGCTCGAGATCGTGCTCTCGAACCCCCGCGTTCGCAGCGTGTTGATCAACATCTTCGGCGGCATCACGCGCGGTGACGAGGTCGCGAAGGGAATCCTCGACGTGATCCAGGCGCATCCCCCACGCGTGCCGCTCGTGGTGCGGCTCTCCGGGACCGAGGCGGAGGCTGGCCGGAAGCTTCTCGAAAGCGCGCCGCTCGAATCACGCGAGACGATGGACGAAGCCGCCGCCGAAGCGGTGCGCCTCGCGAAAGTGCCCGCTACGGCGTGAGCGTTCTGCTGGGCCGGGACACGCGCGTGATCGTTCAGGGTCTGGGACGCGAGGGCCGCTTCCACGCCGAGCGCATGAAGGAGTACGGCACGAAGGTGGTCGGCGCCACGAAGCCCGGCGCCGGCGGCACGTCGATCGACGGCATTCCGATCTTCGACACGGTCGCCGCGGCCGTCGACGAAACCGGGGCGAACGCGTCGATCGTCTTCGTTCCGGCGCCCGCGGCGATGGACGCGCTCCTCGAAGCGATCGACGCCCAGATCGATCTGGTCATCGCGATCACCGAAGGGATCCCGATCGCGGACATGCTGAAGGTCGCGGCCGTGCTCGAGACGGCGGCGACGACCCTCGTTGGGCCGAACGGCCCCGGCGCCATCACTCCCGGGCAGAGCAAGATCGGCATCATGCCCGCCGAGAATTTCTCGCCGGGCGGCGTCGGCTTCGTCTCGCGCAGCGGCACCCTCACGTACGAGATCGCCGACCTGCTGACGCGCGCAGGCCTCGGTCAGTCCACGTGCATCGGCGTGGGGGGCGATCCGGTCGTCGGCCTGCCCACGCCGGGTGCGGTCCGCCTCCTGAACGAGGATCCGGAGACCGAAGCGATCGTGATCGTCGGCGAGATCGGCGGCTCGGCCGAGGAGCGCGCGGCCGAGTACATGCGCTCAGAGGGGAAGAAGCCCGCTGTCGCGTTCATCGCGGGCCGCTCCGCGCCACCCGGCAAGCGGATGGGCCACGCCGGGGCGATCGTCTCGGGAAACCAGGGGACCGCCGAATCAAAGGTGCGCGCGTTCGAAGAGGCGGGGATCCCCGTCGCGAACGCGCCGAGCGAAATACCGGGTCTCGTCAAGAAGGCGCTGCGCCACTCCTGATCGGAGACGTTACAGAACGGGCGAGGGAGCGTTCCTAACTTCGCGTGAAGGGTCGGCAAGAGGGTGTTCCTCCGCTAGAGTGCTTGCGGATGAGATTGCGTCGCCTCCTGACCTTCTTAATCGCTCTCGTCGTCTCCAGCGCTTGGCTCATCCCTTCCGCCGCGCCACGCTCCGGTGGTGCTGCGGAGGCGCAGACGCTCGCGCAGGGGTACTCCGTCGCCGGCGACTTCAAGGGCGCGGGCTACCAGCAGATCGCCACGCTGTACGACGCGAACGACAACCTCGGCCTGCGCATCGTGGTGCTCGACCGCATGACCACCGATCCGAAGATGGTCTCGACCCAATGGTTCCTCGAGGCCGCGAACAGCTTCGACCTGGGACGGATGAAGGTCGCGGCGCTCGATCTCAACGCCGACGGCAAGACCGACCTCGCGGTCCTCTACAACGACGGCAATCTCACGGTGCGGCTGATCGCCTGGCTTTCCACTGGGACCAACTTCGCTTACCAGGGGAATCAGGGTCTCTGGCGCCACACAAACTTCGAATGGCGGCGCGCGAGCGATCTCCTGACCGGCGCGTTCACCGGAACCGGATTACCCGGGATCCTCATCCCATACGCGCTCGACAACAACGAGCTCAAGCTGCTCTACCTCGAAGCGACCGCGACCGGGATTCGCTACGCCGGCGATCGCGGCCTCTACGACTCGGGACCGAATCAGATCTGGCCCGCGCAGGCACGCTTCGTCGCGGGCCGCTTCACGCGCACGACCGGAACCGACCAGGTCGCGATGCTCTACCAGTACGACGACCTCTCCATCAAGGTCCACATCTTCGAGCTCGACGCCGGAGGCAGCATCGCACCCATCGGTGGCTTCGCCGGGCGTTGGACTTCCGCAGCTGCGTTCTTCGACATCACCAAGGCCCGCTTCGTCGCGGGCGACGTCGACGGCGACAAACGCGCCGACATCATCGACTTCTACGACTACCCCGACGGATCTGCCCGCGTTCACCTGTGGCTCGCCGCGGACGGCCACGCGCTACGCGACGTGATCGGCGTGGCGTGGCCGGTCGGTGCGATGCCGTGGCTCTCGACGCAGGTCGTCGCGGGCGACTTCAATAAGGACGGCAAAGCCGACGTCGCGACGCTCACCGCGGGCCAGGACGGCGTCACGCATGTCGGTCTCCTCACGAGCGTCGGCCGGGCGCTCTCGTACGCGCCGGATGCGTGGATGACCCCGGCGAACGAGGTGCGTGCCCTGAGCTGCACCCTCTGCTGGCCGCTCTCCGGCATGCCGATCCTCGCCGGACAGCCGAATCCCCATCGCCGACCGCTCGCCGTGAAGATCGATAACGCGCCGGCGGCCCGTCCGCACTACGGCCTGAGCCAGGCGGACATGGTGTGGGAGCTCCTCGTCGAGGGCTTCATCACGCGCCTCGCCACCTATTACCACTCGCAGGACCCGCAGACGATCGGCGCGGTGCGCAGCGTGCGGTTTTCCGACCGCTACACCACGCCGATGGTCCGCGGCTCGCTGGTGTTCTCGGGCGCGTCACAGCTCATGGAGGGACTCGTGCGCAGCGACATCGCGGCCGGCTCCTACGTCGGCGTCTCGCCGCAGCTCGGCCAGGGCAACGCCTTCTATCGGTCGAACGTCGATGGACGAGTCATCCCGCACAACCTCTTCAGCTCGTCGCAAGCGCTCCGCTCCGCGACGAACGAGGTTGGAGGCGGTGGCTCGGTCGATGTGCCGGGTTGGGACTTCCTCGCGCAGGCGAACCACCCGGCGACGGTGGGCGGGTTCCTCGGGAGCGTTCCGGCGAGCACGCTCACCGTGCCGTACCGCGCCGACGCGCGCGTTCGCTACGACTACGACGCCAACGCCAACATCTATCTCCGGTACCAATCGAACGGGGTGCAACCGGTGCTCGAGGTCGATGCCGCGAACGGCGCCTGGATCATGGCGAAGAACATCGTGATCATCCGCACGGACGTGTGGGTCACGAACGTCGTCGACGACGCGGGCGGCGCGCCGAGCCTGGACATGCGCATGACCGGCAGCGGCCCGGCGTCGATCTTCCGGGACGGTTTCCGTCAGGACGGCACGTGGTCCCGCGCGAACCTGATCGACCCGTTCGTCTTCACCAACTTCTACGGGCACAAGATCTACCTCGCACCGGGACAGACCTGGGTGCACGTCCTGCCCATGGACTGGCAGGTCTACTCGAACTAGCGCGCGCGCAGCCCCCGCGCGATCAGCGCGATCTCCTGTGGCGAGACACCCAACCGGTGCAACGCGTACCCGGTCATCTCGATCGCGAGCTCCTCTTCGCCGATCACGACCTCGTTCGCCCCCGCCTTCCGAAGATATTCGGCCGCGTCGCGGGTATGCGCCCGCGCCACGATGCCGATGCGCTCGTTCGTTCTCCGCGCGTACTCAACAACACGGCGGGAGGTCTGCGGGTCACGAAGCGCTACCACGAGCAGGATCGCGCGTTCCAGGTGGGCTCGATCTAACACCAGCGCGTGGCCGGCGTCGCCGTAGATCGCGGCGGTTCCCGCCTCGCGCAGATCGTCGACGACCCGGCGGTCCTCCTCAACGACGAATACCTCCATGTTCCGTCGCTGGAGCGCGCGGGTGACCAGTGACCCGACGCGGCCGTGACCCGCGACCACCGCGTGGCGCTGGAGCTTCTCCGCGCGATCGCGCTCGAGGTGAGCGAGTGCGCCGGCGCGCCGCTCGTCGAAGGCGCGGACGAGCCGCGAGGCCCGAAGGCGCTCGGCGATGGGCTCCACGGAGCGGAAGACAAGGGAGTTCAGCGTGATCGTGATCAACGCCGCGGCGATGATGAGGTCGTGGGTCTCGGCGGGAAGGATCTCAAGCTGCCGGTCCACATCGGAGAGGACAAAGGAGAACTCGCCGATCTGCGCGAGCCCTGCCCCGATCACGAGCGCCGCCCGAATGGGGTAGCCGAGCGCGAGGACGATGGCCGAGGACACGAGCCACTTGCGGATCACGATCAGCCCGACGACCGCCGCGACGAGCAGTGGCTCGCGCACGACGAAGCTCGGATCGAAAAGCATGCCGACCGAAACGAAGAACAGCACCGCGAACGCGTCGCGCAGCGGCAGCGCTTCGGCGGCGGCCTGATGGCTCAGATCCGATTCGCTGATGGCGACGCCCGCGAGGAACGCGCCCAGCGCGAGCGACACCTCGAACGCGAACGCGGCCACGACCGCGACGCCGAGAGCGACCACGAGCACGGCAAGCGTGAAGAGCTCGCGATGACCAGCGCGCGCGACCTGCGCGAGGAGCCACGGGATCACCCGCGTGCCGACCGCGACCATGAGCACGCCGAAGAGCGCGACCTTTGCGAGGGTCACCGCAAGTCGGAGCGGCAGGTCATCCGCACCACCAGCGCCGGTGCCACCAAGCACCGGCGCAAGCGGGGGCAGCAGGACGAGCGCGATCACGATCGCGAGGTCCTCCACCACCACCCAGCCGACGGCGATCTTTCCCTGCGCTGATTCGAGCAGTCCGACGTCGGTGAGCGTGCGGATGAGCACGACCGTGCTCGAGATCGATATCGCGAGACCAAACACGATCCCTTGCGCGTACGTCCAGCCCCAGACCGGAACGACCAGCGCGGTCACCGCCACCGCGATGACGATCTGGCCGATCGCCCCGGGTATCGCGACCCACCGGACGGCCCAGAGGTCGTCGAGAGAGAAGTGGACACCGACGCCGAACATGAGGAGGATCACACCGACCTCGGCGAGCTCGGTCGCGATCGCCGGATCCGCGCTGAGGCCCGGGGTGAACGGACCGACGGCGATGCCGGCAGCGAGGTAGCCGACGATCGGGGGAAGCCGCAACTTGGCGGCGAAGAAGCCGCCAAGGAAAGCCGCGCCGAGGGCGATCGTGATCGTGAGGATCAGGCCGTGGGGCGCCATTGACGGCGGTCCTCCCGGTCCGGAATCGGCCGCGCTAAAGAGAGCCTAGGGCGGGCGCTGTGCCTCGCGCCAGAGTGCTGCCCAAAGCGCGCGGCGCTCCACATCCGTCGGCGTGCGGCCCAAGCGCTCCCGAAGGGCAGTCACGCCATGCGCGGCCAGCGCGCCCCACGCTTTCGGCCGCGCGGTGCGCGTGCCGAGCGCAAGATCGGGCCACCCGCGCACGGTCTCGAGCGCTACCTCCGCGATGAGGTCCGTCACCGGCCTAACCTATCCGCGATGCGCGTCGTGTCGCTCGTGCCCGCGGCGACGGAGATGGTCTACGCGCTAGGCGCCGGCGGCGCTCTGGTCGCGGTGACGCATGACGATGACTACCCGCCCGCCGTTCGTACCCTGCCGAGGATCACGCGCACGACGATCCCGGCGGGCGCGAGCGCGCGCGAGATCGATGTTCACGTGCGCGAAGCGGGAGCCCGCGGTGAAAGCACCTTCCATCTCGACAGCGATGCGCTTCGCGAGGCGCGCCCCGACGTGATCCTCGGTCAGACCCTCTGCGCCGTGTGCGCGGTCACGCTCGACCGCCTCCCAAGGGGTCTCGAGCGTGAGCCCGTGATCGTGCGCTTGAGCGCATCGACGATCGAGGGCATGTTCGAGGATCTGCGACAGGTCGGCGCGGCGCTCGGCCGTGAAGACGCGGCCGATCGCCTAGTGAAGGATCTTCATGAGCGCCTGATCGCGGTGACGCGACGCGTCGATGGCCTTCCGCGGCCGCGCGTGGCTTGTCTCGAGTGGCTCGACCCGCTGTTCAACGCCGGTCACTGGGTTCCGGAGCAGGTCCGAATCGCGGGCGGCGAGGACGTCCTCGGTACGCCTGGGGAGCGCTCGCGCGTGATCGGCTGGGATGACGTGGTCACGGCCTGCCCGGAGATCGTGATCGCGATGCCCTGCGGCTGGGACGCGCCGCGCGCTGCGCGCGAGGCCGAAGCGCTCGGTCCGGTCGGTGGCGCGCGAGTGCTCGGCGTGGACGGAGCGGCGTACTTCAGCCGGCCCGGTCCGCGCCTGGTCGACGGCGTGGAGCTTCTCGCGTCCCTCTTTCACCCCGACGCCGTCGGCGCCGTCCCGGGTGCGGTGGCGGTTCGCGCCTAGGCCTTCGCGGTGTCGGCGACCTCCGCGAGGTCATCGGCCAGTTCGACCTCGGCTGGTGCAAGGGGGATCTCAACGGCGAACACGGTGCCCTCGCTCGAGCTCTCCTCGACATACAGGCGGCCGCCCATCCGTGTCGCGATCGTCCTGCTGACGTAGAGGCCGATGCCCATCCCGGACCCCGTCGCGGCCGCCGCTCCACGCACGAAACGTTCGAAGATCCGCTCGCGCTCTTCGCGATCGATCCCGGGACCATGGTCGCGGACACGAATGACCGCGTGCCCGTCCTCTGCGCCGGTCGAGAGCTCGATCGGGGCCTCACGCGGACTGTACGCGACGGCGTTCTTGAGGAGATTGTCGAAGATCTGGTCGAGGCGCGGCGGATCGGCGAGCACCATGAGCGGCGCTGTCGGCGCGTTCACGGTCACCTGGCGGCCGGGATCGAGCGCCTCGACGCGCCGTCCAGCCGCGTGGGTGGCCGCCACCACGTCGAACGGCTCCGGCTCGACCCTGAACTCGGCGACCCTCGTCGAGATGAGCTGGAGATCGTCCGCGAGTCGCGTCAGGCGCCTGACCTGCCGTGTCGCCTCGTCGAGGGAGAGTGGAACGCGCTCGCGCATGTCGTCGCGGGCGACGTACCGAGACGCGAGCTGCAGATGGCCCGAGAGCGACGCGAGCGGGTTGCGAAGCTCGTGGTTGACCGTCGCGATCAAGGCGCTGCGCTCCTGCTCGAGTTGCTCTCGACGGCGGAGACTCTCCTCGGTCCGGCGGAAAGCAGCGCGCGCGGCCGCACCGAGGGCTGCGACCACGAGGCCCTCGAAGAAGAAGCCGATGACGTCGAGACCACTGGCGTTGAGGGCGATGGCGAACCCCGCGGGCGGCGCGAAGTAGGCCGCCACGAGTGTCGTTCCGATCGTCGCGAGGAGCGCCGGACCGAATCCGGCAAAGATTGCGCTCGCGGCGACGGGGATGGTGAGGAAGAGGTCCGGTCCCTGAGCTCCGAAGGCGGGGACCGCGAGTTTCAGCGCCGCGATGGCCAGAGTGAAGACCACGGCGAGGCCGTAGCGCACCGGCCAGGGCCATTCCCGCCGGACGAGCCGAAGGAAGAGATCGAGAATCCGGTCCTGAGCCGCCTCCACGCCCGAGGTGCCTCCCGCGCGATGCCTTCCGACACCTTACCCGACCAGGCAAGCCCGAAGTTTCGCGCGGGAGGCTTCGAGTCTCTAGATCGAGCCGAGGTAGCCGATGATCGCTCCGAGCACGACCGCCTGGAAGACCTGATACCCAGCGTTGATCGCGTACAGACGCGGCGGTCGGCCCGCGAAAAGCACCTCCGAGAACATCGCGGTCGCGACGAACCCGAGGCCGGCGTAGAGGCCGATGATCGCGCCTCCCGCGCCGGTCTTATAGCCGGTGGTGCTGATGAACCACGAGAGCGCGATACATTCGACGAGTGCGGCGAGCGCAGTGAGCGCGTAGAGCGGCCCCGGCTGCTGGCCCTCGCCCATAGGGCGACCGGCGAGCGCCATCCAGCTCTTGCCGAAGCCCCAGTTCCCGTACCAGATGAAGCCGATGATCATTGCGGCGACGGTTGCGACGATGATCGCGACCCAGCTCACGTTTCCCTCCTCGGCGCGAGTTGCGTAGCGCGCACAGGCTAGAGCAGGGGCACAAGCATCCCGACCTCGCGGGCGTACTCGTCGTACGCCGCACCGAAGCGCTCGCGCAAGAGGCGCTCCTCGGTCTTCGCGCGGAGGTACAGAGCCGGGTACGTCACAAGGAGCGTTCCGGCGATAAGCAGAACATTCCCGGTCGCGAGGCACGCGCCGGCGAAGTGGAGACCGAGCCCGGTATAGACCGGATGGCGCACAAACCGGTAGGGGCCGTTGCGGACGAGCTCGTGGTCGCGGTGAATTTCGAGCTCGAGGTCGTAGTGGCGGCCGAGCGTCGCGATGGCCCAGATGGCGAAGGCAATGCCCAGCACGATGAGCGCGAGTCCGCCCCAGCGCAGCGGCTCGGGCACGTCGAGCTCGGGTCCCGGGCGTGCCGCGATGACCGCGTAGGGGACAACGAAGAAATACGCAACGTAGTGGGCCAGCCCGCGCGACCGCGCGAGGGTCTCGCCGCGCCGGGCCACGGCGCGCATTCGCGAGAGCTGCGCGACGACCATGAAGGTAACGATGCTCGCGACCGATACGACGGTCGCGACTGACGGGCTCACGCAGCAATACTCGTGGGTCCTCGGATCTAGCGGTCCTGCGGTCTGCTGCTGCGCACTAGACTCGCCGGCCATGCAGGTGGCGTGGTTGGGAGAGCCCGCGTCTTTGGACGCGACGACGGTCGGCGGCAAGACCGCGAACCTCGGCAAGCTGGCGACATCGTTCCGCGTGCCGCCGGGTTTTTGCCTCGACGTCGCGGCCTTCGACGAGCTGCGCCCGGCGCTCGACGGGGACGCCGGAGCTCGCGCACGCCTCCGCGAGCTCGTAGCCGCCTCGTATGCGGACCTCGCAGGCCGCGTGGGCGAGCGCGAGCCTCACGTCGCGGTGCGATCGTCGGCGATCGGCGAAGACGCCGGCGACGCGTCGTTCGCGGGTCAGCACGAGACGGTGCTGGATGTAGGCGGCGTCGACCCTATCGTCGATGCCCTTCTTGAATGCTGGCGGTCGGTGTCGTCCGAGCGCGCCGCGGCCTACCGCGCGAAGCGCGGGATCACGGGGACGCCTCGCATCGCGGTCCTCGTGCAGCTCATGGTGCCGGCCGACGCCTCAGCCATCGCCTTC
>VBEY01000297.1 GCA_005889295.1 Chloroflexota bacterium | reverse complement strand
GCCCTGGCCTCCCCGCCGACCCCGCCCGCCTCGCCGTCCCCGGCGAGTGCGCTTGCGCGGCACCACCGCTGCCGCGTCGGGCGCAGTGGTCGGGACTCCGGGCGTCGCGTCCGCGGGCGCCGGAAGCGCTTCGAGCTCACCCGCGGGTAGAGCGGGAGCCGGCCGGGCTTCACCGTTGAGGCGGTCGAACTCACCGAGGATCGTGCGCACCTCGTCGTGCGTCTGGTCGATCACGAAGCCGGACTTCTTGCCGTGCTCCTCGATACGCATGACGCCGCGTTCGACCGCGCGGCGCATGGTGGACTCGAGCGCGTCGCCCTCGACCCGTGACAGCAGCTCGGCGAACAGCGCCTGGTTCACCCAGTCGATCCGCTCGCCCTTGGCGCGCGTCGACGCCACGAAGTTGAAGAGGTGGACTATCGACGCCGCGGGCTGGCGCGCGTAGACGACGAGCGGATGGCCTTCGGCGAGCCAGCACATGGTGATCTGACGGCCCTCGCGCTCGACCTGCTCGGTCTGGATCGCGCCTCGCTCCTCGGCGATGTTGAAGAGAGTCTCGAGGAGCAGGCGCCGTTGCGACCGTCCGCGCGCGAGGCCGCCAGGCTGATCCGCTCGCGAGAGCGGGTCGAGGACGGCCTCGACCGCCGGGATGCGGCGCGTGTCCTTGCTCGTCACGGTGTCGATGCGGCGCAGCACCCTGACCAGGTGGAAGACTGTTTCCGCGACGAGAGGCGAGGACATGTTCGGAGCGAGCATCTGCTTGGCCTTCGCGCGGGCGCGTCCTTCGAGCTTCGCGAGGACGGTGCCCTGATCGATGCCCGCGTCGATGCGCTGCTCGAGGACGCTCGATGCTTCCTTCTGAGACAGCGGAACCACGCTCGTGACGAAGTCGCCGCGCGCCATCGCGCGGGCGTGCAGCGCCACGAGCTGGTCGAGGAGGAGCACGGCAAGTCGCCGTTGCTCCTTGTCAGACTCCGGCGACGCCGTTGGGACGACGGCCGGGACATGTGGTTCAGCCCTCCCGCGCACGCGCACGCCCCCGCGCCGCTGCGGCGTGCGTCGTGGGCCCTCGGCCGGAAGCGCCGGCTTGTCCACCTGCGTGTCGTCGGCCCGGAGCGCGGTGCGGGTCCAGCGCGCTTGCGGGATCAGGTCTTCGAGGAGGAAGACGTCGTCACGCAAGTAGGGCGAGTCGCGCAGCTCGTTGGCGAGTGATTTGTCGCCGGCGATGAGGTACACGTGTTTGTCCTCGTCCTTGATCGCCTTGCAGAGCGCGTTGAGGTCGCGGTCACCCGAGACGATGAACCAGTAGTCGATGTCCTGGCGCTCCTTGTAGAGGAGCTTCAGCGCTCGGGTGATCAGGACCGCGTCGGAACGGCCCTTGAGGAGCCGGCCGCTCATGCGCTGCGCCACGGCGATGGGCTCCATCCCCGTGAATTCGAGCGCCATGAGGAGGGTCTCGTCCTGCGCCGCGACCTCCTGGCCGAAGATCGCGAGCTTCACGCGGACCGGTCCGAACTCGGCCGCTTTTTGCAGGATCGCCTGCAGGATCGAAAGTGTTGACGGCAGCGGGCCCGTCGTGTGCTGGCGAAGGGTGTAGTAGACGTTCTCCCAGTCGATTAGGAGAGCAACGTCAGGCAATAGCTTTCTCCGTATGGGCTTCGCACGCCGCCTGACTCGTCCGCGGATCGCGGAGTTCCACCGCGGTCTCGCGCTTTTGCTCTCCCTCGTCCGCTACCCCGAAACCTTCGAGGCTCGGCCGTGAGCGCGTCCATCACGAACGCTTCAGTCGTCGCGCGCGCCGTTTTGAATAACTCTAGCGTCTAATGCGCCTCGTGACCATGCCCTCCTCGGCGATGGCCGATCTTGTCCACATCGCCGCGTCGCGCGGCGCGACGTACGCGGACGCGCGCAGCGTGGAGCGCGAGCACGAGGCGGTGAGTGTCAAAGACGGAGCGGTCGAGTCCGTGACACGCACGTCCGATCGCGGACTCGGGTTCCGCGTGATCCATCGCGGCGCCTGGGGGTTCGCGGCGACGGATCAGACCGATGATGCGGCGATCCGCGGCCTCATCGATGAGGCCTTCCGTCGCTCGGAGGCCGCCGCGTCAGTCCAGCGCCGAACGGTGAGACTCGCCCCGATCCCGCCCCAGCACGGCGAATACCGCACAAGGCTGCGGCGCGATCCATTCTCGGTTCCGCTCGCAGAGCGCATCGATCATCTCCGCGCGGTCGACGCCGCGGCGGTCGGCCCGAACATCAAGACGCGCCGCTCATCGGTCGCGGCCTATCGCACCCGCAAGCGCCTCGTCACGAGCGAAGGCACTGACGTTTCCCAGGAGATCGTCGAGGCAGGCGCTGGGCTCTCAGTGCTCGCCGTGAAGGCGGGCCGCAAGCCTGCCAGCCGTTACGACTCGCGCCTCGTGCGTCAGAGCGGCTGGGAGTACGTCGAGCATCTGGACCTCGTCGCGCGCGCGCGTCGCTATCGCGACGATGCCGAGGCCACGCTGGACGCGCCCCTCGCCGAGGAGCGGCCGACGACGCTCGTGTTCGCGCCTGAATTCCTCGCGCTTCTCGTCCACGAATCGTGCGGCCATCCGACCGAAGCCGATCGCCTCCTCGAGCACGAGGTCGCCTTCGCCGGGACGACGTTCATGTGGCCCGAAGATCGCGGAACGCTTCGGTATGGATCCCCGCACGTCTCGATGACGGCGGACGCGACCGTTCCCGGCGGCATGGGCACGTTCGGATGGGACGACGACGGCGTACCGGCGATGCGGACGAAGCTCGTCGACCGTGGCATCTTCGTCGGCTACCTGACCTCGCGCGAGACCGCGGGCGCGCTCGGCGTGCCGGTCGCGATCGGGTCCGCGCGCGCGGAGGGCTGGCAGCACTTCCCGATCGTGCGCATGGTGAACGTCAGCCTCGATCCCGGGACAACGCCATACGCGGACCTGCTCCGCGGTGTGGACTCCGGGCTCCTGCTGGAGGCGCCGGCCTCGTACTCGCTCGACGACAAGCGGCAGAACTTCCACTTCTCGACGCAATCCGCCCGCCTGATCCGAAACGGCCAGCTCGAGCAACACGTGCGCGGCGTCGCGTT
>VBEY01000125.1 GCA_005889295.1 Chloroflexota bacterium | reverse complement strand
AGACCTCGATCGCGTCGAGCTTCTCACCGGTGCCGATGAGCTTCACCGGAACACCGGTGACCGCGCGCACGGAGAGCGAAGCCCCGCCGCGGGCATCACCGTCCGCCTTCGCGAGCACAAGCCCCGTAAGCGGAAGCCGCGAGTGGAACACGGTCGCGCTCTCGACCGCGTCCTGTCCGGCCATGGCGTCGACGACCAGGAGCGTTTCGTGCGGCTTCACCGCGGCGACGACCTCGGAGATCTCAGTCATCATCGGCTCGTCGATGTGAAGACGACCGGCCGTGTCGATGATCACGGTGTCGCGTCCTTCCGCGGAGGCGCCGGCGGCGAGCGCGGCGACATCGGCCGCGACACGCTTCGCATCGACCGCGCGGACCGGGATCCCCAGCTGCTTGCCGAGGGCGACAAGCTGGTCGATCGCGGCCGGGCGGTGCACGTCCGCCGCGACCAGGAGCGGGTGCCGACCCTGCTTGCGCAGGAGGTTCGCGAGCTTGGCCGCGGTCGTGGTTTTACCGGATCCCTGAAGACCCGCGAGCACGATCACCGTCGGCGGTCGATCCGCCCGCACGAGGGGACTCGCCGCGCCACCGAGCATCTCGACGATCGCGTCGTGAACGATCTTCACGACCTGCTGCGCACCGGTGATCGACTCGAGGACCCGCTCGCCGATGGCGCGCTCGCGAACTGTGGCGATGAGCTGGCGGACCACCTTGAGGTTCACATCGGCTTCGAGAAGCGCGACGCGGACGTCACGCAGAGCCTCGTCGAGATCCGCCTCGCTGACGCGGGGACGGCCGCGAAGCCGCTCGAACGTGTTGGTCAGACGGTCAGAGAGCTGCTCGAACACCCGACCACGACTCTAGAACGTCGCGGGCGCCTAGTTCATGCTCAGGCGGACGGCCTCCACGGCGCGATCGCGGACGTGCGCGTGCTCGACCCCGTCGTGCTCGTGCGCGGCGCCGGACGCGCCGGTCTCGATCTGGCGGATGAACGCCTCGACCACGATCGGATTGAGCTGCGTCCCCGCTACCCGCCGGAGCTCGGCGACGGCCTCCTCGTGACCGAGGGCCGACCGGTACGGTCGCGTCGACGTCATCGCTTCGTACGTATCGGCGACCGAGATGATCTGCGCGGCAAGCGGGATCTCGTCGGCCTTGAGTCCGTTCGGGTAACCGGACCCGTCGAAGTGTTCGTGATGCGCGAGCACGATCGGCCGGATCCGTTCGAGGTTCGGGACCTCGCCGATGAGGTTCGCGCCGATGACCGGGTGCGTCTTCATCTCCGCCCATTCCTCAGCGGTGAGCGCCGAGGGCTTTCGCAGGATGTGCTCGGGGATGCCGATCTTTCCGATGTCGTGGAACAGCGCGCCGAGGTTCACCGCGGCGACCTCGTCGGGCCCGAGCCCAAGCGACTTCGCGACGGCAAGCGCGTGCTCCATCGTGGCGGCAGAGTGGCCCTGCGTGGTGCGATCCTTCGCCGCGAGAGACCCGAGCAGCGCGGCGATGACAGATACGTGCGAAGCCTCGAGCCGGTCAGATGTCCGCTGAAGGTTCTCGTTCATCGACACGAGCTCGCGGTTGCGTTCGCGAAGCTGAGTCGACTTCATCGTGTAGAGCTTGAACGAGTACCACGCGATCCCGAGCGGCAGGACGAAGACGATCACTCCGATGACGCCGAGGGACTGGTACGCGAGCGCCAGTGCCGCGCCGTTCACGGCCGTCGCCAGGTAGTTCACCGGCATCCACGCGAAGTTCTGTAGCCAGACGTCGACGAAGCGCGCGGCCGACGTGAGTGCGATGACGGCGGCAGTCAGCACGCTGCTTACCGCGAAATACACCGCGGCCGAGACCGCCACGGCGAGCATGGTCGGCACGAACGCGCCCGGTGGGACCATCCCGCCGACCAGCTGGTACGTGCTCGACGCGAGGTACGTCGAGAGCATGAACTGGCCGAAGTTGAAGAGGATCTTCCGTGCCGGCTTGGGCTTCGGGGTGTAGGCGTTCACCACGACAACCACGACCGTGGCCCAGAGAGCCACTGCCGTTCCGAACAGGACGTAGGCCGCGATTTTCACGGCGAAGGCGACGGAGATCGAGCTCGACCGGAAGAGCACGACCGGATTGCGCTGCGCGACTCCGACGAGCACGAGAATGAAGACGAACATCACCGGGTCGATGGCGCTGGTGCGAACGTTGATCGAGCTCGCGACGAGGACGACGAGGCCAAGCGCCGCAACGAGCGCGATGTATGCCTTCGCGGCTTGCTGCTTCATCAGTCGAGCGCCTCCCATCCCCGTCGCACCTTGACTCCCTTGCTCTTGGCTTTGAGGTTGAGTGCCTCCCAGGTAATGCCCTCCCAGGCGATGTCTTCCCACGCGATGTCCTGCCAGCTGACGGTGGACCAGTTGAACGACTCCCACTTAAGGTTTGCCCACGTGGTGGCGTCCCACGCGACGTTGGACCAGGTGACCGCGGACCACAGCACGCCGTTCGAGTCGACGCCCCCGTTGAATGCGAGGTCGCGCCACACGAGCGGCTGCCCGTACAGGAACTTGTACATCAGACTTGCGAATCCGGCCGACACCGGATCGGCGGCGGCACCCGCGGTCTTGCCGGCCGCCGCGACCGCGGCCGCTGCGCTCACGAGCCCGCTCCCGGTGGTGTAGGTAGAGCCGTACGCGAGCGGGGTCGCCGTGCTCTTGAGGCGATCCTTCACCTGCCCCGGTGTGAGCGCTGCGTTCCGCTCGAGCATCAGCGCGACGACACCGGTCACGGCCGGCGCCGCCATCGACGTCCCAGAGAGGCGGAAGTACGCGGGCGCGAGGAGATCCAGGCCGGCGACGACGCGATCGGGCAGCCCGATGTCGAGCGTGCTGCCGGGCGAGCGAAGGCTCACGATCTTCCGGCCGGGGGCGACGAGGTCCGGCTTGGCGAGCCCGTCGATCGGGGTCGGGCCACGCGAGGACCACGCGGCGAGGGCATCGTCTGCCGTTGTGGCTGTGCCGTTGTCGTCGATGCCGCCCACGGTGATCACGTACGGGTCGGTCCCCGGTGTGGTGATGGTCGACGGACTCGGACCGTCGTTGCCCGCCGAGACGACGACCGCGATCCCAGCGAAGACAAGGACCTCGACCGCGGTCGCAAGGGGATCGTCGACGTAGCTCGTGGTCGCCCGCGCGCCCAAAGAGAGGTTGACGACGCGGATGTTGTACTGGGACCGATGCGCGAGGACCCACTGCATCCCCGCGATCAGCGTCGAGACCGTCGTCGAGCCGCTGGCAGTGATCACGCGCACATCGACGACGTTCGCTCCTGGTGCGACGCCGGTATACGCCCCGCCGGAGGCCGTGCCGTCGCCTGCGACGATGCCAGCGACGTGGGTGCCGTGCCCGCCCGGATCGGCGGGCGCGACCAGGGTCCCGCTGGTGCCGCCGGCCGTGAAGTCGACCGACGCCACGATCCGACCTGCGAGGTCCGGGTGCGGCGCGATGCCGCTGTCGAGAATCGCGACACCGACCCCCTTTCCGGTCACGCCCAGCTGCCGCCAGACATCGGGTGCTCCAACCGCGAGGACCCCGGGACTCGACGCGAGCGCGGCTGCCCCCGCAGGGTCGAACGTCGCCATCACGAGGTCGTCGGAGGCGATGTACGAGACGTCCGAATCCTTGGCGAGAGCCAGGATCTCGGCGCCCGTGAGGGTTGCCGACGCCCCGCCAACGATGGAGAGCGCGCGGCCGGTCTTACCTTCAGCGCGGGTGACCGCCGCGGCGGCGCGCTCGGCGTCGTGACCGTTGTTCTGGTGCTTGTTGTCGTTCTGCTTGGAGCTGGCCCGGACGATCACGGGCAGGTTGTCTTTCAGGTGAGATTGCGCGAGGGCGAGCAGCGCCGGGCTGATTCTGGCCATGTCATGGGTCTTCGCTCCCGCCGGGAACGCCTGCGTTGCCGTCACGATGACGGCCGCCAGACAGATCCCCGCCCACCGCGCGCCCACCCATCCCCGTCTGCTCACGCGACTCCCCCGACGCGGCTTCCCTGCCGCGTCCTCACCCCGTTGGGTGATAGCAAGCGCGTTTGCGCGCGCGACTTCAAGAGATGGGAGGCTTACTGAATCCCGTCATACACACGATTGGTACATCGCGTGTCTCGATCTCACGCGCATGCTCCTGCAGATGACGCTTCAAAGTTTTGTGGCGAGTGCGGACCTCGCGATCGCGATCTCCATCGCGGCGCTGAGTGTCTCGGCTCTTCGAAGCGGACGTCGACCGCATCGCATGCGGTCGTGGCTCTTCTTCGCGCTGGGATCGATGACGCTCGTCGTGCACAGCGCGTTCGGCACGCTCGGCGCGGGACAAGCCGAGACCGCGGACCTGTTCGAGCTCCTCACCCTCGCGCTGTTCGCGACGGGATTCGTGCTCCTCTATGGTGCGGACCGCGAACAGTTGCGAAGCATCGAGACACGGGCCGAGCTCGATGCAACAACAGGATTACTGAACCGACAGGCCTTCCGCGACCTCGTCGGCGCGCACCTGCGGCGTCCGCGGGGCGGACCCTCGGCCGTCGCGGTGGTGGACCTCGACGGATTCAAGGCGGTAAACGACTCGCGGGGCCACCCTGCGGGCGACGAGGTTCTCGGCCTCGTAGCGACAGCGATCCGGGCCAACCTGCGGGCCCAGGACCTGGCGTCGCGCTACGGCGGCGATGAGTTCGTCGTTTTCCTGGCGGACTGCCCGGTCGAGGGCGCGCTTCGCATCATGGAACGGATTCGCACGGTGGTGGCCAGCGTTACGGCGGCGTCGGGCTCGACCGTGACGGCATCGGTCGGTCTCGCGCTCTCAGCGAGCGGCGACGAGCTCGACGATCTGATCCGAAGCGCCGACCGCGCGCTCCTCTTCGCAAAGCGGTCCGGCAAGGACCAGCTTCTCGTGGCGGAGCGCGTCTAAGGAGTCGCGCTCCCTGGCCTGGTGATCAGCGTCCGGAGCTCGCCCGGCGTTACCTCGGGACCGTACAGATAGCCCTGCACGATCTCCACCCCGAGCGACGCGAGTGCCTGCTCTTGTTCGACCGTTTCGACGGAATCCGCGACGACGCGCGCGCCGGTCTTCTCCGCCTCGTCGACGACGGCGACGATCGCCTTCGCGTTCGCGACGTGGTCGCGTGAGATCGGGTACGGGATCTTGAGCGTGTCGAACCTGAGCTTTCCGTTCGCGTGCCCGACGGCCGCGTATTCCTCCGACGCGAGCCGCACGCCGAGCGAATGAATCTTGGTGAGTGCCTTGGTCAGGTCTGGATCGACGGTCGATCCGCGCGGGCATTCGAGCTCGATGGTCCTGGGGTCCACACCGGTTTCGGCGAGCGCGTCGATGAGCCGCAACGCGTCGGGTCGCCTGAGCGTCTCGGTCCACACGTTCGCCGCGACGATCGGCACCGGGACCCGGTCGGTGCGCCACTGCTTCGCTTGACGGCAGATCGCCCCTATTACCCAGCGATCGAACGCGACGTGAAGGCTGGCCTGCTCCACCAGCGGGATGATGTCGCTCGGCCCGATCATCCCGTGGACCGCGTGCGGCCAGCGAACGAACGCCTCGACGCCGGCGAGCTTGCCGGTCTTGATCTCCACCTGCGGCTGGTAATGAAGCGAGAGCGCACCCGCCTCGAGCGCGTGCTTCAGATCGGTGGCCCTTAGACGAACGATTGCCAAGTCGCGCCGAAGTATGACCTTAGGACGGGGGAAGGAGTGCGTTTACGAACGCGGCGGGGTCCATAGGCACCAAATCGTCGGGTTTCTCCCCCACGCCGAGGAGCTTGACCGGAAGCTTCAGCTCCTGCGCGATCGCGAAGACGGCGCCGCCTTTCGCCGTGCCGTCGAGCTTCGTCACGACCAGGCCGGTCACCGCGGCGGTCGAGGTGAACTGGCGCGCCTGCTGGATCGCGTTCTGGCCCGCGGTGCCATCAAGCACGAGGAGCACCTCGTCGGGTGCGCCCGCGCGCGCGCGGCCGGTCACGCGAACGATCTTTTGGAGCTCCTCCATGAGGTGACCCTTCGTGTGCAGCCGGCCTGCGGTGTCGGCGATGACGGTCGTGTTGCCACGCGCCCCCGCGGCGCTGACCGCGTCGAAGACCACCGCCGCCGGGTCGCCGTCCGGTTTGCCGGAGACGATCGGCACACCGACGCGCTCGGCCCAGCGCTCCAGCTGT
The DNA here is from genome assembly GCA_005889295.1 of Chloroflexota bacterium. GTDB lineage: Bacteria > Chloroflexota > Limnocylindria > P2-11E > P2-11E > 3-1-20CM-2-70-9. The sequence continues at coordinate 5,759 of VBEY01000125.1, read as the reverse complement.
TCGATGGCCGCGGCGCGGAACGTGTCCGCTGCAGCGAGGAGCGGCCGTTCCCCGGAATCCTTGAGCCGCTTGGCGAGCTTCGCCGCGGTCGTGGTCTTTCCGCTGCCGTTGACGCCGACGACGAGGATGACGCGCGGCTTCTGACCATCGCCACGGAGCCGGACGTCGCCGGCGAGTGCCGCCACCAGCGTTTCGCGGACCGCAGCAAGCACCTTTGGGATCGTCTTCAGCTCTCCGGTCGTGAAGAGATCGCGCAGCTGCGCCATGAGTGGATCGACGAGCGAGACCGATAGGTCGGACCGAAGGAGCGCCTCCTCGAGCGAGTCGAGCCACTCCGCGGTGATCGGCTGCTCGCCGCGGCCGAAAAGGCGCGCGAAGAATCCGCCCCGGGTCTTCGCCAGACCTTGCTCGATGCTCACGCCGATGGGTACTCTTCGCCCGTGCCAGCCGCGCCGCTCGAGCTCATAGGGGTTCTCATGATCGTCGCCGTCTGGTTCGTGGTGGGACTCCTCTTTCTGATGGTCGCCGCGCGGATCGTGACTCGCGTCGTCCTCGACGAGATCGCGAAGGACCGACGCCGGGGCCGTTAGCCCGCCTGCTGCCGCTCCGCATCGAGGTCCGCAAGGCGTAGCGAGATCACCTTCGACACACCGCCGTCGTCCATAGAGACGCCGTACAACATGTCCGCGGCCTCGATCGTCGCACGGTTGTGGGTGATCACGACGAATTGCGTGCGGTCGGTGAGCTCACGCAGTGCCTGTGTGAAGCGGCCGACGTTGCGCTCGTCGAGCGCGGCATCGACCTCGTCGAGCACGCAGAAGGGCGCCGGCCGCACCCGCAGGATCGCCAGCAGTAACGCGGTCGCGGTGAGTGCGCGCTCGCCGCCGGAGAGCTGCGCCAGGCTGCCGATGCGCTTGCCTGGCGGGCGCGCGTAGATGTCGATCCCGGGCTCATCAGGATCGTCGCTCGTGCGAAGCGATGCCTGACCGCCGTTGAACAGGCGCTGGAAGAAGACGCCGAACTCGCGATCGACCGCCTGAAGCGTCGCACTGAACTGCTCAGCGATCGTCCTCGCGAGGTCGTCGGCGAGCGTGCGCAGGTCGGTCATCGCGCGCTCGAGGTCGGCCCTCTGGGTGGACAGGAACTCGTGACGCTGGCCGATCTCGGCGAGCTCCGTCGCCGCGAGCGGGTTCACCGGCTCGAGGGCGATGAGCCGGCGCCGAAGCCGTTGCAGAGCGGCGACCGTGCTCGTCCTCTCCTTTTCATCCGGCTCCTCGTCGAGCGCGATGCTCGCCGGGTCGGGAAGCGGCTCACCTTCGGGCAGACCGAGTTCGGCGCGCACCTGCTCCTCGAGCAGACGCAACGCGCCTGACGCGCGCTCTTCCTCGACGGCGAGCTTCCCGCGCTCCCCGCGCAGCTCCGCGAGCCGTTCGCGCGCTTTGGCCAGTCTTTGCTCGGACTCGCGGCGCGACCCCTCCGCTGCAAGCGCACGCTCGCGGGCCAGCTCCGCCGAGCGCGCGGCCTCCTTCGCGTCCGCGGTGGCTCGTCCGAGATCTTGCTGCGCCGCCTCGAGGCGCCCGCGAGAGTCGCGCTCCTGCGCGAGGAGCGCGCGCAGGCGCTCCTCTTCATCGGCGATGCGACGTTCGGTGGCGCTGACCTGCTCGCTCAGCGCGTCACGTACACGGACCGACGCGCTGCGACGCTCCTCCATGGTGGCCGCCTGAAGGCGGGCTTCCTCGGCGCGCTTGGAGGCCGCGTTGTGCGCATCGACCGCGACCTGTTCCCCGCGTTCGGACACCGCGAAGACTTCGGCGGCCGTGCTCCGCGCCGCGGCGGCGATCTCGCTGTCGCGCGCCAGCTTTTCGCGACGCGTGAGAAGCTCGGCACGCTCTCGTTCGATCGCGGCCGCGCTCGCCTCGTGCGCGCGCACCAGATCACGGACGTCCGCTTCGCTGCTCGCTAGACGATCCGCCGCGATCTCCGCGTCCCCGCGCGCGGTCTGTCCGGCATCCAGCCGCTGGTCGGCCCCCTCACGACGGCGCTCGGCGTCCGCGCGCTGCGCCAGAACGTCCCGTTGCGCGCGCTCGGCGGTGATGAGCTCCTCATGCAGCCGCGCGGCCATCGCCGCAAGCTGCGTAGTGGCGTCCCGTTCGGCTCGTTGCCGCGGGTCGACGATGCGGGCGAGACCGGGCAGGACGAGGAGACCACTTGGCGCGATCACCGCACCGGCACGCAGCGTCGTCGCCGCGGCGAGCGCCGTGACGTCGTCCGGCGCGACGAAGATCGCGACTCCCTCCGCAATCCGCCGGCAACCCTTCGGCGCGGGCCCATCCTCCGAGGCACGGCTGGCCGCGACCGCGACCGCACGACCAAGAGCCGCGTGGACCGCGTCCGGTGCGGCGATGCGTTCGTGGAGCCACGCGAATCCCTTTGGGAGCGGCGGAAGGTCGTGGGCGTCCTCGCGTGCGGCGAGCTCGGCGTCCGCGCGCTCGACCGCCTCGCGCAAGGCTGCGGTCTGTCCTCGCACGAGTGCGAGATCGCCGTCGATCCGCTGAACCTCGTTGCGTGCGGCGCCGGCACGCTCGGCAGCACTCTCGGCGGCCCGCGCGGCTTCTCCCACCTTTTCGCGTGCCCGCGCGAGATCGGCGGAGATCCGGGTTCGCTCCCGTTCTCGCGCGCTGCGTTCTTTTGCGAGGCTCGCGGCGGTCGCCGAGAGCTCCTCATCCCGCGCGAGGAGCGACCGTTCCTCGTCGGCCAAACGCATCTCGTCGGTCTCGCGAACGAGATGCGCACGTTCGGTCTCGACGCGAGCGGCGCGTGCCTCGCCCAAAGCGACGCGCGTGCGCGAGGCGTCCTCTTCCGCGGTGCGCGCACTGTCAGCGGACTCGCGCGCGCTGCGCGCCGCGGCGGTGGCCTCTTCATCGACCCGCGTGCGACGCTCCCGGAGGCTCGCGAGCTCTCCCGGAAGTGCGGCGAGGGCCGCGCCGGTGCGCTCGCGCTCCGCGCCGATTGCCGCGAGGCTCGCCTCGAGCCCGGCGACGCGCTCGCGGGCCGATGCTTCCGCCGACGCCGCATCGGCCGAGCCAATCCGACGAAGTTCCTCCTCCTGCCGTGCGGCGCGCAGATCCTCGTCGGTGCCCGCCGTCGTCGACTCACCCTCGGCGACGTAGTCGGTGAGGCGGTCGATCTCCTTGTCAACGCCGCCGATCTGCGAGGCGAGGTCGGCGCGCTGATCGGCCGTTGTCCCGAACGACGCCTTGTACCAGCGGAGAGCGCGGCGACGGAGCTCGTTGCGGATCGTCTCGTACTCGTTCCACTTGGAGGCCTGATCGCGGAGCGCTTCGACGCGCGGACCGATCTCGCGAAGGATGTCGTTGACGCGGATGAGTTCGACTTCTGCCGACTTGAGGCGATGCAAGGCTTCCTCGCGGCGCAGCTGAAGGCGGCGCGTGCCGGCGGCTTCCTCGATGACGGTGCGCCGATCCGCCGGACGGAGCGCGAGTATTTGATCGACGAGGCCCTGACCGATGACGACGAAGGGGTTATCGGCGAGGTTCGCGCCCGCGAGCAGGTCCTGTAGGTCGCGCAGGCGAACGCGCGATCGGTTCACGAGGTACTCGGCCTCGCCGTTTCGGAAGAGACGCCGGCCGACTTCGATCTCGGTGAAGTCGATGGGCAGTCGTCGCGACGAGTTGTCGAGCTGCAGCAACGCCTCGGCGTGACTCAGGGCCTTGCGGGTTTCGCTGCCGCCGAAGATGAGCTCTTCATTCCGCTTCGCGCGCAGGACCCGCGCGTTGTTCTCGCCGAGTGCCCAGCGCACCGCATCGGCCACGTTCGAGTTGTGGACGATCACGTTGTCCGCGACAAAGTTGTGGGTCTCGTCAACCGAGAGGTCGTATACCCATCGGTCCTCAGGTTGGAATTCCTCCACCGCGACGACCTCGTCCCAATAGACATCCGACTTCGCAAGTTTTCGGATCTGATCGAGAAGCGGCTTCGCCGCTGCGGGCGACGATCCAAGCTGATCGACGTAATCGGCGACCTCGAGCAGGCCGCGGCGGCTCGCGTGGCACCGTCGTTCGGTGTAAGCCGCGAGCTTGGATCGCCCCTTGCGGTGCTTCTTAACGTTGACCGCGCCCACCCGAGCGGCCTGGTACACAAGCTCTGTTGCGGTCGGGACGACATCCCAATTCGGATTCCCCCCCACTGGAAGGTCGGCGATTCGGTCAAGAGCTCTTGTCTTGTCGCCAGCGAAACGCAGATGTGCGCTCAACACTCGCAGTTGCTCATTGCCGTAGACGAAGACGCTGAAGTAGGGGCGGCGGATCTTCGCGGCGGTATTTGTGGCGTACTTCTCTTTCCGACGGATCGTCGCGAACACACCCAGCCTCAACAGAAGTGAGACAACACCGCGAGCAAGGTTCTCACTCGCCGACGCGTATTCGACATATGCCTGGGCGCGGCCGCGGTATCGCTTTACACACACGTATGAGTCGCCCTCGAAGAGGCCCGAAAGGAATGCCCACTGAATGTGTTCGGGAGCCGCGAATAGAAGCTCGGGGACGATCTTGTCGGCAGACCCGGAATCCATCCTCAAGTCGAAAAGTCGCTCGAGCAGTACCGCCAGCGCCCGCGACGAGTGAACGAGGATCTTGGCATCGGGATTCCCCGGTTGCTCGTAACGGCCGGTCCGCAAACCAAAGATCTCTTCGCCCAGTCGCGCGTAGTCATCGTTGACTCTTGGATCGCTGTTAGTGAAGCGAGCGGTGCCCGCAATGTTTTCGCCTTCGGCGATGAGGAGCCCGAGATAGCGCGCCACCTCGGAGGTCAACGCCTGCGGAACCCGCATAGTCACGCCGTACTTCGCGCGGATATTCGGTTCGAGGATCGGCGACTCTTGTGATGCGATTGCGAGCGCTGCGAGAGCAGACGTGCCTATGCCGCTCTCGCTGCGCGGGTTCTCGCGAGACGACCTGTCTAGCCGTGCCGCGTCCGCCCAAGCTCGATAGCCACCAAACCACTCCACACCACTTGATGTCCATTCCGCGAGCGCGGGACTCGGCGGGACTCGGATCCGGTCGGCCGGATCAAAGAGCTCAAGTGTGCGCAGGAACGGAAGTGAAGCGCGATCGGCACTCAGTGGCAGTTCACGTGGGAGCGCGACGTGAACTCCACGACGGACTTCGTCTGCGCGAAGGCTCCGGATATGACCATCGTCCAAGGTGAAGAGAGGGTGATAGGGAGTAAGTTCAACGACCCTCCCCGAGCGAGTGTGCACCCGAAGCATCGTTGCGGGCGCCGTTCGTTTGACGAAAGCTGCGACCGTGCGCGCCTCTAGCTTCAGTGAGGCAGGGTCAAGCGAAACAACCTCAACAGCCGAGTTCGGTCGCGCGATGAACCCGTCGTCAATGATCTCGACTGGACCGGTGGTGAGCGCCTCCTCGACCATCTCCCCGATCTGACGTTCGGATCCATCGGCGAGCGTCACACGCGAAAAAAACCTGAGGCATTTACCTGAACCATTCGGGCCAATGATCGCCGTGATCCCTGGCGCGAATTCGAGGTGGGTCCGGTGCACGAAGCTCTTGAATCCAGTAAGCGTCAGCGTCTTGAGGACCGCGTTCGGAGCCGATGTGCCGCCCTCGATGACCTTCAGCTCATCGCTCACTGCGTCACCAGTTCCATCAGCTTCGCGGCCGCAGCCTCTTCCGCGGCACGCTTCGACGCCCCGGTGCCCTGCGCGACGTTGCCGGCGACCT
>VBEY01000124.1 GCA_005889295.1 Chloroflexota bacterium | reverse complement strand
ACCCCCGCCGTCCTGTATCCGCATGGCGGGCCCGAGGGGCAGTCGCGCCCGGCGTTCGGCGCGCACCTCACGCACCTCGCTGCGCTCGTGCATCGCCAGATCGCTCTCGTGGTCCCCAATATCCACGGCTCGACCGGTTACGGGCGGAAGTGGCAGGCCGCGATCCACAAGGACTGGGGCGGGATCGACCTGCGCGACCTTCGCGCCGTGACCGAGTGGATGACCGCGCAGACGGAGTTCGATCGCTTCCGTCTCGCGGTCTACGGTGGCTCTTACGGCGGCTTCGCCACGCTTCTCTGCGTCACCCAGATTCCGGACGTCTGGCGCTGTGCGGTCGACGTCTTCGGCGTCGCGAACCTTGTCACGATGATCGAGAACGCCCAGCCGAACTGGCGGCGGTTCCTCGCGCGCTGGATCGGCGACGTCGAACATGACCGCGCCAAGCTCATCGAGCGTTCTCCGATCACGCACATCGACAACGTGCGTTGCCCGATGCTCATCCTCCAGGGCGAGAACGACCCGCGCGTGCCGAAGGAGGAGTCCGATCAAGTCGTCGAGCGGCTGCGGGCGCTTGGCCGACGGGTCGACTACGTCGTCTACCCGGACGAGGGTCACGGCTTCACGAAACGCGCGAACGCTGAGGACGCCTACGGCCGGATCGTGGATTTTCTGACGCGGGAGCTGCGCGTCTAGCGGATCTCCTTCGCATTGGTCTCGCGGAGAAACGCGACGTGGCTACCGCGGCGTCCGGAGAGCCACAGCCGCAGACGATCCAGAAGCGATGCGCGGCGGGCCGTCGGCAGCCAAGAACCTCCACCGCCGAACGGCGTTCCATCGCCGAAGAGGAAATGCCACTGCAGGTCACTGGCGCGTCCCCGAATCGCAATGAGGAGATCGTCGTCAACGCGCACCTGCTGCCACTTCGCATACCGACCGCGCGCTCGGCGCGCCAGTGGGTCCGTGGGGTCTCGGTGGTCGCGCACTTGCTCGAGGATGCCGGCGGGGATCAGCGGCACCGCGATGACAGCGAGCGGTCCGCCGACGACGCACCAGAGATCGCCGCTCCGGCGCTGGCGACGGAACGCCAGCCGACAGTCCCCGAGCGATGTCTCGACGATTGCCTCGTCGAGATCATTGCGGAGAACGTAATCGTGCTCGTCCACCGATCGAGACTAGACCTCGGGTACATGAGACCGCGGGGCGTTCGATCGGTCCGCGTGGTTCGGAAGCGTTAGCGGATCGTGCTCCCGAGCAGGACACCGTTCGCCCAATACGTTCCGGTCGCCCCGGCGGGCAACACATCGAACGTCGCGCCACCCGCGTAGGGAGTGAGCACCGCGCTTGTGACCACCGCCCCGTCATAGAGGTCGCCGGCTTTGAGGTCGCCGACCTTCCGGCCATCTGAGGTGGGGTGCCCCGGCGAGACGTGGACCTCACGACCGTCGGAGAGCACGAGGCGAACGACCCGATGTGTCGCCGGCACCGGTGTGCTCCCGATCTCGACAAGGGGAGCCGCGACGCGCGCGCCGGACGAGTTCCGCGTCCAGACGCTGTCGCCTACTCGCAGGTCTTCGACGGCGATGTCGCCCGACGGCGTCGCGATCCGTGTCCCGCGGGCGAGGCAGATCGGGCAGGGCGGCGGTCCGCTCGGGGTCCGGCTTGCGACGGTCACGTTCCCGCGCTGGTCGATCGTGCCGTCGACGCGAGTGCCCTGTTGCGTCGAGGGGGATCCGAAGATCGCGAGGAAGTGGAATCCGCCGCTCACCTGCTCGAGACCGAGCTTGTTGAGCATCTTCCAGTCGCGGTAGATCGCGAGCTCCTGCTCGGACGTGTAGCTCGCGGACGGCGCGATGCCGAGATGAGCAAGGATCGCGCTGAAGGTCGGTCCATCCTTCTGGATGTCTGGCAGTCGCTCGTGCGCCAGTGACTGTTCGTCGGCTCGCGCGACCGGGTAGTAGTCGGGATCGCAGAAGAGGAGCCGGCCGAATTGGTCGATGAGCCGGTACTTGAGCTGGGCGTAGGTGAGGCCACCCGGCGCCGGACTCGGCGTGGGTGACGGCGCTGGCGTGGGATTCGGCGGCACGGTCCCGGGGACGATCGTTCCCGTGATCGCCGTCGCCGTGACCGTCCCTGCCGGGGCGATCGTGGCCGTTCCGACGCTCGCGCTCGGCTCCGGCGAGGAGAGCGTGGCGGCGCCGCCGCACGCGACGATTGCGGCGAGGAGCGCGAGCGCGCAGATCCGCATGGCTCTAGAAACGACCAACCCCCTTCGCTGGTTCCCGCTTGCCCGGGCGCCGGCGTCGAACGTAACGGGTCGCATACACGTCCTGACCAAGGGAGAGGATCTTGTTGTCCACCCAGCCTGTCTGGAGCATTGCCTCCTGCACCTCGTCCCAACCGGATGCACCGTCCGGTAACAAATCCTTCTTCCACACGACAACCCAGATCGCGCCGTCCGGGTGGGCGACGCGAACGAGATCATCGGCGAGGCGATCGATCGATATCCGGTCGAGCGCGAAGCAAAGAACCAGGCCATACCTACCATCCTTCGCGCGGAGCGGCACGCCGAGACCTGTGGTGTCGAGCTGTCCGGCGAGGTGCTCGATCGGTCGGTCGTAGGTTGCTACGCCACCGATACGCAGCGCTGGCATCCCCGTTTTGAAGCCCAATTTGGGGACGACCTCGACGGCGGTGCGCATTCCGCGAGGCACTTTCACCGGTCGTTGAAGTTTACGGAACGTCGTATGCACAGAAATCGGCATGGCGTTTGGAATGAACTCGCGGCCGCGCCCCGTGCTGATCGTCGACGACGACGTGGAGACGCTCGCCATCGAGCGGCAGCTCCTCGCCGAGAGCGGCTTCCGCGTGGTCGAGGCCCGCGATGGCGTCGAAGCCCTCCAGATGGTGCAGGACGATCCCCCCGCGGTGGTCGTGCTCGACGTCCAGATGCCGGGAATGGATGGTCCCTCATTCGCACGTGAGCTTCGGATGGCGCTGCGCCGTGTACCCCTAGTGATCCTCACCGGCGTCGCCGACCCACGCCGCGAGGCCGACCGCTGCAACGCCGAGGCGTATCTCGCCAAACCCTTCGATGCGCAGGAGCTCGTGAGCGTCGTTCGCCGCTTCGCTGCCTGACCCGCCGCGCATACTGCGAACATGCCGGCGCGACTTCTCGTCAAAGAGCAGAACGCGGTCGTCGATCATCCCGCGGACCAGCTCTCCGAGCTTCGGGGAGAGCATCCGTGCTGGCTCGACATCTCCAACCCGCAGAGCGAAGAGTTCGCGCTCGTCGCGCAAGAGCTGGAGCTTCACCCGCTCGCAGTCGAGGACGCGCAACACGGCCACCAGCGTCCCAAGATCGATCAGTACGAGACGCACTACTTCATCGTCTTCTACGCGCTCGAGTCGCCGAGTCCAGATGTCGTCAACTACCACGAGGTTGCGATCTTCGTCGCACAGAACGCAATCGTGACCGTCCATCAGGGCGACTTCTCCGCTCGCAAGATCGTCGAGAAGCGCTTCATCGAAGGACGGCTTCAGACGACCGGTCTGCTCCTTCACGCGCTCCTCGACACGATGGTCGATCAGTACTTCGCGGTGGTCGACCAGTTCGGCGAACGCATCGAGCTCCTCGAGCAGTTCATCACCGAGGAGAGCGGACCGAACCTCCACCGCGCCCACGCGCCCCTAAACGAGCTCTTCCTGGTCAAGCGCGATCTGCTGCATCTCCGCAAGACGGTCGCGCCGGAGCGCGATGTGCTCCAGGTCCTCGTGCGCGGAGACATCCGCGAGCTCCGGGAGGCCGGCCGCCGCGCGTACTTCCAGGACGTGTACGACCACATCCTCCGCGTGACCGACGAAATCGACACGTTCCGCGAGCTCTCCTCCAACGTGATTGACGCGTATCTCGCCGCGGCGTCGAACCGGCTGAACGAGGTGATGAAAGTCCTTACGAGCATCGCGACTGTGCTCCTCGTGCTCACGGTTGTGACCGGCTTCTTCGGCCAGAACTGGGCTTTCATCCCCTATGGATCGGTCACACTTTTCTGGGTCGCCATGGCTGTCACCCTTGTCGCCGCGGTCGGTCTGGTCCTGTACTTCCGCCGCCGCGGTTGGCTCTAGCGCGGTTCGCTTAGACCAAGTTCCTCAGCTAAACTGACGGTGCCCTGGCCGCAACCCCGCACCCCGGGTGGAGCGCGCTCGCAACGCGGCGATCCTGGGCCAGGTCGGATCCAAGAAAATCGCGGCGTTGGGCGGAGCGTGACGTATTCCGAGTGACATGCTCAAGATGGGGCTGCAAGTCGCAGTCGCGATTGGTTTCCCCTTGCTCGTCGGAACATTTGCAGGAAACGCCTTCGACAACGCTGTCGGGTCCGGACCGTGGGGACTGCTCGTCGGCATTCTGGTCGGTTTGGTCGTCGGCGGGCTTGCCCTATTTGGGGTCCTCCGGCGATATCTCTCTCAACCGGTCGGAGTGCCAAGCGATAAGGCGCGAGCAGCTGGCCGAAGGTGGGAGAGCGAGATCGAGGAAGGTGAGCGTCGGCGCGAGAGCGGCGAAGAGAACGACAACCGATGATGATTCGCACTCTCGATAGGACACTCATGTCGGCGCCTCCGCTCAGAGTTCTCGGGGGCATGTTGATTCTCGACGGAGCTCTGGTGCTTCTCGGAGTGACCGTCATCGGCCTGCCGAAGTGGCCTGACATCACGCCTGCGCGGATCCTCCACCTGCTAACGGGCGAACCGCTGGTCCGCATTGTCGGCGACGAGATTTCGATCTCGAACTCACTCGTGACGATGTGGATCGTCATGGCGATCCTCGTCCTATTGGCCTATCTCGGCACACAGAGGCTCACTCTGGTACCCGGTGGCCTCCAGGGTGCGCTCGAGGTCGCCGTGCAGACCCTCATCGACTTCGTAGTTGACACCGGCGGGGCAGCCGCCGCGAAATACGTCCCCCTCGTTGGGACGCTCTTCCTCTTCATCCTGTTGTGCAACTGGCTCGGGGTGGTGCCGCTCGTCGGCCAGATTCCGTTGCTGCATGCGCCGACGGCCGACTACCACATCACTCTCGGCCTGGCGATCGTCGCGTTCGTTTCCTACCAGGCCGAAGGGATTCGCACGCTCGGTAGTGGCTACTTCAACCGCTGGCTCAACACCGCGGGCTTCAAAGAAGGAGCCTTCCTGGGCGGGATCATGCTGTTTGTCGGCGTCATCGAGTTCCTTGCCGAGATCATCCGTATCCTGACGCTCACCGCACGTCTTTGGGGGAACATCTTCGGGGGAGAAGTAATGCTCGTCGTGATGTCGGCGGTCCTGTATGTGATCGCGATCCCGGTGCTGCTCCCGTTCGCCGGCTTCGAAATGTTCATCGGTCTCTTGCAGGCGGTCATCTTCGCAATGCTCACGCTCCTGTACTTCGTTCTGGCGACCGAATCACACGAGGAGCATGACGAATCATCGAAACACGCGCAGACATCAAAGGAGGGAACGCACGCATGAATCTTGGTTGGCTCGCTGCCGGTATCGCCGTCGGCTTCGCGGTCCTCGGAGTCGGCATCGGACTGGGAATCGCGACGGCGAAATCCTCAGAGGCGATCGGCCGTAACCCTGACGCGGCGCCGCTTATCCGCAACAACCTTGTCCTCGGCGCAGCGCTCGCGGAGGGACTTGGCGTGCTTTCGCTCGTCGTCGGAATCCTGCTCATCTTCCTGACCCACCCGTAATGCTGTTCAGCCCCGGGCTTCAGGAAGAGGTCTTCGTTCCGACCGTGCACCCGTTCTGGGTGCTGGTCTCGATTGTGAACTTCCTCTTGCTCCTCTATCTCCTGCGCCGACTGCTATGGGGTCCGATCACGAGCATGCTCGCGAACCGCGCGGCGAAGATCCGCGAGGGCTTGGCCATGGCCGAGGAGGCAAAGGCTGAGCGTGAGCGCATCAAGTCGGAGGTCGAGCGTCTTCTCGCGGATGCCCGGCGAGACGCGCAGGCGATCGCCGAAAGAATGACCAAGGCCGCCGAGGCGGCCGCGGGCGAGATCCGCATGGAAGCCAAGAAGGAGGCCGACCGCATCCGCGAGCGCGGCCGCGAAGAGGCGCAGCAGCTCCACGACCAGGCGCTCGCGCAGCTGCGCTCTGAGCTCGCGGGAATGGTCGTTCTCGCCGCGAGCCGCGTCCTGGGCCGTGAGGTCGACGCCGAGCAGCACCGCGCCTTGATCGAGCGGTCACTCGACGAAGCAGCCGCGCACCTTGTGGACCAGGGTTAGGTGCCGCTCTCCGGATCCGCGGCACGCCGCTACGCAGAGGCGCTTCTCGCGCTCGCGCCCGATGAACGGGCCGTCCTCGAGTTTCGCGCGTCGCTCGAAAAGCTCTCCCCAGTCTTCGACCGGGTCACGGTCGCGGGCCTACGCGACCCCTCCGTCCCGATGCGGCAGCGCGTCGAGGCGCTGAGCTCCGCGCTCGCGGGGGAGCCGACCCCGGTCCGATCGCTCCTCGTGCTTCTGCTCGAGAAGGATCGAATCGCGCTTGTTCCGCAGATCGCTCTCGCCTTCGGCGATCTCGTCGACCGCCGCGAGGGGATCGCCAAAGCGCGCATCACGACCGCCGTACCGCTCGAGGTGAACGAACAAAAAGAGCTCGTCCGCCGCCTCGAGGAGACCTCGGGCCAGAAGCTTCGCGCGACCTTCGCCGTCGACCCAACGCTCATCGGTGGCGCGAAGGTTCAGATCGGCGACCATCTCATCGACTCATCCGTGCACGCCAAGCTCACTGCACTCGGGCGAGAGCTCGCCTCATAGGAGGGTCAACGAATGGCCGACTCATCAGAGATCACGGACATCATCAAGGCGAAGATCAAAGGCTTCCAGGGTGGAGCCGAGTCGGTCGACGTCGGCACCGTCGTCGAGATCGGGGATGGCATCGCCCGCGTCTACGGCCTCGCGAACTGTTTGGCGTCGGAGCTCCTCGATTTCGGGAACGACGTGTTCGGCCTCGCCTTCAACCTCGAGGAAGACACGGTCAGCGCGATCATCCTCGGCGACTACACCGGGATCGTCGAGGGCGGCGAGGTCCGCACGACCGGCCGGATCGTGCAGACCCCGGTCGGCGACGCGCTCGTCGGTAGGGTCGTGGACCCGCTCGGCCGACCGCTGGATGGCAAGGGGCCCATCAACACCAAGAAGGCGCTTCCCGTCGACGTCGTCGCGCCGGGTGTCATCACGCGGCAGAACGTCGACACGCCCGTGCAGACAGGGATCAAGGTTATCGACGCCATCACCCCGATCGGGCGGGGCCAGCGCGAGCTGATCATCGGTGACCGCCAGACCGGCAAGACCGCCTTAGCCATCGACACGATCATCAACCAGAAGGGCAAGGACCTCACCTGCATTTACGTCGCGATCGGCCAGAAGGAATCCTCGGTCGCGAAGATCGTGGCGACGCTCGAAGAGAAGGGCGCGATGGACCACACGATCGTCGTCATCGCGGGCGCGTCGGACCCGGCGACAGTTCAATACCTCGCGCCGTTCGCCGCGTGCGCGATGGGCGAGTTCTTCCGCGACAGCGGGAAGGACGCACTCATCGTGTACGACGACCTCACCAAGCACGCCTGGGCCTATCGGCAGGTCTCGCTCCTCACCCGCCGCCCGCCCGGCCGCGAGGCCTATCCGGGGGACGTCTTCTACCTGCACTCGCGGCTGCTGGAGCGCGCCGCGCGCCTGAACAAGGAGAACGGCGGTGGCTCGCTCACGGCGCTACCGATCATCGAGACGCAGGCCAACGACATCTCCGCCTACATCCCGACGAACGTTATCTCGATCACCGATGGCCAGATCTACCTGGAGACGGACCTCTTCAACCAGGGGCAGCGGCCCGCGATGAACACCGGCCTCTCGGTGTCGCGCGTGGGCGGCGATGCGCAGACGAAGGCCATGAAGGCGGTGGTCCGGAGCCTGAAGCTCGAGCTCGCTCAATACCGCGAGCTCGCGGCGTTCGCACAGTTCGGCTCGGACCTCGACAAAGCGACGCAGCAGCAGCTGCGCCGTGGCGAGAAGGTCACCGAGATCATGAAGCAGCCCCAGTACCAGCCACTGCCACTCGAAAAAGAGGTCGTGATCATCTTCGCGGCCACCGGCGGATATATCGACGACGTCCCGAAGGATCGCGTGGCCCAGTTCGAGCGTGACCTCTACCGCTTCATGGACTCGGTGGGCAAGAACGTCAGCGCGAAGATCGCCAAGGACAAGGTCTGGAACGACCAGATCGAGAAGGAAGTCCGCGCGATGCTCGAGGAGTTCAAGAAGGCGCATCCCTACGGCGACGAGAAGGCGCCGGTCGCCGCGTCGCAGGACGGGGGGGCGGCGCGCGCGCCCGCGAAGCCGGAGACAAAGACTCCGGCGACCGCGAAGGCCTAGCGCGTGCCCTCCGAGCGCGAGCTCCGGCGACGTGTCCGGAGCATCAAGAACATCCAGCAGGTCACGCGGGCGATGCAGCTGGTCGCGGCATCCAAGATGCGTCGCGCGCAGGCCGCGGTCCTCGCCTCACGACCGTACGAGGAGCGGCTGCGAACGGTCCTGAACGACCTCGCGCCGTACGCCGATCCCGAGACGAGCCCTCTGCTCGCGAGACGCGAAGTCCGCCGGGTTGGCATCGTGCTCGTGACGACGGATCGCGGGTTGGTCGGACCCATGAACGTGAACTTGATCCGCGCGACGCTGCGCTTCTCCCAGCAGCAACCCGCGGCGTCGTTCGTGGCGGTGGGACGAAAGGGCATCAACCAGTTGCGCCGGCTGCGCGCGCCCGTGACCGCGGAGTTCCCAGGGATCCCCGACCGGCCGAGCAGCACCGACACGAACGTGATCGCGCGGGTCGCGGTCGAGGAGTTCGTGACGGGAAAGGTCGACGAGATCTACCTCGCGTTCACGCGGTTCGTGAACACGCTGCGCCAGGAGCCCACGATCCGACGGCTCCTGCCGTTCGTCCCCGAGGAAGAGGACATCGACGAGCTGCCCCCGCTTCAGTATCTGTTCGAGCCGGATCCGGAGACGGTCCTGAACGAGGTGATCCCGAGGCTGATCGAGGTCGCGGTGTTCCAGACGATCCTGGAGTCGAAGGCGTCCGCGTTCTCTGCGCAGATGGTCGCCATGCGCAACGCGACGGACGCGGCGGGCGACCTGATCGACGACCTCACGCTTGCCGCGAACAAGGCACGTCAAACGCGCATCACGAAAGAGATGCTCGAGATCGCATCGGGGGCTGAGGCCCTCGGCAAGGGGTAGGAACATGGCGGTTGCGACGAAGGAAGTCACCAAGAAGAGGGCGCAGGACAAGGGCAAGATCGTGCAGATCATCGGCCCGGTCCTCGACGTTCAGTTCGAAGAGGGTCACCTGCCCCAGATCTACGACGCGCTCGTGGTGAAGCGCGACGGCGGCGGCGAAGTCGTCGCCGAGGTCCAGCAGCACCTCGGCAACAACTGGGTGCGCGCGGTCTCGATGGCCGCGACGGATGGTCTCCGCCGGGGAATGGAAGCGGTCTCGATAGGCGGACCGATCACGGTCCCGGTCGGCGAGGAGACGCTCGGACGGCTCTTCAACGTCGTGGGCGAGCCGATCGACGGCAAAGGGCCGGTGAAGGGCGTGCGGCGCGATCCGATCCATCGCGATCCGCCTCCGTTCACGGAACAGGCGACTCAGGCTGAGATCTTCGAGACCGGGATGAAGGTGATCGACCTCATCTGCCCCTTCCTCAAGGGTGGCAAGTCGGCGGTGTTCGGTGGGGCCGGCACCGGAAAGACCGTCGTCATCCAGGAGCTGATTCGAAACGTCGCCGCCGAGCACGGTGGCTTTTCCGTCTTCTGCGGCGTCGGCGAGCGCTCGCGTGAGGGGACCCAGCTCCTCGGCGAGATGAGGGAGTCAGGCGTCATCGACAAGATGTCGATGGTCTTCGGCCAGATGAACGAGCCGCCCGGCGCGCG
>VBEY01000123.1 GCA_005889295.1 Chloroflexota bacterium | reverse complement strand
TGCGCGTCGCCCTCATGGTCGCCGCGGCCGGCGTCTGGATGATGTCCACGTCGCCGCAGAAGATGACACTCGGTCTTGTGAGGATCGGGCTGCCGCCAAAAGCGGGCGTCGCCATGTCGACCGCGATCCGGCTCGTGCCGCTTCTCAACGCCAAGCGTGCCACCATCGCCGAGGCGCAGCGCGCTCGGGGACTGCGTCTCGAGACGGGGAATCCGCTGTCACGAGCGCGCAAGTCCGTCTCGATCCTCGGGCCGCTGCTCCTCAGCTCGATCGACCTCGCGCAGGCGCTGGCCGTCGCGATGGACGCGCGAGGCTTCGGCGCGCGGCCGGACCGGACGAGCCTGGTCGATATCCAGATAACGCCGCTCGACCGTGCGATCATCGCCGCCTGCGTGGTCGCGGCGGTGGGGAGCGTGATTCTGCGGCTGCTCGGCGTCGGGGTGATCGTGCAGGGCTACCTCTAGGACGTGCCTGAAATCTTCGTGCTCGGGAACTTCACGGTCGACGATGTCGTGTATCACGGCGCCGACGTACGCTGGGACCAGCCCGGCGGGAACGCGCTCTACTCCGCACTCGGCGCGCAGGTCTGGCGGTCCGACGTCGCCGTCCTGGCTCGTCTCGGAAGGGACTACCCGGAGGCGCACCTGGAAGCGCTGCGGCGTCGGGGTCTGCAGCTCGGGCTACGCCGGGTCGACGCGCCCAACATCCACGACTGGAGCCTCTACGAGGAAGGAGGGACACGCCGGTTCATCAATCAGCGCGCGTCGGGAAGTCATTACGAGATGTCGATCCGCCCCGAGGAACTCTGCGACGGCGACCGATCGGGGCGCGCCTACCACGTGGCGCCAATGCCGACCGACATCCAGCTGGGCTTGGCGCGGGCCGTCAAGAAACCCGGCAACCTCGTCACGCTCGACCCCCACCTCGACTACATCGAAGGACACGGGGCCGAGCTAGAGGCAATCCTCAACCTCGTGGACTGTTTCCTACCCAGCAGAGAGGAAGCGCGCGTCGCGTTCGGGGACGACCGGCCGGAGGAAGCCGCGCGGCGCTTCGCCGCATCCGGCCCGCGGGCGGTGGTCGTGAAGCTCGGCCATGAAGGTTCGCTGGTCTACGACCGACGTGCCGAGCGGCTGGTGCACGTGCCAGTTTTCCCGGTCGAGGTCCGGGACCTCACCGGCGCGGGGGACGCCTACTGCGGCGGGTTCCTTGCCGGGATGCTCCTCACCGGCGATCCGCTCGAGGCGGCGCTGTACGGGACGGTCTCCGCGTCTTATGCCGTCGAGAGCCGAGGAGTCGTTTCCGTCCCGATCCCAACCCCTACCGATGCAACCAGGCGCCTCGACGCCCTTCGCGCAATCGTGCATAGAGGCCTGCACTGATGGACATGACCAAGATCGACCTCGCGTGGGCAAACATGATCGCCGGGATCGAGGCTCAAGAGTCCTACCTGCGCGAGGCCCCGTTCGTCCTCTACGAGCAACTCAAGCGGCTGGCGATCAGCGAACGGCCATCGCGCGTATACCTCACTGGATGCGGCGACTCGTGGTACTGCGGCATGGCCACCCGCTTCGCCTTCGAGGAGTGGGCGGGAATCGCGACCGAGCCCTCTCAGGCGATGGAGTTCTCACGCTACCTGGTGCACCACGCGCCGACCGACGCCCTCGTCGTGGCTATCTCCAATTCCGGACGCGTCTCGCGGACTATCGAGGCCGTCAAGCGCGCGGACCAGCGTGGCATCGAGACCCTTGCCGGCACGGCGGACATGGCGAGCGGAATCGCACGTGCCGCCCGTTTCGCGGTCGACCTGGGCTACGCGGAGCGGCGCTTCGCGCCAGGCACGAGCTCGTATCTCGCGTCCCTCGTCTTGCTCTACTGCCTGGCTGTCCGACTCGGTGAGCTCGGGGGGCGACTTGGACCGGCCGCGGCTCGTGCGAAGCTCGAGGAGATCTCGGAACTGGCTCAGGCGATGCGTGAAACGATCGCCGCGCAAAGGCCGCTCTTGGAAGAACTGGGCGCACGCGTCGGTCGAACGGACCAGGTGATGTTCCTGGGGGCCGGACCGAACTACGGGACCGCGTCGTTCAGCATGGCCAAGCTCATCGAGGCAGGCCGGCATAACGCCGTCGGTCAGGAGCTCGAGGAATGGGCGCACGAGCAGTACTTCGTGTGCGGTCCCGGCTCCTACGTCTTCGTGCTCGCACCGCAAGGCGCGGGTGTCGACCGCGCGAGGGAGCAACTCTGGGCGGTCCGCCAGACCGGGGCCTTCGCGATCGCGGTGTGCGACGCCGGCGATGGCGAGACCGCGGCGCTGGCAGACCTGACTCTCCCCGTGTTCGGACGGTCGTCGGAGACGCTCTCTCCGCTTTGCTACTGCGTCGCCGGTGAGCTGTTCGGGTATTCCTTCGCGGCCTCGAAGGATCTCAAGATGCTCGGATTCGATGACGAGCACCGCAAGCAGGTGAACTTTCGTCAGATCTTTGAAAGTCGCATCGTCCCGCTGGGCGAGGCGAAGCTGTCCGAGTAGCCGCGCGCTACCAGGCCGTCCATCCCCCGTCGACCACGAGGGAGTGCCCGGTCACGAACGACGACTCATCACTCGCCAGGTAGAGCGCGGCGTACGCGACATCGCGCGGCGTGCCGAGCCGCGGCAAGAGGGTTCGGTGTTCGTACTCCCTGAGCATCTCGGGCCTCTCGCGAAACGGCTTCGACATCGCGGTCACGATCGTCCCCGGCGCGATGGCATTGCAGCGCAACCCGAACCTCCCGTTGTCGACGGCTACCTGGCGGGTGAGGTTCTCGACCGCGCCCTTGCTCGCGGCGTAGGACGCGGCGGTGGCGGTGCCGACGCGTCCGTGGATCGACGAGACGTTGATGATCGATCCGTGGCCTGCCGCTCGCATCAGCGGGACGGCGAGGCGGATGGTGTGAAAGTACCCGGAGAGGTTCACGGCGAGGACGCGTGCCCACTCATCGTCGCTCAGATCCTCGATCGGGTTACGAATGAAGATGCCCGCCGAGTTGACCAGCAGGTCGAGGCGCCCGAAAGACTTGGCACAGGCCGCGAACGCCCGGCCGACATCGTCCGGCCGCGCCACGTCGCCCTGGCAGAACTCCCACTTGCGACCGATCGAGGCGATGACCGTGGGAGTCGGAGGCCCCTCCTCCTCGAGGCGCGATTCGAGTTGGAGATCGAAGAGAATCCCGTCGCAGCCCTCCTCCGCAAACAGCACCGCGATCGCCCTGCCGATGCCGGAACTTGCGCCGGTCACCAGAGCGACGCGATCGCGCAGGCGCATGGCGCTACCCGGCCGGGTCGAGGGCAACATGAATCGCTCGGTCCCCACCGTTCATGAAGAGCTCCATCGCCCGCTCTGCGTCGGCAAGGGGAAACGTGTTCGTGACCATATCCTCGATCGGGTAGCGCCGACTGTTGACGATCTGCGCCGCGAGCTCCGTATCGTGAGCCTGACCAAGCCCACCGATGACTTCGATCTCCTTGAAGACGATCCCATCGATGTCCAAAGCGGCCGGCTGGCCCCCGCGCGTCCCAGCCAGGACGAGGCGCCCGAAGGGACCAAGCGCCGCGACGCCGATCGCGATCATGCGTTCGGCACCGGTGCACTCGACGGCGAGGTCGAGGCCTCGACCCTGTAGAGCGTCGCTGATGCGAGCGCTCAGGTCCTCGCGGTCGACGTCGAGGACCACGTCGGCGCCGTAGCGGCGCGCCAGATCCAGCTTGCGCGGGTTGCGGCCACGGGCGACCACGATGATCGGCGCGAGTCCGGCCTCTTTCGCCACGATGATTGTCGCGAGCGCCTGGACTCCCGCCCCGAGGACGAGCACGCTCTCGGCCATCCGGCCGCGACCACGCGTACGCACCCACCGAACACCGTTCCCGATGACCGATGTGAGGCATGCCGCCGCGGCTGGAACGGCTTCGTCGATGCGATGCACGCGCGCTCCAGGCGCGCCATAGAGATATTCCGAATACGCGCCCCACAGGTGGGGAGGCCGATCCGAGCGGACCGTGACGCCGTACACCATTCCCTGGCGACAGAAGTGATATCTCCCGGCGAGACAGAAGTCGCACGCGCGACACGCGATGTAGGGCTCAACGACGACGCGTGCGCCTACCTCCACTCCCTGTCGCACGGCTGCCTCGTGGCCGATCTTCTCGACGTGGCCCACGACCTCGTGCCCGAGGATCAACGGGTAATGCGTCTTGCGATTGCGTCCCAGGAACTCGATCGGGTCGCCCCCGCAGATCGTGACCATCTCCACGCGAAGCAGGAAGTCGTCGTCGCCGATCGCCGGCAACGGGAACTCGTGTTCTCGGAGCCGCCCCGGTTCCTCGAGCACGATGGCTCGGCTGACGCCGTTCCTCACGGTCGGACCGTCGCCAAGGGCTCCGTTCGCGCGCGCGTGCCGTAGCGCGGTACGAAGCGCCCTCGCCCCACCGGGGCGTTGCAGGTCCCGCGATCGACGACCGAGGCGTCCGTAACGGCGCGCTCCTCGTCGAGGTCCAAGAGCACGAGGTCCGCGTCCTTCCCGAGCTCGATCGACCCTTTCCGGGTAAGGCGATAGATGCGCGCCGGATTCGTGCAGAGAAGTTCGACCACGCGCTCGAGGGTGATCAGCCCTGCGGCGACTCCGTCCGAGAGCATGTACGGCAGCAGAGTCTCGGTCCCGGCAAGACCCGGCGGGACGTCGAGGAATCCGGTCGCGCGGTCCTTCTGTGCGCGAGTGAAGCTGTTGTGGTCGGACCCCACCACGTCGATGCGGCCGTCGCGCACGCCGTCCCAGAGCGCCTGCCGATTGCCGTCAGCGCGCAGCGGTGGGGTCATCGTGTAGTAGCGCCCGTCCGGCTGACGGTAGACCTCGTGGGAGAACGCGAGGTAATGCGGACACGTCTCGGCGATGACGGCGGCTCCCCCGTTTCGGCCTTCGATGATGGCCCTGAGTCCTCGACTGGTCGAAAGATGCACGACGTACAACGTCGCGCCGGTCTCCTTGGCGAGCGCGATCGCGCTCCGGATAGCAACCTCCTCGGCCAGCTCGGGCCGGCTGAGCGAATGGTTGAGCATGTCCGAAGGCGCCTCGCGCGCTTTCTGGTCGCGCCAGAACTCGAGGATCTCGTCGTCCTCCGCATGGACCGCCACGACGCCGCCGCGTGCCGCGATCCGCGCCATGGCCGCGTGCAGGAATCCCAGATCCACATAGAAGCCCCACTTCGCGTAGGCCATGAAGAACTTGAAGGACGCGATGCCGCGCTCCATAAGGGGCTCGATCTCGTCGAGGACCGCCGGCCGAGGGTCGGTGAGGCTGCAGTGGAAGCCGAAGTCGATGATCGAGCCGGCAGATGCTTCCTCGATCCGTGATTCCACTTCGTCGCGCGCCGCACTGCCGCGCTGCTGTATCGCGAAATCAATGAAGGTGGTGACGCCGCCAAACGCGGCGGAACGCGGTCCGATGACATAGTCGTCGCTGCTCACGACGGCGTCTGGTCCACGACCCTGCGCGATGCGAAAGTGGCAATGAGCATCAACGACACCCGGGATGACGGGCCGGCCGCGGGCGTCGATCTCCAGCTCGCCACGAAGGCCCTCGCGCGAAAGAGCGCTGATGGCCCCATCGCGGACTCCGATGCTGCCGCGGAGCCGTCCCGTTGCGTTCACGATCAGCGCGTCATTGATGACGAGGTCGTACCGCCCGGAGCTACTCGACTCTTTTCCCATCCTGCCCTCGACGCTCGGCTTCCTGCGACAATAGCCCGCGATGGCGCCGCGGCGCGAAGGCGGCTCCCCGCGTCGGTTTCGCTGGCGCCGGCTTCGCCGGACCTGAGCCGGCGGATGCTCGACCCGGGGTGGTTTGCGGGGCGCGCGGCCATCGTCAGTGGCAGCGCCTCGGGGATTGGACGCGGCATCGCGCGTGCGCTTCGCGAGCTCGGCTCGCGTGTCGTCGCGCTGGACCGGAACCCGACCGATGAACCCGGGCTCGCGGCGGCTCTGATCGCGGACGTTCGGTCCTCGAAAGCGGTCGACGCTGCGGTGCGAGATGCGGCAGCGCGCGTCGGGCGGTTCGCGATGGTCGTGAATTGTGCCGGGGTCGCACTCGCGCGTTCCGCCTGGGAGACGACCGAGGCGGAGTGGGACGAGGTGCTCGATACAAATCTCAAGGGTACGTGGCTCGTCACGCGCGCAGCGTGGCCCCATCTCGAGGAGGACGCGTCGATCGTTAACGTCTCCTCGAACGCGGGGTTGGTCGGTTTTCCCGAGCTTGCCGCGTACTGCGCCGCAAAGGGTGGCCTCGTTCAGCTCACTCGAGCCATGGCACTGGACTCGACCAGCCGGCGCGTGAGGGTCAACTGCATCTGTCCGGGCCACATCCGAACGCCGATGGGAGATTCGTTCATCGCCGCACAACCCGACCCGGCCGCGTTCGCACGCCAGCACGCCGCGGCCCACCCGATCGGCCGCCTTGGCACGGTCGAGGACATCGTTCAAGCCGCCCTCTACCTGCTCTCACCAGCATCCGCGTTCGTCACCGGTTCGGTCCTGGTCGCGGACGGCGGATACACGGCGCGCTGAACTACCGGACGGGTCCGCCGATCCAGCCGCGGCTCAGGAATACTCCCGTTCCGAGTCGCGACCGGTCTCGCCGCTCGCCGCGAGCGCGAACGCCAGGTCGACCGCCTCCTTGGGCGTCTGCGCGTAGTGGAGCTCCGCGATCTTCGCCTCCTCGAGATGCTTGCCACCGTAGGCGAGCTCGCGGATGCGCGACGACCAGCCGCCGGTCCCCTCGAGGATCACCGTGGGCTTGAGCTCGTACGCGACGGTGAGCTCGTTAAGCGTGCCGATGCCGCCCGAGATCATGATCACCGCGTCGGCCGCGCGCACCGTGAGCGTGTTGCGCATCCAGCCCATGCCCGTGGTGATCGCGATGTCGACGAAGTCGTTCGCGTCGCGCTTGTCGAACCCTGGCAGGATCCCGATCACGATCCCGCCGGCGCTCTTCGCACCGCGGCTCACCGCCTCCATGACCCCGGAGAGGCCACCCGTGACCACGATGCCGTTGCGTTCGGCGACGAGGCGCCCGACCTCCTCGGCCATGCGCAGCGCCTTCTCCGGAACGGGATCGCGCGCATCCTTCGCGCTCTTGCCGATGATCGTGATGAGCGTCGGGCGGGTCACGGCGCGGTGAGCATAGGTTCGCGCTCAAGGAGCGCGCGAAGTGCCGCTGGCCACGCGAACCAATGCCGCGCAGCGACCGCGCCGGTCACCTCGTCATACGCCTCTGCGAGAAGACCATCCCAGGTCTCGACGCGCGCGAGTCGCTCGCGCGCTCGCCGCTCGCGATCGCGATCATCGGACACGCGCGCGACGACCATCTCCTGGAGGTCCCCGAGAGTCCACGGATGTGGCGTATGCAGCGATCCGAGGCCGCCGAACTTGCCCGGGAAGTAGCCCGCGTTCGCCTCGCTCCAGGCGAACGCGATCGTCGCGAGCCACAGCGGTTCGTTCGCAGCGCAGAAACCCCAACCCGGCGCAAACACGGTAGGCAGGTCGTTCGCGTCGTGATACTGCCGCGCGCCCTGGCCGTGCGGTCCCGCCACCGCGTACGCGAATCGCCCCTCGGCCACGAAATGCTCGAGCGTGGCAGCGCGAATCTCCTCCGACGCGGCGTGCGAGAAGGCGCGCAGCACGTGCCAGAGCAGGACATGGCTCGAGAAGTGATACGCCTGTCGCGTCGGATCATCCGCCGGCGTCTCAGCCGTCGGCACGAGGCCAAACCTGGCGCGACGCGCTAGGAGCCAGTCCAACGTGGCGCGGCAGGCGTCGCCGTAGCGCTCGCGCATCGCGGTCTGTCCCGTCAATCGAGCGTGATCGGCGACGAGCAGCAACGGATAGAGCTGCTGGTCGAGCTGGAAGGCGACGTCCTTGGCCTGCCCCGACGCGAGCGAAGCGCGCGGCCACGCGCCGTCGGGCCGCTCCGCAGCCTCGAAAAGCCAGTGCACAAAACCATCCACCGCAGCGCGAACGCGCGTCTCGTTCGGTGCCGCGGAGAGAAGCGCACGGCAGATGTAGTAGGCATCGCGCGTCCAGACGAGCGGCAGGATCTCGTGGTCAGTAAGGACCGCCACGTCGTTCCCGGTCGTTCGCGAGGCAGCGCAATCGAACGCGTAGGCCACGCCTCGACGAACCTCGTACGGCGGATCGCCGTTTGGAGCGAGACCCGTCCACATCGCGCGTCGCGCACGGATCTCCTCAGAGACGAGCCGGGACCCATCGCGCGCGATCGCGCGCGCTTCGCCGACGGTCCCCTCGAGATCCCTACCCAGGGCGACCGCAAGGACCAGTTCCGCGGTGGCGCCCGGGCTCACCTCGACCGGCCCAGGGAGCACGAACGCCGCTGCGGCGTCGAGCGCACGGTCGTCGAGCCAGATGAGCGGCCCGTCGCGTCCGTCGGTCGGCGCGACGGGCGGATGCGGAATCGGTCCGCCCTCGGTGATCTGGGTGTAGTCGGCCCGGCCGAGGCGCGGTCGCCCGCTCCACTCCGGCACGAGGACGAGCGGCCGAGGGCCTGCCGTGACGCGGATGAGTTGCACCAGGCCGGTCCGGCCGGCTGGCGCGACCGTCCGGACTTCGAGCCGCCCGCGATCGTCGTTGTGCACCGCACGCGGCAGTGAGTCCTCGTCGAAGAAGGCGTCGGCAGGGACATCGAGCTGCGAGAGACCGAATGAGGGACGATCTCGCGCCGCGAGCGCCGCGCGGTGTCGTCGCACGGCATCCTCGTCGCCACGCAGCGATTCGGGAAACGGCTCCGTGGCGGTAAGCCAGAGACGGCCGATGACCGGGTGCGCGAGGCCCAGCGAGAGGATCCGCCCATTCGGCGCGAGCGATCCGGAGACGATGCCGTTGCCGACGTCGAGCGGCTTGTAGGACTTGCGGGGATCGAGCGCCGTGCGGCTCAGTGCTGGATCGCTGAGCCCGTGCCGGCGTCCATCCAACGGAGCGTCGCCTCGTCGAAACGCAGGTTGATCGCCTGATCCGGCCGGACCGCGACGTCGATCGGCGCCTGGATTTTCACGGCGGTCTTCCCGACGAGGACGGTCACGAGGGCATGTGAGCCGAGCGGCTCGACCACCATGACGCGGGCGGGCACGCCGTCGCCGGCGATCGTGATGTGCTCGGCACGAACCCCTAACACCATCTCGCGTCCCTGCAGATCGGCACGCGGCCGCGACATCGGAAGGCTGAAGCCCTCGCCCGCGAACGAGCCGTCGCGAACGGCGCCGCGCAGGAAGTTCATCGGCGGCGAGCCGATGAAGCCGCCCACGAACTGCGTTGCGGGGTTGTCGTAGATCTCCATCGGCGCGCCCAGCTGCTCGATCGCACCCTCGCGCATCACGGCGATGCGGTCGCCCATGCTCATCGCCTCGACC
Source organism: Chloroflexota bacterium (assembly GCA_005889295.1). Classification (GTDB taxonomy): domain Bacteria; phylum Chloroflexota; class Limnocylindria; order P2-11E; family P2-11E; genus 3-1-20CM-2-70-9. Next base: position 6,436 of record VBEY01000123.1, on the reverse strand, counting down.
TGATCGTGCGTAACGTAGATCGTCGTTCGCTTTACCTCCTTGTGGAGACGCTTGAGGTCCGCGCGCGCTTGTAGTCGGAGGAGCGCGTCGAGGTTCGAGAGCGGCTCGTCCATGAGGAGCACCGGCGCGTCCATCACGAGCGCGCGCGCGACGGCGACACGCTGCCGCTGACCTCCCGAGAGCTGCGCGGGGTAGCGATCGAGGAACGGGACCAAGCCGAGGAGCTCGGCGCCCTCCTGCACGCGTTTGGCGATTTCGTCCTTGGGCCGGCGCTTCATGCGCAGACCAAAGCCGATATTGCCGCCGACGGTCATGTGAGGGAACACCGCGTAGCTCTGGAACACCATCGCGATGTTGCGATCGCGCGGTGCGAGACCGGTGACGTCGCGCTCGCCGATCTTCACGTGCCCGGCGTTCACCTGCTCGAGGCCCGCGACGCACCGAAGCAGCGTGGTCTTCCCACAGCCGGATGGCCCGAGAAGGACCATGAACTCGCCGTCGCGGATCTCAAGTGAAATGTCCTTGAGCGCCGGCGTCTTCCCGAAGATCTTGTTGACGCCGTCGATGGTGATGCTCGCCATCAGCGCGACCCCCAGAGGTTCATCAGGTATTTGCGGATGAGGAAGATGAACACGATCGCTGGAAGGACCATGAAGAGACCGCCGGCGAATTTGTAGGCGAGCGGCGACGTGGCGAGCGAGGCTAGGACCTGTGCGGGCAGCGTACGCGTGCGCAGTGTGAGGATCGTCGCCGCGAAGACCTCGTTCCAGGAGATCACGAACGTGAAGATCGCCGCGGCGGCGAGGCCCGGCAGCGCCAGCGGAAGCGCGACGCGAAGGAACGCGCCCCAGCGGCTGCAGCCGAGCGTCTGCGCGGCCTCCTCGAGCTCGTGCGACACCGCGACGAACACACCGCCGGTCACGAGGACGATGAATGGCAGCGCCATCGCCGTGTGCACGAGGGCAACGCTCACGAGGTTGTCGTAGAGGCCGAGCTGCAGGAACGTCACCGCGAGCGGGATCGACAGGATCGCAATCGGGAACATCTTCGTGGCGAGCACGATGACCTGGAAGGCCTCGCGCCCGCGGAAGCGGAAGCGGGCCAGTGCGTAACCCGCAGGCGTGCCAAGCGTGAGCCCAAAGATGATCGTGAACACGGCGACCAGAAGGCTGTTGAGCACGGAGGGGATGACCCCGCGTGCCTCGACGAAGAACTGCATCGTGTCGGTCGAGAGACTCGTCGGGACGAGCGGCTTGGGGTAGTCGAAGATCTTCGCCTGCGGCGTGAACGCCGAGATCGCGATCAGGTAGAAGGGAACGAGCACCCAGATCGCGAGGAAGATCGCGGCGCCGTACAAAAGGCTTCGGTCGAGCACCCGAGCGTTCACCTTTGGACTTCCGCCTCGCGGAGACCCAGGACGCGCAGATACACGACGGTCGCAACGATCGTGAGACCGAGCAGAAGCACCGCATACGCCGCGGCGACGTGCTCATTGCGGTTCGTCGCATACCACGTGTATGCCTCGCCTGCGAGGACCGGCATGTTGCGACCAGCGAGCGCGAACACGACCGCGAAGGTCTGGAAGGCAAAGATCGTGCGGATGATCAGCGCCGACTGCAGGCTCGGCCGGAGAAGCGGCAGGACGACGTGCACCGTGCGACGGAGTCGGTTCGCGCCGAAGAGATCGGCCGCCTCGAAGAAGTCGCGAGGGATGAGCTGCAGCCCGGCGATCAGGATGATCAGAACGATTGCCGTTGCGCGCCACGACTCGGCGATGACGATCGCGGTCAGAATTCCGCCGAGGTTGTCAAACGAGAGGAAAAGGATCGGTTGACTGATCACGCCGGCGTTCTGCAACGTGCTGTTGAGATAACCGCGCTCGGTGAAGACCGCGAGCCACAGGATGCCCGCGGCGAGATCGGAGATCGCGAGCGGGATCGCGTAGACGTAGAGGAAGAAGCCATGCCCGCGAAAGCGCGAGTTGATGAGTAGGGCCATGCAGAGCGCGAGCACGATCTGCAGCGGGACGATGAGGATGAGGAGCAGAAGCGTGTTGCGCCACGCGTCGCTGAAGTTCACGTCGGCGAACATCCGCTGGAAGTTCTCGAGGCTGAATCCGCCACCTTCCGCCATGACCGCGAGGAGCAACGCCTGCACCATGGGGATGACGATCAGAAGCCCGAGGAACCCGATCGAAGGAAGGAGGAGCGCGAACGGCAGGAATTGCTCCGTACGCGCTCGCATCTCCTCCCCCTTCCGCCCTACCTAGATCACTTCACCTGGCAGGGGCCGCTCGATGCTCCATCGGGGCCCCAGCACTTGATGTTGCCGTCGGTCATGATCTTTTGAATGATCGCGGCCTGCTCGTCGAGCACGGTCTGAACGCTCTCGTTCTTCACGAGGATCCGCACGAAGGTGTCCGTGATCGCCTTATTGAACTCGCCACCCTTCGCGCCGAGGCCGACGGGTAGCGGCACGACTTTCGCATCCTTGGAGTTGGCCTGCTTGGCCACCGCGTCCGCCTCGAGCTGAAGGCCCTTGTTCAGGTCAGAAGGCATCTTCACATCGACGACCGGGAAGAAGCTGTTCTCGCGCAGCGTGATGATCTGAGTCTCAGGCTTCAAGAGATGGTCGATGAGCGCCTCCGCTCCGGCCTTGTTCGGCGATGCCTTCGGGATGCCGAGACCGATCACCACGCTCATGTAGTAGCGGCCCTTCGCGCCCGCGGGCGCCGGCACGGCGACGAAGTCGTCGGGCTTCGCCTTCAGCACATCGATCATCCGCGCGACGTGGTCGATCCCGACCCAGATGTCACCCGACTGCAGGGGCTCCTGGAGCTTCGCGTACGTGGTCGACTGCGGGTTCGAGTACTTCCAGAGCTCCTTCAAGTCGTTCCACATCGTGGCCGCGTCACCGCTCTTGTACGTCGTGACGAGACCGCCCGTATATGACGGGTAGAAGTACCCCTGGATGAGCCGGTGGATGAGCCCGTCGGTTCCCAGTGGGAAGCCGAACTTCTTCTGACCCGTCTTGTCGGTGATGTTCTTGGCCCAGGCGATGAGCTGGGTGTACGTGAGCGCGTTCACGTCGGCGCCACTCGGCAGGTACTGCAGAGCCTGCTTGTTCGCGACCATGAAGTAGGTCGCCTGCATCCACGGGATGTAGATCTGAGCGCTTCCTCCGAACTTCCCGAGCGTGAGCATGTCCTGAGGGATCTTCTTGTCCTTGTGTTTGTCCGCGATTTTCGTGATGTCGTCGAACGCACCGGCGGCAACGAGCGCGGCGAATTGACCGTTCTCGATCCCCGCCAGGCCGATCTGTCCCTCACCACCGGCCTTCGCTTCCGCGGAGATGCGGTTGAGGATGACCGGCTCCTGGTCGGTGACGAAGTCCACTGAGGCACCCTGATACGCCGCCAGGATCTTCTTGCGCATGTTTTCCTGTTCGGTGACCGGGCTGAACTGCGTCGATGCGAACACGAAGGGTTTGCCTTGATCCGCCCCCGTGCCGCCGCCGCCGGAGGGTGTCCCGGTTGTCGAGCACGCGGTGACGAGGATCGCCGCGGCGGCTGCGAGCGCAAAAGCGCGTGAGCTCATCCCTCGCATCTCGGTACCTCCCCGCTTGGATCGCTTCCCGGTGACTCTAGACGTATCTGAACGTGACCTGCAGAACTTCGGCGGGCCGCTGGAGCGCGGCGAAGCCGGCGCTGGCCTCCTCCACGGGAAGCTCGAGGCGCGGGAGGCCGCCGAGGACGACCTTGCCGCTCCGCGCGAGCTCGAGAGCGCGGGCACGCAGACTCCGTTCGTCGAAGCTCGGATGTGGATTGCCGATCTGGCCCGAACGAATCTCGACGCCGTTGTGGTGGAACTCCTCGCCGAGGCGAAGGCCCGTCGCGTCACCCTGGTAGAAGCCGACCGCGACGACTGTGCCCCGCCGACGCACCACGCGGATGGCCTCGCCGAGCGCGTCGGCGCTGCCGGTGCACTCGAACGCGACAGCGATGGCCTCTGCTCCGAGGTCCTGCTTCAGTCGCGCCGCAACGTCGCCCTCGGAGCTGACCGGCTCGATCCCGACGGAACGGGCGATCTCCAGGCGCGCGGACAGGCGATCGACGGCGTACACGGCCGGCGCGCCGGTCGCCTTCGCGACCTGCGCGACCAGAAGGCCGATCGGGCCGCAGCCGAAGACGACGACGGGGCCCTCTCGCTCCCGGCCATCCGCGAACGCCACCGCGTTGACCGCGATCGGCAGCATCTGAGCGAGATCGAGACCATCGTCGAATGAGAGCTCGCCCGGCAGAAGCTGCGCCTCGGCGTCGGCGGCGGCGAGGGTTGTGAACTCGGTGTGACGCCATCTGCCGAAGACGCGTGCCCCTTCGCGAACCTGAGCGGCGCGGGATTCCACGACGATTCCGGCCGCGCGGTAGCCGAACACGATCGGGTAAGCGACCGACGAGGCGTCATCGCGGAAGAGCCGCAGGTCGCGATCCCACCGGCGATGCAGGTAGGGGTTCGTTGCCGAGCGACCGACGTACGTCAGCTCGGTCCCCGGACTGATCGCGGTGCGCGCGCTCCGGACGCGGACCGCACCGTCGGCGAGCGACGGCACGGGATAGCTGTAGCAGTCGACCTCGCCGGTCTCGAGGATGCGGACGGTGCGCCCGCCGATCTCGCCTTGCGCAATGAGCTCCTCGATGTGGCGCGTCATACGGCGAGTTCGCTCTCGCGAATGAGGTCGCGGATGAGGGCGGCGCAGCGCGGCAGGGCCACCTCGGGATCGCCGGAAAGCGCAGAGCACTCAATGCCGATGTCACCCTCGTAACCCATCCCAGCGAGCGCGGCGAAGATCGACGAGAATGTCGGCCTCTTCGATGTTCATATGGAACGTGTCCCCCACGACGAGCACCGAAGGACTGTCAAGCGCATCTCGGAAGCGGACGGCGTCGGCGATGGTCACGCACAGATCGTTCTGGTACCGGTTGAGCGGCTCAAGGAAGATGCGAGCCCCAGCACGCTCGGCGCGCTCAGCGAGGGGCCGAAGTCCCTCGAGGAAGAGCTCTTCATCCTGATCGCGCGTGCGACCCGTCGCGATCCCTGGCAGATGACGCGTCCTTCCCCAGATCGGCACGACGACGATGCCCGTGCCGAGCTCGCCCGCGAGGTCGAGGAGCGCGGCGAGGTCCGCGCGCGCGGCGGCGACTTCCTTGGGATTCGGATCGATCAGCCAGCCGCGATATCCACCGGCGATTGCCGTAACCGGGATCTCTTCCCGTATCGCGACGCGGGCCTCGTCGAAGGCGGGACGTTCCGATAACTCCAGGGCGTCGAAGCCGTAGCGTCGCGCCACCTCGTACTTCGCGGCGAGGGTCGAACCAGGCACGAGGCGGTCCTGGACTCCGATCCGCGTCACGAGCGGATCTGGACGGTCGTCGTCCTCACCTTCTCGATCTCGACCCAGGCCCGGCGTCGCGCGCTGATGATGGCCGCCTCGGCAAAGCGGACGTGGCGCAGGCCATCGTCGAAGGTCGGCAACGGTACGGCCGACGGGATCCCGTCGAGCGACTTGTAAAACGCGCTGAGGAGATTCCGGCGGCCCTCGTCCGCGTGGTCCGCGCGTTGCGCGAGCTCGCGTGCCGCGGGGGATCGCACTCGCGAGCGCGTCACGATCTGGGGCACGCGATCGCGCGCACCGAGCCAGAGCTCATTCTTCCGCTCGTTGCGCCATGTCGCCGAACCGGCGGTGCCGTCGAGTGAGAGATCGAGCTCGTTGCGCCGGCCGGCCGATGCCTGCGAGAGAGTGCAGACCCCTTGCATTCCGTCCTGGAACCGAATGAGCAAGCCGGCGTGATCCTCGGTCTTACGGCCGTGGAGATAACCCACCTGGGCGACGACCGCCTCGACGCGGCGGGCGGTAATCGTTTCGACGAGGTCGAGCCAGTGCACTCCAATGTCTCCGGCAGTGCGCGAGAGGCCGCCTCGCGACGTGTCGAGGCGCCAGTTGTCGTCCGATCCGAGCAGCAACCAGTCCTGGAGGAACGCACCCCGCGCCAGGTGCACCGGCCCGAGCTCGCCGGCCGCGACGCGAGCTGCGAGCTCGGCGATGAGCGGGAGGAAACGGTAGTTCATGCAGATCGTCGTGTGGCGACCGCTCAGCTGCGCCCACTCCGCGAGCTGCTCGGCTCCGAGGAGATCGCCCGCAAGTGGCTTCTCGCAGACCACGTGCTTGCCCGCGCGAAGCGCCTCACGAACCAGCGGAGGATGCAGATCGTTCGCGGTCGTTACGTGCACCGCATCGATGGCCGGATCGCGTAGCGGCGCCGGGTCGGCCACCGTCGCCGTGCCGCTCAGCGGGCCGACCACCTCGATGCCGATGCTGTTGAGCGCTTCAGCGTGAGCCGTTCCGGCGTTGCCCGCGCCAACGACGAGCGCTCGGTGTC
>VBEY01000122.1 GCA_005889295.1 Chloroflexota bacterium | reverse complement strand
TACGTACACGACCACGAGTTCTCGGTCGGCAAGACGAGGGTGCGCCGGCGCGGGATCCACTGCGCGCTGCGGCTGCACCGTCCCGAAGAGGGCATCGTGATGCCCCACGAGCTCACGTTGCCCAAGGCTAAGGAGGATCGCCTCGCGCTGCTCCGGGCGACCCGGACCAACACGAGCGCGATCTTTGGTGTGTTCGAGGACACGCGTGGCGAGATTGCCGGGGGAGTTTCGCGGCACATTGAAGCGACGAGGCCCACGGCCGAAGCGACGGTGGGTGACGAGCAGCATCGCGTCTGGGCGATCGGCG
>VBEY01000284.1 GCA_005889295.1 Chloroflexota bacterium | reverse complement strand
GGACCGGTCGTCGCACGTGACATCGACATGAAGTGGATCGAGACGCCGCAGGATGTCCGAGCGGCGATGCTCATCGGACAGGCCACGGGCTTCCCGACGCAGGGCACGGCGCTGCTGAAGGCCCAGATCCCGGCGGGCTGGCGAAGCGGTCGACACAGCCACGGCGAGGAGGGCATCCATATCCTCACCGGAACCGGCTTCAGCGTGATCGACGGCGTGCGGTACGACTGGAAACCCGGGACCACTCTGCACATCCCGTATGGCGCGCCGCACCAGCACGTGAATACCGGCAACGACACCGCCGTCTATCTCTCGGCCGTGACGCACGATCTCGACTTCGCCGTGAAGCTGGGCCGCTTGGAGCAGCTCGAGGAGAAGGCGCGCGACGGTGGAGAGCTCGCGAGACGTCATCCCGCGGAAAGCTCGCAGTTCGCCGCGGACGGGCGGCGCATCTCGCTTCACCTCGAAGACGCCATCGACGAGCGGGCGCGACGTCTCGCCGGGCACGAGCATCACAAACCCGGCAAGGGCGCGCACCGTCACGCAGGCATCTGGATCCTCATGGGAGGGAGCGAGAGCCCGTCCGACGAGACGAACGGCTTCCGCGCGAAGGCCGTGGCGATCACGAACATATTCGAGGAGGCGCCGCATTCGGGGAGCCATAAGCACGCCCACACCGAGGCGATGCTGTACGTCCTCGAAGGACATGGCTACTCGATGATCGACGGTAAGCGGGTCGACTGGCAGGAAGGCGACGCGGTGCACGTTCCGCCGCGCATGACGGTGCACGAGCATCTCAACGACTCAGACGCGCGCACGCGCACGCTTCGCATCGAGTTCGGCATTCGCTTCTTTTACGAAGCGCTCTGGAGCGGCTACGAGAAGGTGCAGGAGAAGCTCGAGGCCTCCGCGCGATGACCGAGACGACCGCGTTCCGCGTCATCCACGCGAGGGCGCGGCGGAGGCGTCATCCGCTGCGGCGCTGGTATCGCGGTAACGAACGCGCGATCCTCAGCGCGGCGGGGATCGTCAGCTTCATCGCGGCGTGGCAGATCGGCTCGGACGCCGGTCTGATCTCCAAGTTCTTCTTCAGCTCGCCTGTCGAGATCGCTGCGGCCGGCGCGCTGGAGGTCCAGAAGGCGCGTTTCTGGGAGGACGTCAAGATCAGCGCGTCCGAGCTTGCGATCGGATCGCTCGCGGCGGTGCTGCTTGCCGTGCCTCTCGGCATCGCGATCGGTTGGTACCGCGGCGTTTCCCTGACGTTCGACCCGTGGCTGAACTTCTTCAACGCTCTCCCGCGGGTTGCCCTTATTCCGCTCGTCGTTCTCTGGGTGGGCCTGGGCTTCGAGATGAAGACGATCATCGTGTTCTTCGGCGGGTTCTTCTCGATCATCCTGCCCACGGTCGAAGGCGTGCGGACCGTCGATCGCCAGTTCCTCGACGTCGCACGAAGCTTCCGCGCACCGGAGCGACTCATCTTCACGTCACTCGTGATCCCGGGAACGCTGCCCTTCATAGTGAGCGGCATCCGGCTCGCCGTCGGCCGTGTCCTCGCCGGCGTGATCATCGCCGAGTTCTACGCGCAGACCGCGGGCCTCGGCGTGATGATCGCGCGGTCCGAAGCGTCGCTGCAGAGCGACCGCATGCTCTTCGGCGTCCTGATCTTCACGGTGCTCGGGATCGTCCTCACCGAAGCCGTCGGCATCGTGGAGCGGTATCTCCAGCGCTGGCGCCCGAGCCTCGACCTAGAGGAGGCGGCGTGAGGTGAGGAGCGGACACCTGGCTCTCTCCGCGCGTGGCGTGCAGATGCAGTACCGCGACCGCGGCACCGGGAAGACGCTGCTCGCGATCGAGAACGTCGATCTCGACGTCCCGGACGGTGCATTTGTCAGCCTCCTCGGACCGAGCGGCTGCGGGAAGTCGACGTTCCTCAAGATCGTCAACGGCCTGCTGCCCGCGACCGCCGGCGAGATCAAGCTCCATCGCGTCGCCAAAGGCCGCGAGGACGCCATGGTGTTCCAGGACGCCGCGCTCTTTCCCTGGTACTCGGTGCTCGACAACGTGGCGTACGGCCTGGTCTGCGCGGGCGTGTCGCGCGGGGAGGCGCGCAAACGTGCGGTGCCGTTCATCGACCTGGTCGGCCTCAAGGGATTCGATGACAAGTACCCGTACCAGCTCTCCGGCGGCATGCAGCAGCGCGCGAACCTCGCGCGCGCGCTCGCGGTCGACTCAGCGATCCTGCTGATGGACGAGCCCTTCGCGGCTCTCGACGCGCAGACGCGCGAGCTCATGCAGGCCGAGCTGCTCCGGATCTGGAACGCGGCGAAGAAAACGGTGCTCTTCGTGACTCACCAGATCGACGAGGCTGTGTACCTCTCCGATCGGGTCGTGGTCATGGCGGCGCGGCCGGGCAAGGTCATCGCGGACATCGAGATCGACCTTCCGCGTCCCCGTCCGCTCAGCGTGAAGCGCACCCCGGAGTTCGCGGTTTACGAGGAGCGGATCTGGCGCCTCATCGCGGGCGAGTACGAGCATGCGCGAGTCGCATCGCAGCCGGACGCGGCGTCGTGATCGCTGTGCGCGGAGCACCAGCGGTCCAGTTGCTCGGGCGGCTGCGCTCGAGTAACGAGCGCGTCTTCTATGGCGTGTTCGGGTTCGTCGGGTTGACCCTGGCGTGGGAGATCGCCGCGAACACGGGACTCTTTCGCAAGTCACTCCTGAGCTCGCCCTCGGCGATCTGGAAGGCGGGTGTCATCGACATCGGCGCTGGAACGCTCTGGCCGCACGTTGGGACCAGCCTCGAAGAATTCGCGATCGGGTTCATCGTGTCAGTCGCGATCGCCATACCGCTCGGTCTCGCGATCGGCTGGTTCCGCCGGATCGATTACTTCTTGAACGGACTGCTCGCAGCGCTGAACGCCACGCCCAACGTCGCGCTCATCCCGCTGATCATCCTCGTCGCCGGTATCGGGTTCGAGTCGAAGGTGATCGTGGTTTTCCTGTCCGCGTTCTTCGCCGTGGTGGTCACGACGTTCACCGGGGTGCAATCGATCGCTCGGCGCCACCTCGAGATCACCCGCAGCTTCGGTGGCTCGAGGTGGCTCGCCTTTCGCACCGTTGCCCTGCCGAGCACCATTCCCTACATCCTGAGCGGCGTCCGCATCGGCGCGGGCCGCGCGCTGGTCGGCGTGGTCAGCGCGGAATTCATATCCGCGAACCAGGGCCTCGGCTTTTACATCGGTTTCTTCGGAACGTTCCTCGACACCGCCAGGGTGATGCTCGGGATCGTCCTGTTCGGCATCTTCGGCGTCGTCCTCGGCGAGTTACTCCGCGTCGTCGAACATCGCTTCGACGTGTGGCGCCCTGAGCTCCACCGTTAGTTGAATGCGCTGCCACCATCGACGAGCAGCGTTTGTCCGGTAATGAACGCGCTGTCGTCCGACATGAGGAAGGCGATCGTGCCGACGAGGTCTGCGGGCTTCTCGACCCGCTGAAGGCAGCGCACCTTCACCGGCGCTTCGCGCATCGCCACCGTGTCATCGTTCGGCTCTTCCTCGCTGAGTGTGCTGCCCGGGCAGACGACGTTCACGCGGATCCACGAGGCACCAAGCTCGCGCGCGAGCGTGCGGCTGAAGCCGATCAGGGCGCTCTTTGAGGCGACGTAATGCGCGCGCGTGGGCACGCCGCGAAAGACCGTGCTGGATGCGATGTTCACGATGCTTCCGCCCCCCGCTTTGCGCAGGTAGGGGAGGACCGACTTGCAGCCGTACCACGCGGCTTTCGTGTTGAGCGTGAAGGCCTGGTCCCATTCGGCGTCGGGGATGTCCTCGAAGTTGCAGCGGGTGATCGGTATCACGTTCAGCATCCCGGCGTTGTTCACGAGTCCGTTGATGGCACCGAACTCCTTTGCGGCCTGCGCCGCGGCTCGCTCGAAGGCCGCGAGGTCGCGGACATCGGTCTTGATCGCGATGGCCTTGCCCTTCTTCGCGCGTATTCCGGCCGCGACTTCCTCGTTGCGTCCGCCGTCGATGTCCAGCAACGCCACATTCGCCCCGTCCGCCGCGAGTCGCTCGCTGTACGCGCGGCCGATGCCGTGCGCGGCGCCGCTGACGATGATCGTCTTGCTTTCGAGTCGCATGTCCGTCTCTCCTCAACTGATGTCGTTCGTTAGATTGACACAGTGAGTCCCGGTGGCTTCGCCGCTGCCGCGCGCGGACGTCTTGGTCTGTTCGGGCAGGGACCGTTCGCCGTGTACTGGATCGGCGGATTCCTTTCGAACGTCGGAACGTGGCTGCAGGCCGTCGCGGGTTCGGTCTTCGTGTATGACCGCACGGGCTCGGCGTTCGCTGTGGGCATCCTCAACTTCGCGACGTTCCTCCCGATCCTGATCTTCTCGCTCCCCGGGGGCGTGATCTCGGACCGCCTCGATCGCCG
>VBEY01000283.1 GCA_005889295.1 Chloroflexota bacterium | reverse complement strand
CGTGTTGCTGTAGCGCTGGGTGTTGGAGCTGCTGTTGGGCGAGACCGCCACCGCGAAGGTGTGCGGCCCGGTGTCGGGGCTGGTCTTGAGCTGCCAGCCCGAGCCGGAGGACTTGGAGATGATCTGGCCGTCGTCGGGCGGGTTGGCGGTGGCGAAGATCCAGGCGCTCACGGTCATGCTGCCGGTGAGCTGCAGGTCCGCGGCGTTGCCCAGATCGACGTAGCTCGTGCTCCCGTTGAAGGAGAGGGCCTGGCCGTACTTGCCGGCATTGGTCCAGGTCGCGCCGCTCAGGGTGCCGGTATGGCCCTTGCCCGAGGCGTCCGCGGTGGTCGTGCCGCTGCCTTCGCTGAAGGCGTACGCGGCGAGAAGACTCGAAGGCGCCGCCGGTGTGGTGGCGTTGGCGAAGGCATACCCGCTGGTATTGCCGGCCGCATCGATCGCCGACACGCGGTAGCCGTAGCTGGTCGCCGCGGCGCGCCCGGTGTCGCTGAAGCTGGTCGCGGTGGGGGTCGCGATCTGGCCGTACGGGCCGGTGCAGGTGGCGCCGCCGTCGCAGCGCTCCAGGATGTAGTTCTTGACCCCGACGTTGTCGTTCGAGGCGGTCCAGCTGAGATTGATCTGGCTCGCCGACGCGGCCGCCGCGCTGAACGACCCCGGCGTGCTCGGCGGCTGGGTATCGGGGGTCAGCGTCGTGAATGACGAGTCCGGCGACGACTGCGCTAGGTTGTTCGCTGCGTCGGCGCTCTTCACGTGGAATCCATAGGTCGTGCTCGCGGTGAGCCCGCCGATCGTGACCGAATGGTCGATGACCCGCGGCGCGGTATCCGTCACGGCGGTTGCCGTCGGGAACGCCGGGTCGGTCCAGTACTCGACCTGGCTCGACGCAGGCTCGTTCGTGGTCCAGGTAATCGTCGCGCTCGTTACGGTGGTCGATGCGGCGACGGCGCTGATCGTGGGCGGCGTGGTGTCAGGGGCGCTGTATTCGGCAGCCGACGCGAGATAGCCAAAGTACTTTCCCGTCACGGGATGCAGCGGGTCGCCGTCGAAGCCGTTGGCCACCGTGGCGTGGGCCTGCGCGTCGGCGCGGATCCGCTGCACGATCTGCGCAGGGGTGAGCCCGTTGCAGGGACCCGCGACGCCGCCGCTGCCCAGACAGAGCGCGACCGTGCCCGAAAGGTGCGGCGTCGCCATGCTCGTCCCCGAGATCGTGTTGTAGCCGCCGGCGAGCCAGGTCGAGTTGATGCACACGCCGGGTCCCGCGATCGTGTGGTTGATGGCGGCCGCGCCGAACGCCCAGTTGGAGAAGCTGGCGAAGCGGTCGTCGAGCTCGCCGGTCCGGCATGTGGGAGCGCCGCCCGCCGCGCCGGGATTCCCGTCGCTGTCGGACATGGCCGTAACCGTAAGCGCCTCCGGATACGCGGCGGGGACGAACAAGGCATAGTCCGCGCCGCTATTGCCCGCTGCGATCACGTAGGTGACGCCGGCCGCCGTTGAGCGGCAGATCGCCTGGTGCAGCGCGTCCAGGTTGCTGTTGCCGCAGTTATTGTCGTTCGAGCCTGACCCCCCGAGGCTCATGCTGGCGACCTTGATGTTCAACGCGGCGGCGTTTTCGGTGACCCAGTCGATGCCGCAGATGACCTGGCCCCAGGTCCCGCCGCCGCCTGAGTCGAGGACTTTGACCGCGTAGAGCTGAGTGCCCGGCGCGACGCCGACGACGCCCGAGCCGTTGTTCTTCGCCGCGATGGTCCCCGAGACGTGCGTGCCGTGGCCGTTGTCGTCGTTCGCGGTCGCACCGGTGCTGATGCAGTTCTTACCGGAGACAGCGTTGAGGTCGGGGTGTGCGAGCTGGATCCCGGTATCGATGACCGCGACAGCGACGGTCGAGGCTTGGCTCGCGGTCGTCGTGGTCGCGGCCTCAATGCGCCGCACGCCGGTCGGCGCGACATCACCAGACGCGATTGGAACGCCGCCGATCGCGTGGACCTCGCGATCCGCGCTTATGAATTTGACCTGTGGGTAGCGCTCGAGGCGCGCGAGCTGCGCCGCCGTCAACGTCGCCGCGAAGCCTTTGAGTGCGTGGGAGTAGCGGAATTCGGCTCTCACGTTCTCGTTCCTCTCGAAGACGTCCGTCTCCCCGTCCGCGTCAGCATCGTCGCGCCAGACAACGATGTAGCGGCTCACGGGAGCCCCCGCAGCGGCGTTCGACCGTAGCGGACCGACGAACATGAGCAGCAGCGGTACGACGGCAAGAAGTGCGAGCGGTCGTCGCCCGATCAACTTCTCCCCCTTAACATGGACCCGCCGCACGCGCACATTACCGGACGCAAACGCGTCTGTCCCTAGTTAGGGGGGCTGCCGACCGCTCGCTTGCGATTGGCCCCTGGTCAGTGGACTCGGCCGCCCGGGGAGAGTCTCGCTGACAAGCTGGTGCTCGCGGGAGAGTCGGTCACAACGAAATCGTCGCCCGGGATAACGTGAAGGGCCGATGTCGAAAAGCGTGCTTCCCGATCGTCGCCCGAGCGTGCGGATGCTGTTGCACGGCGTTTATCGCGGTTTCGCGGGCGGCGCCCGCGACGTGACGGTCGACGCAGGCACGATCCGAGAGGCACTCGACGGGCTCGTGCGCGTTCACCCCCCGCTTGCCGAGCGCCTCCGCGATGAACGCGGCACACTTCGTCCGCATCTCGCGCTTTTCATCAATCAGGACGACGCGCGCCTCCTTGGCTGGGAGGACGCGCCGCTCCACGACGGCGACATCGTGCACGTCATACCGGCG
>VBEY01000121.1 GCA_005889295.1 Chloroflexota bacterium | reverse complement strand
CACAGAGAGCCGGGATACAGGTGCGAGCCGGTCGGTCGACGATTGGAGAGACCCCCGCCGAGCGATTGGGGAAGGCCCCGTACAGCCGTAACGAAGCGCGTCGACAGGGTCGGCGAAGCTGGGTGGAACCGCGAGATCGCCTCTCGTCCCAGAAAACGGACGAAGGCGATTTTTGTTTGTCTGGAGACGGACATGGCGAAAAAGGAACGTAAGCCGGACCAGGGCGACGAGAAGCTTTACGCGCTGCGGCACTCGGCCGCGCACGTCATGGCCGGCGCCGTCCTCGAGCTCTTCCCCGGCGCCAAGTTCGGGTTCGGCCCACCGATTCAGGACGGCTTCTACTACGACTTCGATCTCGCGCGCCCGCTGACACCCGACGACCTCGGGAAGATCGAGGCGAAGATGCAGGACGTCGTGAAGCACGACGCGCCCTTCCAGCATCGCGACGACAGCGAGGACGAGGTCCGCGACGGACGGGTGAGCATCTACCAGCACGATGGCTTCGTCGACCTGTGCAAGGGACCGCACGTCGCGTCGACCGGGAAGATCGGCCCGTTCAAGCTCCTCTCGATCGCCGGCGCGTACTGGCGGGGCAACGAGCGGAACCCGCAGCTCCAGCGCATCTACGGCACGGTGTGGCCCGTCCAGAAGCAGCTCGACGACTACCTCAAGCGGCTTCAGGAGATCGAGCGCCGCGACCACCGCGTGCTCGGCAAGGAGCTCGAGCTCTTCCGCATCGACGAGGAGCTCGGCTCGGGACTCGTGCTCTGGCTGCCCAACCTCTCAATCGTGCGGGAGGAGCTCGAGACGTGGTGGCGGAAGATCCACCGCGACCGCGGCTACACCCTCGTCTACACGCCGCATATCGCCCACGAGAAGATCTACCTGCGCTCGGGGCATCTCGAGAAGTACGGCGAGAACATGTACGGGCCCCTTCTACTGGATGATGGCACCCAGAAGTTCTGGATCAAGCCAATGAATTGCCCGGGCCACATCAAGGTGTTTCAGTCGAAGATCCACTCGTATCGCGAGCTGCCGCTTCGCATCGGCGAGCTCGGCACGGTCTACCGGTACGAGCGTGGTGGCACGTTGCACGGGATGCTCCGCGTCCGCGGCTTCACACAGGACGACTCGCACATCTTCTGCTCGTGGGACCAGGCGCAGGACGAGATCGGGAAGGTTTTCGATCTGGCGCTCGAGTTCCTGAGCGTGTTCGGCTACACCGACCCGTCGATCTACCTCGCGACGCGTCCCGAAAAGCGGCTCGGCTCGGACGAGCTTTGGGATAAGGCCGAGGCGGCGCTCAAGACCGCCCTCGGCATACGCGAAGTCGCGTACAAGGTCGACGAGGGCGGTGGAGTCTTCTACGCGCCCAAGATCGACATCAGGGTCCATGACGCGATCGGACGCGAGTGGCAGGGCGCCACGGTTCAGATCGACCTCAATCTACCCGAGCGGTTCGACGTCACCTTCGTGAACGAGAAGGGCGAGCGCGAGCGCGCGGTCATGATCCACCGGGTGCTGTTCGGCAGTCTCGAGCGATTCGTCGGCGGACTCATCGAGCACTACGCCGGCAACTTCCCGGTGTGGCTCAACTGGGAGCAGGTCGCCGTCATCCCCGTGCGCGAGTCGGCGCTGCCGTATGCGCGCGACGTGGCGACAAGGCTTCGGACCGAAAACTTTCGCGTGCATCTCGACGAGCAGGCCGGCGACCTGCGCAACCGCGTCAAGGAGGCGCAGCAGCGGAAGGCGAGCTACATGCTCGTCGTCGGGGACAAGGAGGCCGCCGCCGGGACCGTCTCGGTGCGGCGCCGGGGGTCGCGTGATGAGGAGCGCGGCGTGGCCCTCGATGCCTTCGTCGATCGGATAAAGAAGGAGCGCGAAAGCAAGGCGCTGCCGGCCGACTTCGCGCAGCACGAGCCGAGTGCCGGAGACTCGATCGCTTGAGCGTCCCGGCGCTTCGCGGCTCGCAGGTGACGCTCCGACCCATGACCCATGCCGACGTGCCGCTCCTCACGAAGTGGGGGAGCAATCCTGAGTTCCGGCACTACCAGTGGGGGCAGAAGCCGGGCGCGTTCACGGAAGGGAACGCGAAGGCCTGGATCGAGCGGATGTCGCGTCAGGGCGACTCGGCGTGCTGGGTCATCGAGCACGACGGCCGGCCCATCGGCTTCGCGAACTACCGCGACTTTCATCCGAAAGGCAAGAGCGCGGAGATCGGCATCGGGATCGGCGAGCCGCACCTTTGGGGCAAACACCTCGGTCGCGATGCCCTCGAGGCGCTGCTCCGCTACCTCTTCGATGAGCTTGGCCTCCACCGGGTGGGCCTCGCGGTCGTGGGCTTCAACGATCGGGCCATCGCGATGTACAAGGCCGTCGGATTCGAGGTCGAGGGGATCGAACGCGATGGTGTCGGGACGGAGGACGGCTACATCGACGACGTGAAGATGGGCATCGTCGTAGGGCGGCCGCGGCCCGACTTCGACCCACAGCCGGTCACCCTCGAGGGCAAGCACGTGCGGCTCGTGCCGCTCCGCATGGCGCACGCCCCGGCGCTTCTCGAAGCGGCCGACGAAGACGACATCTGGCGGTGGATGGTGCCCCGGCCGAAGGGCCTCGAAGGGTACGAGCGTTACATCCGCTGGGCGCTGGACCAGCAGATTGTCGGCGCGCAGCTGCCGTTCGCGGTGATCCGGAAGCTGGACGGCGTGCTCGTCGGTACGACGCGCTACGCGCACATCGATCCGCCGAACCGCACCATCGAGATCGGCTACACGCTGTACGGAAAGGGTGCCCGACGGACGCCTGTGAACACGGAGAGCAAGCTGCTACTCCTCCGTCACGCTTTCGAAACGCTCCGAGCCAATCGTGTGTGGCTCCAGACCGACAAGCGCAACGAACGCTCACAAGCGGCCATCGCGCGACTGGGCGCGATCAAGGAAGGGGAGCTTCGGAACGAACGGATCCTTGCGGACGGACATCTGCGCACGAGCGTGATCTTCGGGATCACGAAAGACGATTGGCCGGACGTCCGCGAACGCCTGCTTGGCTACCTCGCGCGGTGATATGCTCGTCCGAGTTGAAGTTCTTTCACGGGGAGCGGCCGCGCTGCTAGCACGGTTCTCACGCCAATAACCGAGGTCACTCTATAGCCGCGCCCGAACTGCGGATCAACGAAGCGATCCGTGTTCCCACCGTCCGCCTTCTCGGTCCCAATGGCGAACAGCTCGGGATCATCCCGACCGCGCGCGCGCTCGCGAAGGCGCAAGAAGAGGGCTACGACCTCATCGAGATCGCGCCGAATGTGCAGCCGCCTGTGGCGCGCATGGGCGACTTCGGAAAATACCGTTATGACCTCCAGCAGAAGGCCAAGGACGCCAAGAAGAAGCAGAAGGCCGTGACGTGGAAGGAGATTCGCGTCTCGCCGAAGATCGACGACCACGACATCGACACGAAAATTCGGTCTGCCGCGAAATTCCTGGATGAGGGCGACAAGCTGAAGGTAACCGTCCGCTTCCGCGGCCGTGAGCTCGCGCACCCCGACCGTGGCCGGGTCCTGCTCATCGCCATCGGCGACAAGCTCAAGGACCACGGCGTCATCGAGCGGGCGCCGCTCCTCGAGGGCCGGCAGATGCACATGGTCATGAACCCGGTCCGCCGTGACGCGACCGGGGCTCCGGCCGCCGCGACGCCCGCCGCTCCGACCCCAACGCCACCCGCCGCTTCCGCTACCCCCAAGCCACCCGCGCCCGGACCGCGGCCCGCACCCGCGCCCGCAGCCGCTCGACCACCAGCGCCACCCGCTCGCCCGCCCGCGGCGCGGCCTGCGCCTCCTCCACGCGCACAACGACCCGCCTAAAGCAATAAACTGGGCGTTCACGTCGCGTCAGCACCGGAGGTTGTTCACCGTGCCCAAGATCAAGAGTCATAGCGGCGCCAAGAAGCGCTTTGAGTTCACCGGGACCGGCCGCCTCCGTCGTTCGAAGGCGTACAAGGGCCACTTGAACCAGCACAAATCACCCTCGCGAAAGCGCCGTCACGCAGGCAAGGCACTCGTCGCCAAGGGCGACCTGCAGCTCGTGCGCAAACTGCTGCCGAACCTCAAGGTAAGGAGCTAAGGGATGTCCCGGGTTAAGCGCGGAGTTGCCGCTCACAAAAAGCACAAGAAGCTGCTCTCGCAGGCCGAGGGTCGTCGCGCCTCGAAGCACAAGCTCGTTCGACCCGCCCGCGAGGCCGCGATGCACGCGCTGCGCTACGCCTACCGGGACCGACGCGCACGAAAGGGCCAGTTCCGTGCGCTATGGATCGCGCGGATCAACGCGGCCGCGCGCGACGCCGGGGTCTCGTACAGCCGCCTCATGGCGGCGCTGCGCCTCGCCGGGATCGACCTCGACCGCAAGGTACTCGCCGACATGGCGATCCGGGACCCGAAGGTGTTCCGTCACTACGTGGACCTCATCAAAGAGAAGTCGAGCACGCAGACCAACAAGTCATAGCGGCGCCGAAGGAGAGCAGTACCGCGACACGCGGCGTAAAAGAGAGACCGGGGTAGGTGAGAGCCGGTCGCGCTGACGACGCGAGAATTCGCTCCGGAGCCGACCGGCAGCAAAGCCGGTCCGGGTGGAGCCCGATAGCGCTTCGACCGAGCGTCCTTCTCTTAAACAGAAGGGAACACGGGTGGTACCGCGGAGGCCCGCCTTCGTCCCGAACGAACGGCGGGCTTTGTGTTGTCTAAGAGAGGAGGCGACATGGTCGGCGAAGACTTGAAGGAGCTCGCGGACCGCGCGCTGGCCGAGATCGGCGCAGCTGCCGACGAGGCCACCCTCGAGGCGGCCCGCGTGAAGTACCTCGGCCGCAAGGAAGGCGCGCTCACCGAGGCCACCAAGCGCATCGCGAAGCTCCCCCCGGCCGAGAAGCCGGCATACGGCGCAGCCGTCAACGCGGCGAAGAGCCGCATCGAACAGGCCCTCGATCAACGCGCCCGTGCGCTTCGCGCGAAGTCCCTCGAGCTGGATCTCGGCGCCGAGCGCGAGGACCTGACCCTGCCGCCGCGTCGCGTGCGGGTCGGCCGCTTGCACCCGATCACGCAGACGATCCGCGAGGTGTCGCGCATCTTCGGGACGCTCGGTTTCGAGACGGTGGAAGGTCCCGAGATCGAGTGGGACTACTACGCGTTCGAGGCGCTCAACATCCCGGCCGGACACCCCGCCCGGGAGAAGTGGCAGACGCTCTGGATCTCCAATCCCCTCGGCGACGATCCGTCCCGACCTATCCTCGGGCGCCCGCATACGTCGCCGATGCAGGTGCGCGTCATGGAGAAGCGAAAGCCGCCCATTCGAGTCGTCATCCCAGGCCGTTGCTATCGCTACGAAGCGACGGACGCGATCCGAGAGTCGATCTTCTTCCAGTACGAAGGCCTCGCGATCGACGAGAAGCTCAACATGGCCGATCTCAAGGGCACGCTCTACGCGTTCGCGCGACAGGTCTTCGGAAGCGACCGCAAGATCCGCTTCCGTGTCGACTACTTTCCGTTCACGGAGCCGTCCGCGGAGATCGCGTTCGACTGCTTCGCCTGCCAGGGCCGCGACCCTGAGTGTCGCGTATGCGGAGGAGACGGCTGGATCGAAGCCGCCGGGTGCGGCATGGTGCACCCGGATGTCTTGCGGCGCGTCGGGTACGACCCGGCTCGCTATCAAGGCTTCGCGTTCGGCGGCGGCATCGAGCGCCTGGCGATGCTGCGCACCGGCGCGCCGGACATTCGGCTCTTCTACCAGAACGATCTCCGGTACCTGGAGCAGTTCTGATGTTGATCAAGGTTCCGCTGTCATGGCTGCGCGAGTACGTCGAGATCAACGTCGGCGTCGACGAGCTGGCGCTCAAGCTCCATATGTCCAGCACCGAGGTGAAGGGCGTCGAGCGGCCGTGGTGGGACGACAGGATCCGGACCGCGCGCGTCGAGAAGCTCGCGAAGCACCCCAACGCCGACAAGCTGCTGCTCGCAACGGTCGACTTCGGGGCGGGCAATCCGAAGACCGTTGTGACAGGGGCGACGAACCTCCACGAGGGCGCGATCGTTCCATACGCCGACGAGGGCGCGACGATCATCGATGGCCACACGGGAGAGCGCGCGACGCTCCGCGGCAAACCCATGCGGGGGATCAAGAGCGAGGGCATGGTCCTCTCACAAAAGGAGCTCGGTCTCGGCGAGGACCACGAGGGGATCTACATCCTCGACCCGAAGCTGCCGGTCGGCGCGCTCCTCCGCGAGGTGCTCGGCGAGACGGTCCTCGCCCTCGAGCTTCAGCCCAACCGCCCCGACTGCCTCGGCATCGTCGGAGTCGCCCGCGAGGTCGCCGCGCTCCTCGGCACGAGCCTCTGGGAGCCGCCGGTCGAGCGGCTCGACCCGAGCGCGCCGAAGGATCTCGACGTGCGGATCGAGGACCAGCGCGCTTGCCCGCGCTTCGCAGCGGCGCTGCTCACCGGCGTCCGCATCGGCCCATCACCCGCGTGGATGCAGACGCGTCTCGTCGCGGCCGGCATGCGTCCCATCGACAACGTGGTCGACATCACGAACTACGTCATGCTCGAGCTCGGCCAGCCCCTTCACGCATACGACCGCCGCAGACTGCGCGGAGGCGCGCTGGTCGCAAGACAGGCGAGACGCGGGGAATCACTTCGGACGCTCGACAGCATGGATCGCGTGCTCCCGGAAGGAACGCTCGTGATCGCCGACGCGGAGCGTGCGCTGGGCATCGCGGGCATCCTTGGCGGCGAAGATTCGGAGATCCGCGAGGACACGACGACCGTCGCGCTCGAATGTGCGTCGTTCGAGCCCCGCGGCATCGGACGCACCGCGACGAAGCTCGGGCTCCAGGGGTCGTCGGGAAGCGCCGCGGCACGACGATTCTCCTGGGAGCTCTCGCCCGAGCTCGTTCCGATCGCCCTCGCACGCGCCTGCCGGCTGCTCCGCGAGCACGCTGGGGCGAAGGTCGAGGGGGTTGTGGATCGCTACCCGAATCCTCGGCCCCGAGTGAACGTGCGCATGCGGTTTTCCGATGTGCCGCGCGTGATGGGAATCGACATCGATCACGGCGAGACGCTCGATATCCTCCGCCGGCTTCAGTTCACGGCGGCCGCCGATGGCGACACCCTGGTCGCGACGCCGCCGGTCGTGCGCACCGACATCGCGATCGCCGAGGACATCGTCGAGGAGGTCGGTCGCATCGCTGGATACGACCGTCTCCCAACGCGGATTCCCGACGGGCCGCTGCCGCTCGCGGAGCGGCACCGGCTGGAAGAGTTTCGCGAACGGGCCCGCGACGGTCTCGCTGGATTCGGTCTTCAGGAGATCGTGTCGTACTCGCTCGTCGACCCGGCCTGGTTGGTGCGGTTGACGGCCGATGGCTCGTGTATCGCGCCGGAGCCGCTTCGAGTTGTGAACCCGACCACCGTGTCGCAATCCGTGGCTCGTCCGACGCTGCGCCCGAGCCTGCTCGACACGGCGCGGCGCAACCTCCGCAACCGTTCGTCCGTGGCGATCTTCGAGATCGCTCCTATATATCTGCCAAGGCGCGCGGACCTTCCCGAGGAGCGCTGGACCATCGGGATCGTCCTCGCCGGGAACGCGCAACCCGTGAAGGAGGGCGAGACGTGGCTTGTCGGGGAGCGCCGGTTCGACGTCCGCGACCTTCAGGGCATCGTGCTCGGGCTCGCCGAGCTGCTCGACGTAGAGAGCTCCGGCGACCGAAGCGCTAACGTGCCAGGCCTTCATCCGGGACGGAGCATCGGCTTCGGCCACGGCGGCCGGACGTACCTCGTCGCGGGCCAGCTGGACCCACGGGTAGCCGAGATGTGGGAACTACCCGCCGAGACGTTCATCGCGGAGATCGATCTGGCTGTCTGGCACGAGTCCTCACGCCCGCCACGCGTGACCGCCCCGCCGCGGTTCCCGGCAGCGCTTCGGGACCTCGCGGTGGTTGTCGATGAGGCGACACCGTACGGGGATATCGAGCGCGAGATCCAGGCGGCAGGCGGAAAGGACCTCGAGTCGGTCAGCCTCCTCGATCTCTATCGCGGGCAGCAGACCGGGGCGGGAAAGAAGTCTTTCGCCGTCCGTCTGGTGCTCCGGTCCGCCACCGGGACACTCGGCGAGCCCGACGTCGAGCGGCTGGTCAAGCGGGTCACCGGGCGTCTTCAGCACGCCGTCGGAGCGACGATCCGGGCCTAGGGACTTGGGGCCGGCGAGGCCCGAACTGAACCGGCGCGCACCCGAGGTGGTACCCAGATAGACTCGGCGCCCAGCGCCAGGGAGGTGTGTGAACTAGTGGAGAAACGTTACTTGCGCAGAGGGCTTGCCCTCGCTGTCACAGCATCGATTGCACTCGCGGCCTGCACGCAGACGCCGGCAACGAGCCCGGCACCGTCCGCGTCCGCATCGACGGCGCCCGTCGCCCGAGGCGCCGGCGGGGACCTCAAGATCCTGTACTGGCAGGCACCGACGATCCTCAACGGGCATCAGTCCGGTGGTACCAAGGATTCCGACGCATCGCGGGTAATCCTCGAACCGCTCGCGGCGTTCGACAACAGCGGGGCCCCGATCCCGCGTCTTGCGGCGGAGATCCCGACCGTAGCAAACGGCAGCGTCTCGGCCGACCTGACGACGGTGACCTGGAAGCTGAAGACCGGCGTCAAGTATTCGGACGGCTCGCCCTTCTCGGCCGATGACGTCGTCTTCACCTACACGTACATGTGCGATGAGAAGACCGCGGCGACCACGTTCGGCGCGTGCGAGAACGTCAAGTCGGTCACGAAGAAGGACGCCAACACGGTCGTCGTGACGTACGCCGATGCCAACCCTTTCTATCTGCAGTGGGGCACCGGCACGCAAGGCGAGATCCTCTCGTCGGTCGCTTGGAAGGACTGCCTCGCCGAGAAGGCCAAGACCTGCGCGACGGACCAGAAGCCCATCGGCACCGGCCCGTACAAAGTGAGGGAGTTCAAGCCCGGCGACACGATCCTCTTGGACATGAACGAGAACTACCGCGAGGCGACCAAGCCGTTCTTCAAGACGGTGACCTGGAAGGGTGGCGGTGACGCCACCGCGGCCGCGCGCGCGGTATTCCAGACCGGCGACATCGACTACGGCTGGAACCTCCAGGTCGAGGCGACGGTCCTCCGGGGCATGGCCACAAGCAGCACGACCGGCGACTTGAAGAGCGTTTACAGCAACAGCATCGAGCGCCTCGTCCTCAACCGCGCGGATCCGAGCGCATCGCTCGGAGACAAGCGCTCCGAGCCGGACACGAAGCACCCGTACTTCAGCGACAAGGCGGTCCGCCGGGCGCTCGCGATGGCGACTGACCGCAAGACCGTGGCGGAGCAGATCTACGGCAACGGTCTCACCGGCCGAACCAGCTGCAATGCCTGGAACGGCGGCGACGCGGAGTCCAAGAACACCGCGAACCTGGACGTCTGCAAGTTCGACCTCGCGGCGGCCAATGCCGAGCTCGACAAGGCGGGCTGGGTCAAAGGCAGCGACGGGGTCCGTGCGAAGGGCGGTGTTCGCCTCGAGATGCTCTACCAGACGAGCGTCAACCCGGTCCGGCAAAAGAACCAGGACATCAACAAGGCGAACTGGGAGAAGATCGGCTTCAAGGTCACCTTGAAGTCAGTCGACGCCGGCGTCTTCTTCACGAACACCTCGCCGGACGGATACGCCAAGTTCTTCGCCGACGTTGAAGAGTTCGCCAACAGCGCCGGTCCGCCGGACATCGCCTCATTCTTCAACGACTGGACGTGCAAGCAGGCGGTAGGCAAGGCGAACAACTGGAACAACAACGGGAACGAGCGGTACTGCAACCCCGATTACGACAAGATCGTCGACCAGCTTCGCAAGGAGGCCGACCGCACCAAGGCGAACGCGCTGGCCATTCAGGCCAACGACATCCTGGTCTCAGACGTGGTGATCATCCCGCTCATCAACCGGACCTCGGCAACCTCTGGTGTCTCCAAGTCCATGAAGAACGTGGAGCTCAGCGGCTGGGACTCGGAGATGTGGGACATCGCGAACTGGGCCAAGTAGCGAACGGGGTAACGACGTACGGTGGCGCGGTGGGAACGTTCCCACCGCGCCACTATGCTTTCCTTGGGTGACAGGTAGGGGGTAGAGACCGTGGGCCGCTACGTCACGCGCCGGCTTCTCATCGCGATCCCTACCCTGCTCGTAATTAGCTTCATCATGTACGCGATCCTCGCGATCTCGCCGATCGATCCACTCTCGCAGTTCGGCAACGATCCGCGCGTCCCGCCCGCGGCGCGCGAGAACATCCGGATCGCACTTGGCCTCGACCAGCCCTGGCCGATCCGCTACGTCAAGTGGCTCCTGGCGGCGCTCCGGGGTGACTTCGGCGTCTCGTTCATGAGCCACAGCTCGGTCAGCACGCTGATCTGGCAGCGGCTGCCGAACACCCTCGCCGTCGTGGGCGTCGCCTACATCGTGGGTATTGTCGTAGCGCTTCCGATCGGCTTGATCTCGGCGGTCCGGCGGAACACCCTCACGGACCACGCGGTGTCAACCCTCGCCTATGTCGGGTTCTCCGTGCCGACCTTTTTCACCGGCCTCATCCTGATCATCATCTTCAGCGTGAAGCTGCATTGGCTTCCCTTCCTGTACGACTCGAACCTCAAAGTCACCGACCTTTCTTCCCTGCTGAGCCAGTTCAGGCAGTCGATCATGCCGATCGTGGTGCTCGGATTGTTCGACGCGGCGGTTCTCACTCGATATGTGCGCGCCGAGATGCTCGAGCACCTACCGATGGACTACGTTCGTACGGCGCGCGCCAAAGGCCTCGCCGAACGCGCGGTCGTCATTCGGCATGCGCTTCGGAATAGCCTCATACCGGTGGTCACGCTCATCGCTCTGGGCGTCCCCACGGTGTTCGGCGGCGCGATCGTCACCGAACAGATCTTCCACGTGCCCGGGATCGGCGAGCTCTTGGTCCGGTCGATCGGTGACGGCGACACGCCGGTTGTCGCTGCGATCGTTCTCATCTTCGCGGCGCTCGTCGTGCTCTTCAACCTCCTCGCCGACGTGCTCTACGCCGTACTGGACCCGAGGATCAAGTACACCTGATGGCGACCACCACCAGCCAGGTCCGGATCGGCGTGGCTACACAGGAGTACAAGCGTCCACCGCGGTCGCTCTGGGCGGATGCCTGGTTCACATTCACTCGGGACAAGCTGGCCATGGCCGGGCTCGCCATGCTCGCCCTTCTGGTACTCGCGACGCTCATCGGTCCGTTCTTCTACGAACGTCCGGTCGGCGTGATCGACTTCGAAAAGGCACTCCTGGGCCCGTCGCTCGAGCACCCCTTCGGCACCGATGACCTCGGTCGCGACCTTCTCGGGCGTTCCCTCTGGGGTGGACGCGTGTCGATCGCGGTCGGCATCATCGCGGTCCTCATCGCGATCAGCCTGGGCACGGCGATCGGCGCAGTCGCGGGCTATTTCCGCAAGGCCGACAACCCGCTGATGCGCGTGACCGACATCTTCCTATCGCTCCCGATCCTCCCGCTGCTGCTCGTGATCATCTTCCTCTTCCGAGAGGAAGTGGCTCGCCGGTTCGGACCGGACGTCGGGATTTTCATCATGATCGTCGCGGTCATCGGGGTCCTTAACTGGATGCCGGTCGCGCGGCTCGTGCGCGCGTCCTTCCTGTCTCTGAAGAACAAGGAATTCGTCGAGGCGGCCCGCGCCGTCGGGAGCACGGACCGGCGGATCATCTTCTCGCACATCCTCCCGAATGTGCTCAGCCCGGTCCTCGTCGCGGCGACGATCGGGGTCGGCGGCGCGATCCTGACTGAGTCCACGCTGTCCTTCCTTGGCCTTGGCTTCCCCCCCGACGTGCCGACGTGGGGCCGGCTTCTTTACGATGCGCAGAACTTCATCGACATCGCGCCGCACTGGGCGATCTTCCCGGGTCTGTGCATCTTCCTGATCGTCCTGTCGATCAACTACATCGGCGACGGCCTTCGCGACGCGCTCGATCCCCGGCGCAAGATCTGAGTCCTTAGGCGCTCCAAATCGCGACCCCGTTGCATGAACCGTACGGCCGGCTGCCCGCTACAGAGAGCGGGAGAGCTCGGTGATCGGATGGACGCGCTGTCGGGCGACGGAGGAGCAGCTCGTGGGGACCCTGCTCGGGACGCTTGCTGCGCCCGAGTGGGCCGAGATGGAGCGCCACCTATCCGGTTGCGCACCCTGCCGGCGTACGCTCCGCACCCTGGAGCTGGCCGAGGCGGCCTACGACCGGGCCTTCGCCACGCTCCGGTCTCGCCGGACGAACATCGCGGCCGGCCGCGCCCGCCTCGCCGCGGCGATGGAGCCCCGGGTCGGGCTCGCACTCGCCGTTCCGGCGCGACTGCTGCGACTCAGGCTGGCCGAGGCCGCAGTCGCGTTCGGGGTGATGACCTTTGCGGTCGTCGGATCTCTCGGCGTCGAGCCCTCGCCAGCCGCGCCGCCGTCGCGTGCGCCCGACGTCCTTGTCGCTCCCGCCACGGCCACGCTCGCGACGGCCGCACCACAGCCTGGGGATCCCGAGCGGACCCGGGCCGCGCGGCTCAAGTACGAGGTGGGCGACATCGTGTTCAGGGTTACCGCCGGCAGCCCGTACTGAGCGCGTCGCCCTAGCACCGCGGTGGTGTCGCGCCCAAAGGGCCTCGGTCGCCGCCTGCCGCGTTCCTTTTACGCCCGCAAGACCGTGAGCGTCGCGCGCGAGCTTCTCGGCAAGGTGCTCGTCTACGATGGCCCAGCCGGACGGCGCGCGGCGCGCATCGTCGAGGTCGAGGCGTACCTCGGTGCGCGAGACCCGGCCTCGCATGCCTACCGCGGTCCGACGCCGCGGACGGCGCCGATGTTCGGTCCGCCCGGAAGGAGCTACGTCTATTTCGTGTACGGCATGTACCACTGTCTGAACGTCGTGACCGAGAGTGATGGCGTCGCGGGAGCTGTCCTATTGCGAGGAGCCGAGCCGCTCGCCGGATTCGAGGGCTTCTCGCCGCGCGCGCTGGCCGGACCCGGCAAGCTCGCGCGTGCCTTCGGCCTCACCACGAAACACACGAATCTCGACCTCGTTCGCTCGGCCCTTTCGATTCGGAATGCTCGGCCGGTCCCGTCGCCGCGTGTCGTGCGATCGGTCCGCGTTGGTCTGAACGACCACGCCACGACAAACAAGCCCTGGCGTCTGTACGTTCGCGGGTCGTTCGGCGTGTCGCGGCCGTGAACGAAGCCGCCCTCGCCCGCCTCGAGCTGCCGGTGGTCCGGGACCTGTTGGCTGAGCGGACCGCGTTCGCACCCGGACGGGAGCTCGCCGAAGCGCTCTTTCCCACGACCGACCTCCGCGAGGCGGAGCGCCTCCAGGATGAGACCGCGGCGGCGCGGGACCTTCTGCGCGCGAACCCGTCAAGCGGCCTGCGTGGCGCGCGAGACATCCGCGATGCGCTGCGGCGCGCGAGGCTCGGGGGCACGCTCGATCCGGTCCAGCTCGTCGCCGTTGCGGAGACGGTGCGTGCCGCCGAGCGCCTATTCGCCGATGTCCATCCGTACCCTCCGCTCGCGGCCCGCGGGCGTTTCGCGCGGCCACCCACCGATGTCGCGGCCGCGATCGAGAACGCGATCGGCCCGACCGGCGAGGTCCTCGATCGGGCCAGCGCTCGCCTTGGCTCGCTGCGGTCCAACCTGCGCGCGGCGCAAGCTCGGCTCCAGCAGCGCCTCGATGGACTCGTGCGGTCTCCGGATCTGCTCCGGGTGCTGCAGGACCCGATCGTCACCCAACGCGGTGGGCGCTATGTCGTGCCGGTCAAGGCCGAGCACCGCGGCGCGGTCAAGGGGATCGTCCACGACCAGTCCGCGAGCGGCCAGACGGTCTTCATCGAGCCCCTTGAGATCCTGGAAGCGAACAACGCGCTCCGCGAGGCCGAGCTCGCCGAGCGGCTCGAGGTGGAGCGGATCCTCGATGAGCTTTCGCGGCGCATCGAAAAAGCGAGCAGCGATCTCGACGCGATGACGACGGCGCTCGCCACTCTCGATCTCATCCTGGCCAAGGCGCTCTATGCGGACTCGCTCCAAGCGACGCGCCCCGAGCTTAACGCGGAGGGCATCCTCGATCTCTTCGACGCGCGCCATCCGCTTCTCGTGGAGCAGGGGAGCGTCGTCGGAATCGATGTCCAGCTCGGCGGAGAGTTCCGCGTCCTCGTCATCACTGGTCCGAACACCGGTGGCAAGACCGTGACGCTCAAGACGATCGGCTTGTTCACCGCGATGGCGTCGTGCGGTCTCGCGATCCCCGCGGACCGGGCACGCGTGCCGGTCGTACGCCGCATCTTCGCTGATATCGGCGACGACCAGTCGATCGCGCAGTCGCTCTCCACGTTCTCATCCCACCTCCGCAACGTCGTGGCTACGCTTGCGGACGCGGAGCGTGGAGATCTCGCGCTCCTCGATGAGGTCGGAGCCGGGACCGATCCGGATGAGGGCGCGGCCCTCGCGATGGCCGTGCTCGAGACGCTCCTCGAGCGCGGCGTGCTCGTCGCTGCGACAACGCATTACCCGGAGTTGAAGGCGTTCGCGCTGAACACGGCCGGTGTGCGCAACGCGAGCATGGAGTTCGACTCCAATACGCTGCGGCCCACCTTCCGCCTGCGGATCGGACTTCCAGGCGCCTCGAATGCGTTCGCCATTGCCGAGCGCCTCGGGCTCGAGACGGGCGTGCTCGCCCGAGCGGACACGCACCTTTCCGAGCTCCACCGTTCCCTCGAACGCACTCTGCTCGAGGCCGAGCGGCAGCGCACCGAGCTCAGCTCGGCGCTCGAGGAGGCACGAGTCTCCGCCGCCGATGCGGCCGAGGCGACGGCCGGAGCCGAGCGCGAGGCCGACCGGATCCGCGACGAAGCCCAGCGTGCGCTCCGCCGCGCGCGCGCCGAGGCCGACGAACTCCTGCTTCAGGCACGACGCGCGCTACGGCAAGCCGAAGACGCTCGCGACCAGGCGGCAAAGCGCAACCTCGTCGAGGAGGCGCGCGCTGCGCTCGCCGAGGCGGAGTCGACGCGGGCGGCGGCCACCTCCCCAGCACCGGCGCGGGCGACCGTACCGATCGCGGTCGGCGCGCCGGTCCTCGTGGAGGGAGTCGCCGAAGCGGGGACGCTGCTCGCGATCGACGACCGCGGGATGGCCGACGTGGCCGCGGGCGCACTGCGCCTCCGGGTGCCCGCCGCGCAGCTGCGGCCGGCGCCGGAGCGGAGCGAGCCGCAGATTCGTTCGGATCGCCCCGTGATACGCGGATCCGCGACGAGCGTTCCACTGCAGCTCGATCTCCGCGGCGCGCGACCGGACGAGGCGCTCGCCGTGCTCGACCGGTACCTCAACGACGCCGCGGTCGCCGGAATCGGACGCCTGCGCATCGTGCATGGAAAAGGGACCGGTGCTTTGCGCGCCGCGATCCGCGCGGCCCTCGCCGGCCATCCGCTCGTGCGGGCCCACGAGCCAGCCGGACCCTCCGAAGGCGGCGAAGGCGCCACGATCATCACGCTCTAGGCGCGAGCGGCGACACTCCCGTCTTCGCGTTAGAACACACGCCGCATCCCGACCCCGATCGCCGCGAGGTCCAGTTCGAGCGCGGCGCGACCGCGGTCGATCAGGCCGAGGTCGACAAGAGCGACAGCCAGGCTCGGGTGCGGGTCGATCTCGAGCGGCGCGGCCCAGCGAAGCTCGCCGCCCGGCTCGGGTCGCGGCGTTCCGTTCGTGAGAGCGGCGCGGAACAGGCACACGAGGAAGTGAAAGCGGCCGGGCGGCGCGCCGCGGACCTCGTACAGAGCGAGAGGACGGAGATCGCCGGCGCGATAGCCCGTCTCTTCGAAGAGCTCGCGCCGCGCGGCGTCCTCGAGGCGCTCGTTCCGCTCCACGGTGCCGCCAGGGAGAAGCCATGAACCCGCAAACGGACCGGACGTTTGCTTGACGATGAGGACCCGTCCGGCGTCATCGACGCAGCCGACGATCGCGCTGACCTGAGGCCCATTCCCCATCAGGGGCCCCTCCCCCTGGGGCCCCTGCCCCATCAGGGGCCCCTCCCCCTGGGCCCCTTCGCCCACGGCTAGGGCTTTTTGGTGGGCGTCGGAATGGGCCGCGGCGTCGGAGTCCCGAACGGGAACGTTGGGGTCGGGACCGGCGTCCGCGTCGGCACGGGCGTCAGCACAGGCGTTGGGGTCGCGCAGGCATCCGGGCTCACCAGGTTCCAGGTGTAACGGCCGTACGTGTGCTTGCCGGCGATCGCGTCGCGGACCCATTGGTCGGTGTAGCGCTGGAACGCCGCGGGCGCGCGAGTGTCGTTGATCTTCATCGCGACCTTCACTGTTCCGTCCGGCTGCGGGCACCCGGCGACGAACCAGTCGTCGGCCTTCGCCGGCTCGGTGCCCTTAATGAACCACTCGGTCATGGAGAAGGGCGACAGAGCCGACGGTGCAAGGCCGGAGCCGAAGCCGCCGTATGCACCCGGCGCGGATACCACCGTGCCGCTCACGACGTTGGCCGGTCGTGCCCAATCCGAGACCGGAGTATCCGCGAGGGCCTCCTTCATGTAGTCGCGCCAGAGCTGGCCCGGACCGGTCGCGCTGGCGAAGTCGACTGCGCTCATGCGATCCCCGTTCGAGTTCCCCATCCATACGCCGGTCACGAGCGTCGGGACATAGCCGACCGAATACACGTCCTTGAGGTTGTCGGTGGTGCCGGTCTTGAGCGCGGCGACGCGCCCGATGTTCGTCCACGAGCCGAAGATGAAGTCCTTCGAGGGTTGCGTCGTGTCCTTCAGGATGTCCGTCATGATCCACGCGATCCCGGCGTCGAGCACGCGCTTCTGCTCGTAGTCCTTGTGCTCCCAGACCACCTTTCCGTGCGCATCTTCGACCTTGAGGACGTACGTCGGCGTCACCCGCACACCCATGTTGGCGAGCACGCCATAAGCGCTCGCCATGTCGGCGAGGTGCACTTCCTTCGCGCCCAGGGTGAGGGAGAGACCGATCGTCGTCGGGTCGATGTCGGTCGTGATACCCAGGTCGTGCGCGGTCTGGATGGTGGCCTCAATGCCGGAGTACTCAGCGAGGAACCGTACGGCGGGTACGTTCCGTGATTCGCGGATCGCCTGCCGCATCGTGACCGGGCCGTGGTACTGCAGGTCCGCGTTCTCCGGGCAGTAGGCGCAGGCCGCGGGGCTGAGGCGCGTCGGATCGGCCTTTCCTCCGAAATCGGTGCGGGCGTCGACCACGACGGTCGCGGCGGTCGCGCCGTTCTTCAGCGCGGTGACGTAGTTGAACATCTTGAACGAGGAGCCGGGCTGACGGACGCCGATACCGGCGACGTCGAACTGGCCCTGGACGCGCGGATCGTCGCGGTTGTTGTAGTCGACGGACCCAACATACGTCAGGACTTCGCCGCTTCGCGGGTCGATGGACACGAGCGCAGCGTTCCACACGTTGCGCCCGTGCAGCCTCTCGACCCACTCCTTGACCTGCCGCTCGCCGATCTCCTGCTTCGTCATGTCCAGCGTCGTTGTCACCCGGTAGCCACCGCGCGAGACCGCCGCCTCGTCGCCGCCGAGAATCTGCGTCAGCTGGTTGCGCACCTGAAAGACGAAGTGCGGGGCCTTGATCGTCGCCACCGGAGGGCCCGCGACCTTGATCGTCTCGGCGTTCGCGCCGTCGGCCGCGCCCTGCTTGATCGCGCCGGTGTCGACCATCTGGCTCAGGACGTAGGCGCGACGGTCTTTGGCGCGGTCGACGTTGTCGGCCTGCGTTGGGTCGAGGACCGAGGGCGCCTGCGGCAAGCCTGCGAGAAGCGCTGCCTCGGCGAGCGTGAGCTTGGAGAGATCCGACTTCCCGAAGTACGTCTGGGCCGCCGCCTTCACGCCGTACGCCTGATTCCCGTAGTAGATCTGGTTGAAGTAGAGCTCGAGGATTTGGCGCTTGGAGTAGGTGTTCGTCACCTCGACCGCGAGGATCGCCTCGCGGATCTTGCGCTTGATCGAGACCTCGCTGCCGACGATCCGCTGTTTCACGAGCTGCTGCGTGATCGTCGACGCGCCGCCTTGGCCGCTGCCGCGGTTGGTGACGTCGGAGACGATCGCACGCACGATACCGAGCAGATCGACACCCGGATTCGACCAGAAGCTCTTGTCCTCCGCCGCGACCGTCGCATCGACGAGGATCTGCGGGATCTCGTCGTAGGCCACGAGCTCGCGGTTCTCCTCCGAGAACTGGTACAGCAGCTCCGCGCCGGTACGGTCGTAGACCTTCGTCGACTGGGGTAGGGGATCCTTGGCGAGGTCCTGCGCCGAGGGGAGATCCTCGGTGAAGAAGGCAAACGCCGCACCTGCGCCCAGGAGAAGCAACGCCCCCGTCGCAAAGATCAGGGCGAAGAGGCCCGACGGCAGAGCGAGGCGCCAACCGCCGAGCGCTCCGCCGCCCCGGCGCCGCATCGAGCGATATGCCCCGCGCCGGAGCGCGTGGTCGTGCGTCGTCTTCGAACGCGCGATGCGTCCATGGTACCCGCCGCCGAACGTATCCTGTGGCCGTGCCGACACGTCCTTCACAACGCGATCTCGATGAATTCCTCACGCGCGGCGTGAGCGATGTGAGCGTTCTCGGCGATCTCCGCGCGGCGCTTGCCTCAGGCGAGCGTCAGTTGCGTATCAAGCAAGGGTTTGACCCGACGCACGCGAATCTTCATCTCGGCCACGCGATCTCGTTACGGAAGTTAAGAAAGCTGTCGCAATGGGGCCACGAGATCGTGCTCATCGTCGGAGACTGGACGACGCAGATCGGCGACCCGACCGACAAGGAAATCAGCCGGCCGATGAAGTCTCGGGACGAGGTGCTTGAGAACGCGAAGACCTATCTCGACCAGTTCCACCTCATCGTGCCGCGTGAGAACGCGCGCGTCGTCCTCCAGGACGAGTGGTACGGGAAATTCGGCCTTCGTGATGTCATCGAGCTCTCCTCGCGCTTCACGGCGCAGCAGATGCTGGCGCGCGAGGAGTTCCGTAAGCGGATGGAGAAGAAGACGCCGATCCCGATCAAGGATCTTCTCTATCCGCTCCTGCAGGCGTACGACTCGGTGGCGATCAAAGCGGACGTTGAATTCGGCGGGACCGACCAGCTCTTCAACATCCTCGCGGGCAGGGAGCTGCAGGAAATGATCGGCCAGCCACCGCAGTCCGTTTTCATCGTCCCGATGCTGGAGGGACTCGATGGCGATCAGATGCACAAATCCAAGCCGGCGACCGCGATCTGGCTCGTCGATCCGCCGGACCAGGTCTACGGCAAGGTGATGTCGATCGCGGACAGCCTGATGCCCCATTACTACGAGTGGGCGACCGAGCTGCCGATGGAAGAGGTCCGAGCGACGCTCGAGGCGCTCGCGCGCAAGGAGCTTCACCCGCGCGAGGCGAAACGGAAGCTCGCCCGGACCATCACGGCTGAGCTGCATTCGGCCGCAGCCGCGGACGAGGCGGAGCGGGAGTTCGACCGAGTGCACAAAGAGGGAGCCGCTCCGGCTGCTGCGCCGACCGTGGATGTGAAGGTGAACGGTCAGAAAGAAGTCGGGATCGTGGATCTGGTCGTCTCGGCCTTCGCGAAGAGCAAGCGCGAGGCGCGGCAGCTGGTCGCGCAAAACGGGGTGCGCGTCGACGGCGCCGTGGCAAGCGAGGAGACCATGGTCCCGGTGACGGGCGAGCCCCTGGTCCAGATCGGCAAGCGCCAGGCCGTGCGCGTCCGCTTCCGGTGACGACCGCGCGCCCGGTCGTCGCCGTGGTCCCGTTCGGCGCCAGGGGACGCGACGCCAAAACCGGCGGGATCGGCCGTCAGGTCGCGCGGCGCCTCGTCGAGCGCTTCGCGGACGACCCGAATATCGAGCTCAGGCCTGTCTTCCTCGTGGCGATGCCACAAACGACGAGCGACGCCGGCTATCTCGTGTTTGGCTCGACCCCCGATGCCGATCTCGCGGCCCGGTACGGCGAATCGCTCGGCACCACGCACGCGCTGACCGGCCTCTATCGCGACGACGAGAACGGGCGCGCGTTTGCCGCGACGCTCGTCGATGTCAAGACGCGTAGCGTGGCCGCCGAGCACGAGCTCGTGGTCGCCCCGAACGAGCTTCACCTTGCCGAGCCGGCGCTTGCGACCTGGCTCGCCCGTGCGCTCGGCGTTCCGGTACCTCGACTGGATCCCGAGACCGCGAACGAGCCCTCGTACCAGGTGCTTCTCGCGGGCCTCGAGGACGAGACCGACGCCACGCTCCTCCGGGCCGGCGACGAGAGCGCCGCCGACGCGGCTCGCGCGCGTGCGTTCGACGACTACGTCGCCGCGATCCAGCTGGATCCGGAGTCGGTGCGGGCGGAAGACCAGCTCCTCGTGCTTGCGGCGGAATCCGTCGAGCGCGGCGACGTGGAGCGCGCCGCGCGCGCGCTCGAGGACGTCATCGAGGCGAGGCCGCGGTCATGGCGCGCGCACTACATGCGCGCGGAGCTCCTTCGCGGTCTCGGCGAAGCGAGCCTGGCGATCGTCGCGCTCGAGCACGCGAACACATTGCGTCCGCTGCGCGACGCCGATGTTCTTGTGCTCGCCGAGCTCTACATCGCGGAGCAGGCGCCGGGTCAGGCCGCCGCACACCTTCGCCGCATCGCGCCGGACAGCGACCAGTTCGCCCGCTCGCAGGAGCTTCTCGGGATCATCACGCTGCAGAAGTCCGACCAGCCGGCTGCCCGCGCGTACTTCGAACGCGCCGCGGCGAGCGGCCGTGCGACAGCTCGGGTCCATCTCGCCCGCATCCACATCGCGGCGGGTCTCCGTGCGGACGCCGCGCGTGAGCTCGAGGAGATCCTGTCGAGCGCAGTCGCGGACCTCGAAGCGCGCGCCCAGGCGCATCGTCTCCGGCTCGGGCTCGAGCGTCCCGACCTCGAGGCCGAGCTCGAGCGCGCCGGGCGCGCGGCATTGTCGGCGGATGCGAAGCGTCTCGACGACGTGCGCGCCGCGTTCGAGCGCGTACTCGCGTTCGACTCGGACATCTGGGAGGCGCACTTTGGCATGGGCCTCGTCGCGCGACAGACCGACGACTTCGTCGCCGCGGCGACCTCATTCCGCCGTGCCCTAGAGCTTGCGCCTGGGCAGGCCGACGTGATGCACGAGCTTGGCGTCGCTCTGCTTGCCTCCGGGTCGAAGGCCGATGCGCTCGACCTGCTCGACCGAGCCGCAGCCCTCCGACCGGGACAGGCGGCGTACATCGCGGATGCCGGGTTCGCGCACCTCCGCGCCGGCGACCTCGGTGCGGCTCGCGAGCGGCTCCGGATCGCGAGCACGATTGACGCTGAGGATCCGCTGACCCGCGCCTACCTCGCGGAGCTCGAACGCGTCGAAGCCGCCGCAGGCCTTAACGCTCGTCGATCGGCAGAACTACCACCTCTTCACGCCACTGCTCTATCAGGTGTGCACCGGCGAGCTCCCACCGCACGCCGTGGCGTACCCGCTGCGCGATGCGACCGCGCCGGCCGGCTTCCGGTTCCTGCAGAGCGAGGTGACGGCGATCGACCTCGAGCACCGGCGGGTGGGCACGGCCGACGGCGAGCTCCCGTACGACCACCTCGTGATCGCGCTCGGCTCGGTGACGAACGACTACGGCATTCCCGGCGTGCGCGAGAACGCGCTTCCGGTGAAATGGCTCGCGGACGCGGAAAGCTTAAAACGCCACGTCCTCGACATTTTCGAGAGCGCAGCAACCGAGACCGACGTTGCCCGCCGCCGCGAGTCACTGACCTTCATCATCGTCGGCGCGGGGCCGGTCGGCGTGGAGCTCGCGAGCTCGCTGCGCGACCTGATGGATCACACCCTTCGGAAGATCTACCCCTCGATCGACTTCCACGCTGACGTTGCGGTCCACCTCATCGATAGCGGGGACCGTGTGCTGCCCGCGATGGATCCGCGTCTGTCGGCGATCGCGATGAAGCGGCTCGCGCAGCAGCGCATACGGGTCCTCTTGAACACGCTCGTGTCCGAGATCGGCCCGGGGGTCGTGCATACGAAGGACGGTGCGCAGCTTCGCGCCCGGACGATCGTCTGGTCGGGTGGTGTCAAGGTGAATCCGCTCGTCCCTTCGATTGACCTTCCGAAGGCCAAAGATGGCCGCATCGTGGTGGACGACCGGTTTCGGGCGGATGGGCGCGACGACGTACTGGTCCTCGGCGATGCCGCCTATTTCGAGCACGGCGGAAAGGCGCTGCCGCAGCTCGCACAGGTCGCCGTTCTCGAAGCGCCGGCCGCCGCGCGCAATCTCGCCGCGCTCGTGCGGGGCCAGCCCACCGAGCCGTTCGTCTATCACCGCAAGGGCGACCTCGTCGCGCTCGGCCGCACGCAGGCGGGCGCCGAGTTTGCCAGGCTCGGCGGCCTCGTCATCAGCGGTCTTCCTGCCTGGACGGTCTGGCGCGTGAACTACCTCATGCAGCTCCTCGGCGTCCGCAATCGCGGTACCTTGCTCGTGGAATGGGTGCTGTCGTTCTTCGCGGGACGGCTCGTAGCGAACACCCCCTGACATTCGCGGAGCGCGCTCTCTACCACCAGGTCCATCGCTTCATGCCGCCCTGGTTGCAGGCGGTCCGTGTCTTCGGCGTCGCCGTCGTCTTCTATGCGGCCTGGTATCACGTGCCTGCTGGTGTGATCAGCGGCCTCGCGCTCATCGCGGTCTGCTGGGCGAACGGGCTGGTTCGCCACGGCGCCGCGCCGCGCGCATAGCGCGCTCGACAAAGGAGGCAGCGAAATATGGCGAGCGTGGAGCTCACCCCTTTCCTCACCGTCAAGGACGCACGCGCAATCGTTGAGTTCTACAAGAAGGCGTTCGGAGCGATCGAGATCTCGCGCCAGTCGAGCCCGACCGGGCAGTTCGTCATCGAGATGTCGATCGATGGCGAGCGCTTCTTCGCCGTCGACGAGAACCCACCGGCGTTCAACGTGAGTCCGGCGACGCTTGGCGGAACGACCGTCCGCCTGAGCCTGATCGTCGCGGATCCCGATGCGGTGGCAGACCGAGCCGTCGCGGCGGGCGGGAAGGTCGTCTTTCCGATCGCCGATCAGCCATACGGAATGCGGCAGGGCCGGATTGCCGATCCGGCGGGGCACCACTGGCTCATCGGCAAGCGGCTGCGCGAGCGGTCCGGCAGTTAACGCGCCGCTGCGGGCTGCTCCTCTATCTGCTCTTCGTGCGCCGCGATCACCTTCTGCGCGATGTGTGATGGGCACTCCTCGTAGCCGAGCAGCTCCGCGCTGAACGTTCCGCGCCCGCCGGTCATCGAGCGGAGGTCCGTCGCGTAACGGAAGGTCTCGGCCATCGGCACGTGCGCCTTGATCCGCTGCAGCCCGGCGCCGGTCGCCTCCATGCCGAG